>JBEIKR010000059.1:0-15301 GCA_040379705.1 Crocinitomicaceae bacterium
ATAGTCAGCGTTTTTTTAGTTGAATTCAAGATTACTTCGACCTTTAATTCACCAAGCTCACCTTTAAATTCACCATTTGCTGCCAAAACCCGTAATTTTTGCGAGGCATCCACAGCGTTGGATACTAATTCACGAAGAAATATTTCGTGGTCAGAATAAAGGAATTTTTTAATGATCGGAAAAATATTCTCCGTCTGCACATTGATTTGTCCCGTTCTCATTTTTCTAAATTAAAATTGCGCTGTGCCCTTTTCAATGTCCATGCCACGGAGAAAAAACTGACAAACTGTCCCTTAATTCCGACAAATTGTCGAAGTCTAAAGCGATATAAATGATTAATTTTGTACAAATTAAATTCGAATCGTGCTTATTTATTCTGTTCTGTTTACGGTACTCCTTTTTTTACTTGTCCGTTACAGTCGTTTATTTAGAACAGAAGGACTTTCCCCTTGGATCCTACCGAGTGCCTACCTGATTAAGGTTGGTGTTGGTTTAGTGCTATTTTGGGTACATATTCGCACCTATGGCATTGGTGAATTGAGCCATGATGGTGAGCGATTTTACAATGAAGGACGGTTGCTGAATGAGGTGTTCTTTAAATCCCCACTCGACTATTTCCGCTTACTCACTGGTATTGGCGAAACGGAAGCACTTACACAACACTATTTATCTACTACAAGGTATTGGTCGGCTGGAGATTTAACCATTATTAATGATGCCAAAAATGTGATCCGTTGCCATAGCCTCCTTCATTTTATCTCGTTCAATTCCGTATTTGTACATCTCTCCGCATTGTGTCTTTTATCTACTGCAGCGCTTCGAAACATCTACTTGACTTTCAAAGGAAAAACACAACTATCTAATTCATTTTTCTTTTGGACGATCCTTCTTATTCCAAGCACTATTTTCTGGACTTCGAGCATGATGAAAGAGCCATTTATGTTCTTTGGCATCTCCGTGTTTTTGCGTTCACTTATCATAGAAAACCAGCCGTTCCGTAAATACATCGGCTTGTTCATCGCGACATTCATCCTACTCGCATTTAAGCCTTACGTCCTCGTTTGCTTATTCATAGCTTTAAGCATCGTGGCACTTTATCGCTATGTTTTCAAACATAAACTCGTGTATTTAGGTATGTTTTTACTGATTGCTGCCCCACTTTTCTCCTATGTTTTTAGTGATTTTCGCGATACCACTGTTCACTACTTAACACGCAAGCAATTTGACTTTATCAATGTTGGGAAAGGCGGTGTTCATGTGCAATCGGATACCTGTTTCTATTTTTTTCAGTCCCATCAATATGCGAATCTTCAATTTGACGGATATACTGTAGAACTGAAAAAAGAAGTGGATGGCTATCGTTACCGTTTTGGAAGTGCACAAAAACCTGTGCCCGTTCATCTAAAGCCAAATGGAGAAAAGTGGACAGTTGTTTATCAAGCACTTGGATGTGCGAGCTATATCGAATTAACACCCATCGACAACTCATTTTCACAATTGATAAAAAACATACCTGAGGCCATTACGAATGCAGGATTTCGACCTTTTCCAAATGACCCTGGCAGTAAATTAAAATTCCTATCCTTACTCGAGGTATGGGCGCTCTTCGCTTTTATTTTATACGCTTTTGCGAACAGACGACCCGTTTCAATGAAAGAAAAAGAAATCATTCTCGGCCTTATGCTATTCGCTATTGGCTTAACATTACTCATCGGCTGGACAACACCAGTTCTTGGAGCGATTACACGCTATCGCTTTCCAGCACAGATGGCAATCGTTCTAATCGGTTTAATTATTCTTCAACCCCACAGCATCAAATTATGGAAAAGACAGTCTTGATTACAGGAGCTACCTCTGGATTTGGCAAAGCCATTGCAACAGAATTTGCTGCGAATGGTAGAGATCTAATCATCACAGGGCGAAGAGATGAACGTCTTCAAGATCTGGCAAAATCATTGGCTTTTACCTATGGTATTGAGGTCATCACTCTTTGTTTTGACGTTCGCTCCGAAACGGAAGTAAATGAAGCCATTGCCAGTATTTCCGAAGAATATGGACATACTATTGAAATACTTGTCAACAACGCGGGACTCGCACTTGGAAGAGGACCAATTGATAGTGGGTTAACCGAAGATTGGGACCAAATGATTGACACCAATGTCAAAGGCTTGTTGTATATGACAAAAGCCATTGTACCTTTTATGAAGGCGAATAAAAAAGGACACATCGTGAACATAGCGAGTATTGCAGGGAAAGAAGTTTATCCGGGAGGAAACGTCTATTGTGCAAGCAAACATGCTGTAGATGCACTATCGCGGGCAATGCGCATGGACTTGGTTGATTATGGAATAAAGGTTACAAATGTCGCTCCAGGCGCTGCAGAGACGGAATTTTCTTTGGTACGTTTTAAGGGAGATGAGGCCACAGCAAAGAATGTGTACAACGGATTTGAACCGCTCATCGCTGAAGATGTTGCAGAACTTGTTTATTTCGTGTGCACACGAAAGGGTCATGTCTCAATCCAAGATGTCACTGTCACTCCTTCAGCACAAGCATCTGCCACTATTTTCAAGAAATAAAAAAGGTCCGCCGAAGCGAACCTTAATTGATTTCTTTGTGATTTCCGATTAATTATTTGTCGGCGCTGGAGTTGTTGTTGCTTCAGGCAAAACAGAACCACGAATCGTCAAGATAATTGGGTCAGAAACATTCGAGGTGATGGTGATTGTTTTCGTAAAAGCACCCACACGCTTCGTATCGTATTTCACAGAAATTTCTGATTTTTTCCCTGGCTTTACAGGCTCCTCAGGCTTTGCAGCCGTTGTACAGCCGCAGCTTGTCTGCACACCTTGAATGATTGCTGGTGTTTTTGCTGTGTTTTTGAATTCGAATACAAACGTGTCATCTGTACCGTAAGGAATGTTATCACGAACAATTTCCATTTGAGTAAAAACGATTCCCTCTTTTTTTGTTTCGTCTTTCTTTTCAGTTGTTTCTTGTGCACTTGCTTGAAAACCTGCAACAAACATTAGTGCGAATACCATATACTTCATACTTTCCTTTTTTTGACAAGAATACTATAATTGTTATTTCGATGTCAAAGTTTAACAAAAAATTTCAATTCTTCACATGGTGACTGTAACATTCGAACACATCTCGAATCGACCCATAACATTTATCCATCAGGCTATTTATCTCATTAAAGGCAATCCATTTGGCTTCTTGGATACCTTCGCAACGTTGAGGAGACGTAACTTTCGACCCATCATAATGAAATAGAAACCAATGAGATGTTTTTAATACATGTTGTTCTTCAAAGTGATAGGTGTGCATCGTTTCCAGAAGATAATGAGCCAATTGATGGCCAGCTACCCCGCATTCTTCCATAATTTCTCGGTAGGCACATTCTTCATATTGTTCTCCTTGATCAACAAATCCTTTGGGCAAGTCCCAAAACCCATTTTTTCGTATCATGAGCAATTCTTCACCCCGACATACAATTCCTCCTGCTGCAACTACGCGCTGAAACGACTGAAAAATACGATTGAAATCTTTTTCTACAGTAGTCGAATGAATGACCAAAGGAAATTCATTTGTGATAATTGATGACTTACTCCGTACAAAAGAAATGATGTCATTTACTTCAGATGCTTCCATAATAACTGATTGTGAATAGTTTTCTGAGTGATCAGTAAAAATGACAGGTAAATTTTCGACAAAAACTTTGTACATTTGCGACTATGATTTTGAACACGGATAAAGCCCTAAAAGTAGCAGAATTTTTATTACAAGTGAAAGCGGTGAAGCTTCAACCCAACGCTCCATTTACGTGGGCTTCAGGCTGGAATTCTCCGATTTATTGTGATAATCGAGTGACTTTATCGTTTCCAGCAATCCGCACGTTCATTCGTCAATTGTACTCTGAGGCTGTGATTGAAAAATTTGGCAAGCCTGATGTGATTGCGGGTGTAGCGACTGGCGGAATAGCACAAGGAGCGCTGGTTGCCCAAGAATTGGGGTTGCCTTTTATCTATGTGAGAAGCACCGCCAAAGGCCATGGCATGGGAAATCAGATTGAGGGACATTATGAAGCAGGACAGAAAGTGGTGGTCATTGAAGATTTGATTTCAACGGGTGGAAGCAGCTTAAAGGCTATTGATGCCTTGCGCGAAGCAGGACTTGATGTCAAAGGTCTAGTTGCCACCTTTACCTACGGATTTAAGGTGGCTGAAGATCAATTCCGTGATCACGCTTGCAACTTTGTGACCTTGACCAACTATGACTACCTCATTGAAGAAGCGCTAAAGGAAGAGTATATCACTGAGAAGGATTTGAATTCACTTCGGGAATGGAAAGAAAATCCTGGGGATTGGAAAAAATAAGCGCCTCATGAAAATCGAAAGCACCAAAGTTCATGTTACAGCGCGGCCTGAAGAGGTTGCTTCCTTTCTGCTTGACTCTAGAAACTTGATTCATTTGTTGCCTGAAGATAAAATTTCAGATTGGAAGTCTACCGAAACTGAATGTTCATTTAAGGTACAAGGCGGTGTCATTATTTCACTGATTCAAGACAGTGCAGAAGGAGTTTCACGGATCAATATGCGATCAGGCCAAGGTACGCCGTTTCCTTTTCGTTTGTCAATTCTCATTGAATCAAAGGAAGATGGTTGCGAGGGATATATTCTGTTTGATGGTGAAGTGAATGTCTTTTTGAAAATGATGGTTGAAAAACCACTCACTACCTTGTTCAATTTCATGTCAGACAAGCTAAGGGCACACTTTACAGCCTGAAGCGAATTTCCTTTAGGTCATATACATTTTGACCTTGAGCCGTCTCTACCTGCAAGCGACCCAACTCATCCACACCTCTTATTACACCGGAAAAATCACCATTGACATCTTCAAATGTTCGTGTTTGATTCAAGCCTAAAAGCAAGGAGCAATACTTCGATTTTAATTGCGATACTTCATGCGCCCTAAAAGCAAGCCACTGCGTATTAAAATGATTCAAAAACCGCAGTAAAACCTCCTTAACATCAACATACTTACCTATTTCCAAATAAAGTGATGTCGCATTCAGCTCACCAAATTCCGATTGATTTATGTTCAAACCAACACCAATAATCGAACGTGAAATGCGTGACCCAGACAATTGATTCTCAATGAGTATTCCGGCAATCTTGCGGTGACCAACATAAATATCATTTGGCCATTTCACTTGCGCCTGCAAATCAAAGGAACGAAGCAACTCAACAAGTGCCAATGTCGTGCAATGCATCAAAGACTGTCCTTCGGAGGCTGACATATTGTCGGGGATCAATAAAAAGGAAAACAAAAGGTTTAAGCCGCCTTCAGAATGCCATGTTGACTCCCGTTGTCCCCTGCCAGATGTTTGATTGTCTGCCAAAATTACCGAACCATGACCTAATTTACCTTCATTGAAGGCTGTGGCAACATAATTGCTCGTTGAATCAACGCTCTCCAATTGGGTTATTTTAAAGTGTATTTGCATCGAATATTCGCGCTTAAAGGCGGTTTAATGGGTGGATAAAGTTAAAATAAAAGTTAGTTTTGTAGTACAGATAAAAATTGAATGTTAAAAGCAAGAAAAGATGTTGATTCCAAGAAATTGTGTGATGCAATTGTCGAAGGAATGCAAGAAAATAAAGCCAAGAATATTACTGTTTTGGACTTAAGGGAAATTGGAAACGCGGTGTGTGATTTCTTTGTCATTTGTAGTGGTGAATCTTCCACCCAAGTGGATGGGGTTAGCAGCTCTGTGATGCGTCACACACGCAAAACACTAAAAGAAAAACCTTGGCATATTGAGGGGAAAAATAACGCTGAATGGGTGTTACTCGATTATGTCAACGTTGTCGCGCACATTTTTTACAAAGATGCTCGTCCATTTTACGATCTTGAAGACCTTTGGGCTGATGCCAAAAGAACAGATATTCCTGATTTGAATTAATCACAAAAGAAAAAATGGCAGAAGGAAATAACAAAAAGAAAAGTCCCTTTTCAATCTATTGGATTTATGCACTTATTGGTGTTGCAATCATTGGATTTCAACTTTTCATGAGCTCGGGAAGTCGAGTAACGATCAAATTTGAAGATAACTTCTTTGATTTGGCAGAAATGGGCTACGTGCAAGATGTTAAATTGGTGAATAAGGTTCGCATCGATTTCAAGATTACAAAAGAAGGGCGTGAATTCGTTACCAAATCGAAAGACCCGCAATTTAAGACAATCCGAGAAAATCTTGTCAAAGACAACCGTCCTACCAAAGCGGATCCGATCTTTGAATTGGAGATTATTGATGCTGGAAATTTCCAGTCCAAGGTGGACGAGATTAATGGTGAAATTAAAACGCGTAATACACTTATCGATCAAACCAATAAGTTGCGTGACATGACAAATACTGCAAGTGACGTTGATTCTAAGCGCATGTTTTCACGTGCAGCAGATTCATTGGACCGCGTATTAGCAAAATCATGGCCAAGCGAAATGAAGGATGCTGGAAAAAAGAAAATGAGCATCATTCAAATTGGTTCTGAGGAAGAAATCAACTACATCGGAAACATACTTAGCTTTATTTTACCAATCATCATTCTTGTAGTTATCTGGATGTTCGTAATGCGTCGGATGTCCGGTGGTGGTGGTGGCGGAGGCCAAATTTTCAATATTGGGAAGTCCAAAGCACAAGTGTATGAAGGAAGTAAAAGCACAAATGTGACATTCAAGGATGTAGCTGGATTGCAAGGTGCAAAAGAAGAAATTGTTGAAATCGTTGAGTTCCTAAAGAATCCAAAACGCTATACAGAGTTGGGTGCAAAAATTCCGAAAGGCGCATTGCTTGTAGGCCCTCCCGGAACAGGAAAAACCCTTTTGGCAAAAGCTGTAGCTGGGGAAGCGAAGGTGCCTTTCTTCTCTTTGTCAGGGTCTGACTTCGTCGAGATGTTCGTTGGTGTAGGAGCTTCACGTGTTCGTGACTTATTTAAGCAAGCCAAGGAAAAAGCACCATCCATCATCTTCATTGATGAGATTGATGCTATTGGACGTGCGCGTGGAAAAAACAATAGTTTCGGTTCGAATGATGAGCGTGAAAACACACTAAATCAGCTTTTAACGGAAATGGATGGTTTTGGAACAAACTCCGGTGTAATAATCTTGGCTGCAACTAACCGTGCAGATGTATTGGACAGCGCATTGATGCGTGCAGGACGATTTGACCGTCAGATCTATGTCGATATGCCAGATTTGAATGAGCGCAAGGAAATATTCCAAGTGCATTTGAAGCCAATTAAATTGGAGCCTGGAATTGACATTGATTTCTTATCAAGACAAACGCCTGGTTTCTCTGGAGCGGATATCGCGAATCTGTGTAATGAAGCAGCATTGATCGCAGCGCGTAAAAACAAGAAATTTGTTCAAAAGCAAGACTTCTTGGATGCCGTTGACCGCATCGTTGGTGGATTGGAGAAAAAGAATAAGATTATCACCAAAGAAGAAAAACAAGCGATTGCCTTCCACGAAGCGGGTCACGCGACAATCTCATGGTTGTTGGAACATGCCTCTCCTTTAGTGAAAGTGACGATTGTGCCTAGAGGTCAATCCCTCGGAGCAGCGTGGTACTTACCCGAAGAGCGCAGCATCACAACCTCTGAGCAAATTTTAGACGAAATGTGTTCAGCACTTGGTGGACGTGCTGCCGAACAATTGATTTTTGGAAAAATCAGCACTGGTGCCTTGAGTGATCTCGAAAAAGTAACGAAACAAGGCTACGCAATGGTTTCCATTTACGGTTTGAATGAACGAATAGGAAATATTTCATTCTACGACTCTCAAGGAAGAGATTCATTCACCAAGCCTTATTCAGATGAGACAGCAAGAATCATCGATGAAGAGGTTTCTAAAATGATCGAAGCTCAATATTCACGAGCACTGACGATACTTACTGAGCACAAAGATAAACTCACGACACTGGCAGAAAAGCTTTTGACCAGTGAGGTGATTTTCAAAGAAGATTTGGTTGAAATCTTTGGGAAACGACAGTGGGAGAAAGAGGAAGAGCCCTTGTTGGCTGAGGTTTTAGAAGAACAAACACCTGCAGTCCCAACTGAGGAAGAAACATCATCGGAAGAGACGTCAAACATTGAAGAAAATCAGACTTCAACGGATACTTCGGAAGAAGAATCGACCAATCCCGAAGTCAATCCCGAAAACAATTCAGAGAGTTCTGAAGAGAATCCTGAGGAATCGAAATAACATTCTTTCAACATTGCAAAACCCTGTCCAAAGCAGGGTTTTGTTTTGTGTAAAACCATTCATTTTTTGAATTTTAGAAAAAGCGTAAATTTGTATCCATGAATAACCTAATCCAACGCACAATCACAGGGGCAATATTTGCCTTCGTCGTGTTGGGATCTATTCTTTGGAGCCCTTATGCGCAGGCTGCTGTTTTCAGTATTTTCATGGTATTGGGGCTCATTGAGTTTTACAACTTGTTTAGAGAACACCCAATCGTTCGAGTAAGTCGAGAAATCGGCGTATTTATAGGGATTTTCATTTTTGTTCTTTTAGTCGGTGTAAGTTTTGAACTTTTTAAACCCATATCGATTGTCGTTATCTTCCCCCTATTCTTCACGCTTATTTTGGAAGAATTATGGCGAAAGAAAGAAAATCCACTGATTAACATTTCAGTGCTTGTCTTTGGGATTATATACATCGTTGCTCCTTTCTATCTGACCATTGATTTGAATGTTCGCACCGCAGACAATGCGATGCCTCACGTTATTGGAATGTACCTGCTTATGTGGACGAATGATACTTTTGCCTATTTAACTGGACGAATGGTTGGCCGAACACCATTATTCCCAAGAATTTCGCCTAAAAAAACGTGGGAAGGTACCATCGGAGGTATTTTATTTACAATCCTTCTCGGATTTGTCATTGGCGCTTACATTAACCGCGGTGAGGAACTGTTTTGGGTTATTTCCGCAATTATAATTGCACCCTGTGCGATTTTCGGTGATTTACTCGAGTCCTTATTTAAAAGGAGTCTGAATATCAAAGACTCAGGCAATATTTTACCAGGCCATGGAGGTATCCTGGACCGCTTTGATGCCGCATTATTTGGCATTCCATTTTTTTATTGCTGGTCAATGTTCTATGAATATTTTTAATTTAGCCGAATGACGCTGCATCGAGAAGGGTATTTGATCATGGCCGTTGGCCTGACATTATTGACCGGAATACAGATTTTGAACTACTACTTATTTACTTTCACAGGATGGTTGTGGTTATTTCTTCTTCTGACATTAGGGGCACTTATTATGGCCTATTTAATCATCCAGTTTTTTCGCATTCCAAAACGGATCTGCACATTTACGGACAATGACATCATGTGTCCAGCTGATGGCAAGGTTGTGGTCATCGAAGAAGTGGAGGAAACAGAGTACTTCAAGGACAAACGCATTCAGATTTCGATTTTTATGTCACCAATGAATGTGCATGCCAACTACAATCCCATTTCTGGTGCTGTAGCTTATGTGAAGTACCATCCAGGCTTATTTTTAGTGGCATGGCACCCGAAGAGCAGCACGGAGAATGAGCGAACCACGATGGTTGTTCGTCATTCGTCGGGTAAAGAAGTGTTATTCAGACAGATTGCTGGGGCTGTAGCGCGACGTATTTGCTATTACATCCGACCAGAACAAGAGGTAACTACAGGAGAAGAATTCGGTTTCATTAAATTTGGATCACGAATCGATGTCTTTGTTCCGGTTGGAACGAAAATTAATGTTAATTTAGGGGATGTTGTCAAAGGTAAATTGACAAAACTTGGAGAATTGAATTGAAAAGAATTATTTTTACAAAAAACAATCAAGCTATGAAAAAAGTAATGTTTGCTGCGGCACTTTTGGTTTTCACAGGATCAATCGCAACGACAGCGTATGCTGCATCTACGGGTGCTACAAAAGAGATCACAAAGAACGACAAGAAGAAAAAGAAGAAGAAAAAAGGATCTTGCTGCTCGGCTGAGCAAGGAACTACTCAAACAGGAGGTTCTTGCTGCACGAAGAAACAGTAATATCTGCTTCACAAAAAATAAAAGCCACTTTTGAGTGGCTTTTTTTTATCCTTTCATTTGAATTCCTACGGGGCAATGATCTGAGCCCATCACATCATTCAAAATGAATGCGTCATCCAACTTTGGAACAAGTGATTCAGACACCAGAAAATAATCGATTCTCCAGCCAATATTCTTCCCACGCGCTCCAGCACGGTAACTCCACCATGAATACTTCACCTCATCGCCGTTTACAGCACGAAACGAATCTATCAAACCATTTGATGTAAACGCATCCATGCCGTCGATCTCTTCTTGCATAAAACCAGCCGCCTTATTATAATTTTCCTTTGGACGCGCTAAATCAATCGCCTTATGTGCCACATTGAAATCCCCACAAACGATGACGGGTTTGCTTGCCTCTAATTTCTTGAGGTAAGCCAAAAACTCCTTGTCCCATGTTTGACGGTAGCCCAAGCGGGCCAACTCGCTCCCCGAATTGGGTACATAAACCGTCACCAAGAAATAATCTGGAAATTCTGCGCATGTTATTCTACCTTCATTGTCATGCTCACCTACCCCGATGTAATAGGTCACTGCCAATGGTTGATGCTTGGTTAAAATCGCAGTTCCAGAATATCCTTTTCGCTCGGCTTCATTGGCATAGACGTGATAATCACCCAAAGGTGCTACAGCTTCTTTGACTTGATCTACCGTTGCTTTTGTTTCTTGCAGACAGATAATATCGGCCTTCACTGCGCGCATATCTTCTACAAAGGTTTTTTGCATGATGGCACGAACACCATTGACGTTGAACGAGATAATTTTCATAGAAATTTAATTGGGATTAAAAATACAAAGAATTAAACAGCTAGATTCAGATTTTAACCCCTCAAGCAAGCACAATATCCGTATTTTTGTCGCCATGGATTCTTTTGACCATCATACGCTTGTTGACCTAGAGTTCCCGTTGATCCGTCAATGGTTGGTCGACTATGGGAAAGGTCCAACAGCGCGAAGACGACTCGAAGAACTCGTGCCACTCACCCATTTTCCGACGATTGAAAACGAATTGAAAAAGGTGAATGAACTTGTCGCTATTCGGACGGAAGGAAACCCATTCCCGGCACTTGATTTCGAGGAACTCACAGCAGAATTGAAGCTTCTTCCTATTCGCAATGCAGTATTGAGCCTCGAAGGCTATATGCGCATTTCAAGATGTTCTGCACTAGTAAATGCATTGCTTTATTTCTTCGATAAACGCGAGAAGGACTTTCCACTGCTTTGGTCACTTTTTAATGAATCATATTTTACAACAGACATCATTGATGCCATTGACAAAGTATTCGATCGAACTGGAAATGTGAAAGACGATGCTTCAAAGCTATTGTCTGAAATTCGACATAAAATTAAGGTGGTCCGCAATCAGATCAATAGAAATTTCGACAAGGAGTTGCGCAAGTTACAAAAGGAGAATGTGCTGGGAGACACGCGCGAGGCCTTCGTGAATGACCGTCGGGTCTTGACCATTCTTTCCACCCACAAACGAAAAATCCCTGGCACCGTTATGGGGTCGAGTAAAACGGGTAGTTTAACGTTCATTGAACCTCAAGTAAACATCCAGTTGAACAACGAATTGGAAATGCTGCTTGATGATGAACGGAAAGAAATATACCGCATTCTGCAAGCATTAACGAGAGAAGTGGCGGTATTTCTACCTTTAATTAAATCCTATCAGCAAGTGCTGACTCAGCTCGATTTCATCAATGCGAAGTCTCAACTTGCCATAGAGCTAGACTGTGTCTTGCCTGGCATTCAAAGCGAAACGCAAATTGAGCTGATCAATGCCTATCATCCGATTTTGTGGAGAAACAACAAATCCATCGGTAAAAAGACGCTTCCGCAATACATTCGAATGGACAAAACCTCACGTATACTGGTCATATCAGGACCTAATGCGGGAGGAAAGAGCATCACATTAAAAACGATTGGCTTGTTACAACTCATGCTTCAGTCCGGATTGCTCGTTCCTGTTGATCCGAATAGTAAGATGTGTTTCTTTCAGCAGATTCTCACCGACATTGGGGACAATCAATCCATAGAAAACGAGCTAAGTACCTACTCATATCGACTAAAGCGCATGAAGCATTTCCTAACGGTAGCCAACAAGCGTACACTCTTGCTGTTGGATGAGTTTGGAACAGGGTCCGATCCTGATTTGGGTGGCGCTTTAGCAGAAGTGTTTTTTGAAGAATTATACAACCGAAAGAGTTTTGGTGTTATTACCACGCATTATTCCAATATTAAACTGAAAGCAGACGAATTGCAGAATGCCGTGAATGGCTGTATGCTATTCGACACAGAAACCCTTGAGCCCTTGTACAAGTTTTCCATGGGACAACCGGGAAGTTCGTTCACCTTTGAAGTAGCGCAAATCAATGGAATTCCCATTGCCCTTATCGAAGAAGCAAAAACGCGCATGGACGAACGCAAGGTGAAGCTAGATCGTTTGCTCAACGAACTTCAAAAGGAGAAAACATACCTGGAACGACTGAATAAAGAGCACATTAAAGCGCAAAAATTAGCGGATGAAGCGCGTAAGTCCTTTGTTGATCGGAAGGAACGATTGGATGAAAAATTAAAAAGCCAACAAGAACTTTCGGAGCGCAACAACAAGTATATCAATGCGGGAAAGAAAATGCTTGGCTACATCGACCGGTATGTCACAAAATCAAGAAAAAAAGAAGCCAATAGTCTGCTTTTAGAAGAGTTGAGAAAATACCTTGCTGTTGAAAAGGCGAAAACAGAAGCAGTGGTGGATGAAGCGAAACGCAAAGCAGAGTTAACAGCCAAAAACCCGAAGAAGAAGAAAGTTATTCCACCTGAGAAAGATCCGAATCAACAGCACCGTATCGTTGTTGGTTCAACCGTCCGAATGATTTCAACCAAGCAAAATGGAACTGTAGAGTCAATTGAAGGGAATACCCTTTATGTGGTTTTTGGATTTATGCGATTGAAGGTTGAACGAGAAAAATTGTGTTGGATTAAATAGATGGTTAAAATCGAGCGGTCAGCCCACCACTAATGATCGGTCCACCCAAACCTACTTCAGAAAAAATCCCAAAATTTTCGGTAATATGAAAAGTATATCCCATTGAGATACGATAGGCCAAGGGAAAAGAAATCCGACCGATGTAGCGATTTAGAAACTGTAGGTTTTGACCGTCGAGGTATAATTTTGGCTTCACATTGTTCACACCTATGGCCATGGACAGATACAAATCTGACCGACTGTATTCTTTTAGAAAATGAAAATTCATGTTGGCCATCACGCGATAGCGGGGAATCTTTAATGTGTAATGCCCGAAGGGATCAAAGACACCCAGTACGATATCCAAACGGTCATCCCATTCCTGAAAAAACAGGCTATCACTGACATCAAAGTCCACTTGACCGTAGCGATAATTCACATCCAAGCCAAGAGAAAACCATGATTTAATCTTATAATCCGCAACAAATCCGATGGATGGATTCCCTGAATACGTGACTTTGTCCTGGTAATTCGATGAAATGTTGAAAGCCATTTTTAACAATGACGGCCCACCTGTATATACTTGGATGCGAAAGGAATGTGCAACCTGAGCAAACGATGCATTCATTGATACCAAGAGAAATGTAAGTGCGATTCGTTTTTTCATGGCAAAAAAAATCCCCCTGGCGAACCAGAGGGATAATCTGTGTAAATAAATTAATTGTTTTGCAACTTGATCAAGTTCAACGCAGAACCTGCTCTAAACCACTCAATTTGTGAGTCATTGTATGTATGGTTCAGCGTGATATTCTCCTTCGAGCCATTCTTATGTGCAATCTCCAGCGTCAATGGTGTTCCAGCACTAAATGAATCTAGGTCAATGAAGTTGAATGTATCGTCTTCTTTGATTTTATCGTAATCTGCTTCATTTGCAAATGTCAATGCCAACATCCCTTGTTTCTTCAAGTTCGTTTCGTGGATACGCGCAAATGATTTCACGATTACCGCACAAACACCAAGGTGACGTGGCTCCATCGCAGCATGCTCACGAGAAGAACCTTCACCGTAGTTATGGTCACCCACAACGATGGATGAAATTCCAGCCGCTTTGTACGCACGTTGTACCGCAGGCACCTCTCCCACTTCCATCGTCAACTGGTTGACAACAGCATTTGCTTTCCCATTGAATGCGTTTTCAGCACCGATAAGTAGGTTGTTTGAAATATTATCCAAGTGACCACGGTATTTCAACCAAGGACCAGCCATTGAAATGTGGTCAGTCGTACATTTTCCTTTCGCTTTGATTAAAAGACGCGCACCAAGGATATTTTTACCATCCCAAATCGGGAAGTTTTCAAGCAATTGAAGGCGTGATGAATCTGGCGCAACGATGACGTTTACACCGCTTCCATCTTCCGCAGGTGCTTGGTATCCATTATCATCGACTGCAAATCCACGTTTTGGAAGCTCATCACCTTGTGGAGCAGTTAACATGAACTTTTCGCCTTTACTGTTTATTAATGAGTCTGTAAGTGGATTAAATCCAAGATCACCTGCGATTGCCAATGCTGCAACCATTTCAGGAGACGTTACAAAGGCATGTGTATTTGGATTCCCATCGGCACGTTTCGAGAAGTTACGGTTGAATGAATGCACAATTGTATTGCGTTCCTGCTTCTCAGCACCTGCTCTGTCCCATTGTCCGATACATGGTCCACACGCATTCGTGAAGATTTTTGTACCCATTTTCTCAAACGTATCCAAGATCCCATCACGATCTACTGTGAATCGCACTTGTTCAGACCCTGGGTTGATTCCGAATTCTGCTTTAGGCTCAATGCCCTGCGCAACCGCTTGCTCAACAATCGATGCCGCGCGCGCTAAATCTTCATACGAAGAGTTTGTACACGAACCAATCAATCCCCACTCAACCTTCGTTGGCCAGTTGTTCGCTGCAGCTTCAACCTTCATTTTAGAAATTGGAGTACCGCGGTCTGGCGTAAATGGTCCATTGATATGAGGTTCCAATTCTGTCAAATCGATTTCAATGACTTGATCGAAGTAATCGTTCGGATTTGCATATACTTCTGCATCACCTGTCAAGTGTTCAGCAATTTTATCTGCAGCAGCAACAACTTCTTGACGTCCTGTAGCTATCAAGTAACGGCGCATTGAATCATCGTAACCAAACGTTGATG
>JBEIKR010000060.1:0-15214 GCA_040379705.1 Crocinitomicaceae bacterium
CGTTTGCAGCCATTTCAGCTTCATATACTTGAAGCGCTTGCATTTGAGCAGGGGCCAAAAACCACCCATAACGCTCCAAACGAGCAGCATTGTTGCTTATCAGAATATCCGCTTTTTGTTCCTCAGAGAAATTGGTGTTCGAACGAATACCATCATTTTTCATTGCGATACCTACATTAATCTCTTCCATTTTAACAATTTGATCTGCAGTCAATGATAGAACAGTTGTCAATGTTACCGTATATTCATTTGCACGATCTTCAGGAGTTGCCGATTGTGCACTCGCAATAGACATTCCGATGAAAAGTACGCTTGCGGTGATGAACATTTTGAAAGTTTTCATGTCAATTTTTGATTAATTTGAGACTAATTGCCAATAAGACGTACGAATATAGGAACAAGTGGCTTTGCTTCAACAAGAAAATGCAATAAATTCGCTGTCAAGTATTTTTTTTAATGCCTGTACGTCTAATTTTCTTTCCATTTTTTCTTCTTTTAGGGTTGAGTTCCTGCGCCATTGTGGACACTTTGCAATTTGGGGATGATCTTACTGATTTGAGTAAAAAGGGGTTAGATTCAATCCCAAATTGGGTGTTTGAAGACACCAATACCAAGGTGCTGCGCTTGTATGGCAACTCCCTCGATTCCTTAAGTTACCGTATCGGTGATTTGGTCAATTTGGAGGAGTTGTATCTCGGAAGAAATAATTTGAAAACATTGCCGCCAGAGATTGGAAAGTTGAAAAATTTACGCATTCTTTCTGCTCAATACAATGAAATTGAACAGCTTCCAAAAGAAATCGGAGCGCTGGAAGCACTGGAACAATTGATCCTAAACCAAAATGAATTAAAATCATTGCCAAGCACTCTTGGGAATTTGAAAAAGCTTCAAATGCTTCAACTGAAATTTAATTTTCTCGATAGCCTTCCATCGACGATTGGTGAATGCCAGCAACTGCAATTCATTTACCTTAATCGGAATAATATACTTGCATTGCCTGAATCGCTTTCGGATATTACTGGATTAAAGGAAATATATATGGCAGGGGCTGGACAAATGACGGATGTACCTGAGGTCTTATGTGAACTTAGAATGCTGGAAGTGCTCGAGGTGGATCAATACACGCTCTTGCCCACTTGCTTGATTGTGCGGCAAACAGGAAGGTTAACGATTATTCGTCGGTGATGGACTTCGATCACTGATAATGGCATACATGAGAATTAGGTCGTAGGCAAAATGAGCTGAAATACTGAACCATAAACCGAAATGATCGAACCCGACGGATATAATCAAAATAAATGGGAGCACGACCAAGCCGTACAAAGACATGAGGGGCTTTTTTATACTGAAATACCCATGAATCGCAATAAAAAACAAGGATGTAATCCAAACCCCCGCATAGTATTGCATTCCTGAGCGAAACAATAGTTCTTCGCCGACACCAGCGCAAAGTGATAAGAAAAAACCATCGACATATGTTAAGTTCATTGCTTTAATCGCATGCTCAAATTTTAGCGGGATGCGATCAAAGATGGGCGCCTTCAAAAGAAGTATGGCGATATAGGCGTACACAATTCCAAATTCAAGTCCGTACAATATTGGAATCCACTTCATGTTTTTGACTTGAAAGAAATCGGCATAATCCATTCCTTCAAAATAATGCATCCATAGCATAGATGGCAGAGGGAATACAAGGAGGGTAATGAGCCCCATGAGATAAATGTACCGTTTCGACATATTGCTTAAAGTTCAGAAACTTATCCCAAATGACAAAATAAAAAAGACCGACATCTCTGCCGGCCTTCTCTAGAATTTACCTCATTTAATCTGGCACACTGACCGCGTCATTGGTGAGGCAAATGCCTTTGTAATAGGTGAAAACACGCCCTACAACGGATGTTCCATACGCTCGGCCATCTATCCAAGCGCGTTTTGACTTAACAGGAAACTGATTGTTGTAAGTTTGTTGGCGTACTTGAGCAATAACAGTCATTGTAGATGTTGCTGGCATATCGTCCAATGCAATGCGCATGATACGTATGTTGGATAGGATATTTCCATCAATCATGTGATTGAATAAACGAACAATAGGATTTCCTTGTTCGTCTCTCGGAATATCTTCAAACCGTTTTGAAACATTTGCATAGAGATCGTTCATATAAAATCCTTTATTTGTAATTACTGTGATGAACATATATTTCGTGTTATTGTAGGTGTAGGCTCTCCCTACGGTGATGCCATCTTCTTGGATTAAATCACGTTCTTGATACGTACCACAGATGGCTGGTCCAGAAGGTAATTCGGGTTCTTGTAAGCTTTCAAACTTCATTGACTGATTGTCGTTTGGTGTGATGGTTTCTTTTTCACACGAATAAACGGAGATGCTGATTGCTGATAATGTGAAAATAAACGCTATAAATGCGTAAATTAATTTATTCCTTTTCATGGTAGAGTGATTTATTGGTTCACTCAAAGGTCAATCATTAACGTCATGGAATAAATGATGCACGTCAGTTATTAACGCGACTTCTAACCAGAATAGAAAACTACTAGTGTGCTTGATATCCCACAGGAACTTTTTCACCAGCTGGTAGAGAGACTTTTAATGTGTTTTCTGGCGGTGGAATAGGGCATGAGTAACGTTCCGAATACGCACAATATGGGTTGTAATTCAAATTGAAATCTAAAATAATTGCTGCAGATTTCGGAATTTTGGCATCTAAAAAACGTCCTCCACCATAGGTTTCTTTTCCAGATGTGGCATCACGGAATGGGATGAACAAATACTCTTTGTAGTCTTTGCGCGAATTAAAATGAATGAACCCACTTATTTCCATGTTTTGATAGACGGTTAAACGACATATCGTATCATGAATGGCAAAGTCAACATAACCGTAACGACGATAAACGGGGCGACGATCGGTAGAAGTGATCATTTTGAAACGCTTGCCAATATCCTTCGTAAACCTCGCTTGAATGCGGTAATTGGTATCCACATCAAAATAGGATAGACCTTGAAAATGGTTGATTTCGTTGCGATTTAGTACACCTGAGGAGCTATCCATCAATTCGACCATGTGCATGATGCGAATGTCATCAATTGTGTCCGTATAACTTTGGCTAAAACCAAACGATGCAGCAAGCAAGGCCATAGAAAGCAAATATCCCCTCATCGCGAACCAAAAATTGTACTTCCCAAGCGGACCATCGTGCTGCCTTCCTCTATGGCTATTTGATAGTCACCACTCATGCCCATGGAGAGTTCATTAAATGCACATTCTTCTTGGAAATGGGATGATTTCAGTGCGTCGAACGTGGCTTTCAATGATTGGAATTCTTGATGAATCAAGTCAAGATCATCGGTGAAGGACGCCATGCCCATAATGCCAACAATACGTATGTTTTTCATGGATTTATATCCTTTTGAATTCAATAATTCCAAAGCCTCAGAATGATTCAGACCAAATTTTGTTTCTTCAGTAGCCACATGGAATTGAAGTAGACAATCAATGATTCGATTGCATTTGAGGGCTTGTTTATTGATCTCAACCAATAACTTTTCACTATCGACCGAATGAATTAAGTGAACGAATGGGGCAATGTATTTTACTTTGTTACTTTGTAAATGTCCGATCAAGTGCCAATGTATGTCTTTTGGTAGGAGCTCATGTTTCGCTACCAATTCTTGCACTTTATTCTCTCCAAATTCTCGCTGTCCAGCGGTGTATGCATCTAAGATTGCCTCGGCAGGTTTGGTTTTTGAGACAGCGACGAGGGTTACGGATTCATTTATCTCCTTACGAATGGATGCTATGCGCTCTTCGATACTCATTCGTTGATGTTGTATATCGTAAGTCCACTGCGAAGTTTTGGTTCCACCCATGTCGATTTTGGAGGCATAATCATGTGGTTGTCTGCCACACACTTTACTTCTTCCATAGCAACCGGATAAAGTACGAATGCCACCCTGAATTTAGAGGATGCAATCTTCTCTTCCATCTTGCTGATAGGTTCTGCACCGCTCACAAATTCAATGTTTTCATCCGTTTTTAAATCGTTGATCCCTAAAATCGGAGTAAGTACAAACTGTGTTAAGATTTCTGCATCCAAGCAGCGTACAGGATGATTTTCATCCACAATGTTGCTGTGGCATTTTAAGCTGTACCATTTTCCGTCAAGGCACATGGACATGAGATGCTCGTGTGCGGGTTTTTGAAATTCGTTTATCGGCAAAACATCAAATGATCGTGAAAGTTTCGTGATAAATTCTTCTGATGTCAATCCGTTCAGCGTTTTAACTATTCGATTGAATTCTAGAATTTGAAGCACTTCCTCATCGATGAAAAATGCCAAGAAATAGTCCTCGTTCGGGAATGATGAATTTCCGTGAAGTGCACGACGTTTTTTAAGTCCCGCGGATGATGCTGAACGATGATGTCCGTCGGCAATATAGGTCACTGGAATTTCTACAAAGGCCTCCTGCAATTTATTGGTTAATTCTTGGTTGACAACCCAGAGTTCATGTTTGACCCGGTCCGTTGTGGTAAACTCATATTCTGGCCTTATAGCAGTACAGTCGTTCAAAAGATGTTGCACACCGGTATGGTGTGGATGAGCAAGCAATACAGGTTCAGCATTGTATCCAACGATATCTAAGTAGGTGGTGAACATTTCTTCTCGTGAAGTCAATGTTGCTTCGTGCTTGCGGATTAAATCATTTTCATATTCTTCCACACTTGCTCCCGCGATGACTCCAGTAAAGATGTAATCGCCTTTCGTTTGACGGTAAACATATAGGTGCGCTTCCGTATCTTGAAACAAAACACCTTCTTTGATAAATTCCGCATACTTTTCTTTCACCAATTCAAATCGCTCTGGGGAGTTTGGTGCAGTATGTTTTTCACTTTCAAACTCAGGATTGATAATGCGAAGGAGGGTAAAGGGATTATCTTCTAATTTGGCCTTCAGTACATTTTGTTTATAGGAATAATAAGGACGAGTAGCTACAAGATGTACTTTGTCGCGTACAGGTCGTATTGCCTTGAATGGAGAAATTCGAGCCATGAGAATTCAGGTTAATTTCGGCTTAATTTTGATTGCCGAAAGCAGAAATAATCAGTGATGCAAGTTCTTCTCCGATGCGGTCTTGTGCCTCAACTGTTGCAGCACCGATGTGTGGTGTACATGCAATTTTAGGGTGAGATAACAATTCTTTTCGAGGATTTGGTTCATTTTCAAACACGTCCAGGGCGCATCCGGCCACTTGTCCGCTCTCCAACGCAGCAAGCAAATCATCTTCATTGATGACCCCACCACGCGCTGCATTCACAAGACGAACCCCTTTTTTCATTTGGGCAAACTGCTCAGCTGCAATGACTGCGGATCCATCAGCTTGTTTTGGAACGTGAATAGAGATGTAATCCATTTCGCCTAATACTTCGGAAAGTGCAGTGGTTGGTGTGATGTCAATCGATGCCGATGCACCGTTCCCTAGTGGGATTTGTACAGCGACCGCTGTTGGTTTTTTATCAATGGCAATGACATTCATACCGCATCCTAGGGCATACGAGGCGACACTTTGACCAATGCGTCCAAAACCGATGATGCCCAGTGTTTTACCACGAAGTTCAACACCTTTTGCATAATTCTTCTTCAAAGTGGAAAAATCTCCTGATTCCATTTGTTTGTAGGAGTCATTCAGGAATCGCGACAAGGCGAAAAGGTGACCCATCACCAATTCAGCAACAGATTGCGAAGAAGATGCAGGGGTATTAATGACTTGAATCCCTTTTTCACGCGCATAGGCCACATCGATGTTGTCCATACCAACGCCTCCTCGCCCGATTAATTTTACACCAGGACAAGCGTCAATGACCTCTTTGCGCACTGTTGTTGCGCTGCGCACCAAAATCATTTCAATACCTTGTTCATTCACGACTGTTGCTAATTCATTTTGTGCAACTTTCTCTGTAATTACGGTAAATCCAGCATCTTCTAAAAGCGATTTTCCAAGTGCAGAAATCCCATCGTTTGCCAATATTTTCATAGTCAATATTTTAAGGCCAATTAGCCATTTGTTCGCGTAAATTCACTCATGACGTCAACCAATACCTGAACACTTTCAATTGGCAAGGCATTGTACATTGAAGCGCGGTACCCACCCGTTGAACGGTGTCCTGGAAGACCGACAATGTCTGCGGATTTCCACAGTTGATCGAATGCTGCTTGATGCGCTTCATTATTTAGCGTGAACGTTACATTCATTTTAGAGCGATCCTCGTGCGCCACAGTGCCATTGAAAAGCGGGTTTGAATCAATCTCATTGTATAGAAGTGAAGCTTTGGCATTGTTTCTTTCTCCCATTGCTTTTACACCGCCATTTTCGATTAGATTTCGCAAGT
This sequence comes from Crocinitomicaceae bacterium, assembly GCA_040379705.1. Classification (GTDB taxonomy): domain Bacteria; phylum Bacteroidota; class Bacteroidia; order Flavobacteriales_D; family Crocinitomicaceae; genus M0103. The sequence goes on from JBEIKR010000060.1 coordinate 6,402, forward strand.
TGAGCATGGCAACATACACGCTAAATACAGGAGGCGTATTGAGCATTGATTCCTTTTCAATGTGTTGTTTAAGATCCAAATAAGTGGGCATAAATGGCGATGTTGACTTACCAAGAACATCGTCTTTCACAATGTACAATGTAGCTCCAGCAGGACCTAGATTTTTTTGAGCTCCTGCATAAATCAAGTCAAAATCAGCAACATTTATTTCTTTCGAAAAAATATCAGATGACATATCGCAAACCAGTGGTAAGTCTGTTTTAGGAAAAGCATGAAACTGCGTCCCGTAAATGGTGTTGTTCGACGTGAAATGAATAAAATCAGCATCCGAAGGCATCGTGTAGTCTTTCGGTATGTATGAGAATTTTTTATCTTCTGAAGAGGCAAATACGTTCACATCAATACCAACTTTCTTCGCTTCCTTGATGGCACCTGAAGCCCATGTTCCAGTGTTCATGTAGCCTGCCTTCTTTGAGTCGCGCATCATGGTGAGTGCTGCGATGGTAAAGCCCAATGTGGCACCTCCTTGTAGGTAGGCGACCGAGTATCCTTCAGGAACGTTAAGTGCTTTTTTAACCAAATCCAATGCTTCGTCCATCACAGCGACAAAATCCTTGTGTCTGTGTGAAACTTCGAGAATTGATAATCCATTGAAATCAATGACGGCATCTGCCGCTTGTTGAAATACTTCTTGTGGGAGGATGCACGGACCGGCACCAAAATTATGTTTCATTTGAATCGGTTGTTTGTTATTTCAAAATTGTCATTTAATTGTCGATGCATTGCTTCAACCAAAAATGTTTTTTCACGTTGTTTCGTTAATAGACAAAAAAAAAGCTGTCAACAGACAGCTTAAATTTTTATTCCGCAGATGTTTCTTTGGTTTTTGTCGTTGCTTTTTTAGCAGCAGGTTTTTTAGCGGCAGGCTTTTTTTCAGCGTCGGCAGCTTTAGCAGGCTTCTCCGTTTTCACTTTTGCGACTGGAGCTGTCGATGTTGATTTTCTTTTTCGGCTGTTACCGTAAGAACCCATTGTTCTTTTTCCTTTGGCTGTTTTTTTATCACCTCTTCCCATAAGTGTAGATTTTATTTTAATGTAGGTTTCAGTATGGCTGAAACAGGTACAAATATATTATTCTTTTTCAAATAATCTGCGACGAATCTCGGCTTCAATCATTGGTCCGCCATTCAAAATGCTTCTGCACCATTTCAACTTGAGATTTGTTTGTTCAATTTCGTTGAGTTTCCATTCCATTGCACTTTCTTCGAGTCGTTGACGAAAAACATTGAGCATGATCGCGACGGACACTGAAATATTGAAACTTTCAGAAAATCCGACCATTGGAATGCGCACAAATTCATCGGCCGCTTCTTTAACCTCCGCTGAAATTCCACGCCTTTCTGTTCCGAAGATTAACGCAAAAGGTCGCGAGATATCAAGTTCGTGGATGGTTGGCGTATTGCCGTGTGGCGATGTGGCAATGATTCGATAGCCGTCTTGTCTCAATTGGTCAATGCATTGCATCTCTGGCAAAACCTCCCGGTCATAATTAAACATGTCCACCCAACGTCCCGCTCCCAATGCAATGTCACGTTGAATTTTGTATTGATTGTCCTTTTCAATTACATGAAGTTGTTGAATTCCAAAGCAATCACAAGAGCGCAATACTGCAGATGCGTTGTGTTCTTGGTACACATTTTCTAGCGCTACAGTCATGTGCAGCGTTCGTTCGGCTGCAATCCGATCGAACATTTCCCTTTTTGACGGAGTAATGATTGAATACAATTCATTCAATACGCGCAAATTTTGTTCATGCTCAGTCATGGTAGTAGCTTTTTTCAGATGCCCACAAATAAAAAAGAGGAACCCGAAAGCTCCTCTTCTTTAATTTCTCAAAGAGAATTAGTTTACGTTTCCAGTCAAATCAGCACCAGCTTTGAAACTTACAACGTTTTTTGCAGCGATTTGGATTTCTTTTCCTGATTGTGGGTTACGACCAGTTCTAGCAGCACGAGTGTTTACTTTGAAAGTACCGAATCCAACAAGTGAAATTTTGTCGTTACTTTTCAATGCCTCAGTTGTAGCGGAGATAAATCCGTCTAATGCTTTCTTTGCATCTGCTTTTGATAATCCAGCGTTAGCCGCCATTGCATCAATCAATTCTGCTTTGTTCATGAGATTGTTTTTTAGTTTGTTTGTAATAAATTAACGAGACAAATATATCTGAATTCCTAAGCCTGCAAGGGGTTTCAGCAAAAAAAAAGTCTTTTTTGTTAATAAAAGCGCCTATTTGTTAATAAACACGCCTGAAACCCTTGTTTTACAAGGGCTTTTCGACCAATGATATGAAAACTTCGTCTAAATTTCTAGGGTGTTATTTGCCATTCATCGAGGGAATTGCCTGCTAAAAATGACTTGGCATCCATTCTACGTTTTCCTTCAGGCTGAATTTCTTTGATTAAAAGGTAGAAATCCGTGCAAGGGAATAATAATCCATCGTTCGTTGATTTCAATTCTTTTGATGAGGGAATATTCGTTTGTTCAGAACCAAAAAACTTAAAACTCCGCGTCTCTTTTTTAACGCTATTATATAAGGTGCACCACGCTGAAGGGAAAGGGTCGAGTCCACGAATGAAATTGTGCACCTTATTGCATGACTGATCCCAATTGATGACGCAATCCTGTTTGAATATTTTGGGTGCCATTTTTTCGTTACCAGCCATCAAGTTCCATTGAGCAATTGGGGTGATGTTGCCTTGAATAATTTTTTCCACCGTTGAACATGTGGTAAGCGCTCCAAGTTCCATTAGTTGCCCATAAATAGATCCTACCGTATCATTCTCTCCAATGGGAATGGATTGTTGCTCGATCACTTCACCAGTATCAATTTCTTTTTCGATGAAAAAGGTACTTACACCTGTTGCTGTTTCACCATTCATCACGGCACGATGTATTGGTGCGGCACCTCGATAATTGGGGAGCAGTGAAGCGTGAAGGTTAATTGTTCCTGATGGAGGCATTGACCAGATGGATTCGGGTAACATTCTAAATGCAACCACCACGAACAAATCGGCGTTGTACGATGCCAATGCCTCTCTGAAAGAGTCATCTTTTAAGTTCAATGGTTGAAGCACCGGAATGCCATGCGCTAAAGCTTCGATTTTAACTGCACTCTCAGTAAGCTGTTGTCCCCGTCCCGCAGGTTTATCTGCGACAGTGACTGCGGAAACAATATTAAAACCCTGGGAGCATAGTGCCTTCAATATATGGGACGCAAAGTCGGGGGTGCCCATGAATACGATTCGAAAATCTTTGTTCATTAGATTTCTTTTTGTTTCCAATCGAAATAACGAAGATAAAGGATTGATAGAATCCCCAATACACCAAAATAGACATATTCGTTTGACCAAACCCAAAAGATATCGGCATTCACGACTTTAATTAAGTAATAGGAATAACAGAGATAGATTACACCACATAAAATTTCAATGAGAAATGTCACACGTGTGTTCCCGCTTCCATTGATCGTTTGAAAGTACACACTGAAAAATCCATACATAAATATAGATCCCGAAATAAAACGCAAGGTTTCGGCACTTTGCGCTAAGTGGGCCTCATTCGGATTAATCATTCGAATTAACGTCTCAGGATAGAATATGGCTCCATGGAATGAGATAAACAAAAAAATCAGTGTAAGTACTTGAATTCTGCGTTGTATGAACTTAAGGGATTGCTGTTTGCCTCGTCCTATATATTGAGAAATATAGGTTTTTGTCGTTCCTGCAAATCCCCAAACTGGCACATAACATAAGAAGTAAATGGATCGTATGTTTTGAGAAACAGTCAATTCCGAACTGCCGCGTTGTTCGAGCCAAGTAAAGAAAATTGTCCATGTGGTCAAAGCAATAAATCCTTGCAACATGAGTGGGCTTCCTACCCGAAATAGCTCCTTCATGGAAGGCAAATTGAATGAGAAATGAGAAAACACCTTCATGACTTTTCCTTCTTTTGAAAAAATCAAAAAAACGATCAACACCATCATGCCTAAGCCATCTGCAATGGTTGATGCCCATGCAGCACCCTTCATTCCAAGTTCAGGAAATCCACCTTCTCCAAAAATCATGAAGTAGTCAAGCAGCACATTGGACGATGCTGTAGTAAGGGCGGCAATGAGTACCACCCATGTTTTTCCATTTGCAATGAAAAATGCTTGGATGGACAGCGAAATCATTGCAAAGAATAGGGCATAACTGCGAATACCAATGTAATCGTTTTGCATTCCCGCGAGTGTTTTGTTTGCCGAATAGTAATTCAAAGCATCAGGGAGCACAAACTGCAGGAGTAAAAAGAGTGTAAGTGCAATTAACAAAAGGGTGAAGACGGTTGTGCCGAAGATTCGTCCAATGGCATCAATCTGTTTCTGACCGATGCGTCGTGCAATAAGAATCTGAGCCCCGTCACCCATACCTGCTAGTGCCATGAATACTGTGACGTACAACAAGCCACCATTGCCTACAGCGTCGAAAGCCAAGGATGTTGGATCGTATCGGCTGATAAACGAAGAATCGGTAATCAATACAATCGCCTGGATGAAACTAGATGTCATCAAAGGCAGGGCTACCCCAAGGATTGTTTTATACCTTAAGTCCAACATTAGTCCACTCGGATTACTAGGCCTTTAAGGTATTCGCCTTCGGGATGAAATGCATTGATGGGGTGATCAGCGGGCTGATGCAATTGTTCCAAGATGCGCACATTTCTTCCTGCTTCTATCGCTGCGGCGATAACCGTATTGTTAAACAAGTATTTGTCAACTACTTGAGAACAAGAAAAGGTGAAAATAATTCCACCGGGTCTAATTTGACGGATAGCGTGTGCATTTAATCTTTTATAACCTTGAATGGCTTTGTGTCGTTTCTCGCGATGTTTAGCAAAAGCGGGAGGATCCAGAACGATTATATCATATTCTTCTTGTAGATCCTTCATGTATTCCATGGCATCCGCAACAATAGAGGCGTGACGGTCTTTAAAGCCATTTAATTCAATATTCTCGTTCGTTAAATCGATGGCTTTTTTTGAGCTGTCTAACGAATGAACGAGGCTAGCACCATTTTGTAATGCCGACAAACTGAAACCTCCGGAATAACAAAAGGTGTTTAATACTTTTTTGCCATTCGAATATTTCCCAAGTAGATTCCTATTTTCTCGCTGATCAATGAAAAAACCAGTCTTTTGCCCTTTGATCCAGTCAATGTTGATTTGCACACCATGTTCTTTCGCAATATGCGGCGTTTCGCAACTTCCATAGACATACCCATCGGTTGTTTCGATCCGCTCAGGGAGGGTGTCAGATGACTTAGAGTAAACGGCAATGAGCGCATTTCCTAAAGCCAATTGCAAAGCACTGGAAATGTCATCAACAGAGCGATACATGCCAATACTATGGCATTGAACCACAGCAACTCCGTTGTAATAATCAACAATAAGACCAGGCAGTTGATCTCCTTCGCCATGAACAAGACGACAGATTGTGTTTTCTTCGGAAATTAAACCAAGGTCTTTGCGAAGTTGAACAGCATTTGCAATACGTTCCTTAAAAAAATCGGCATCAATTGGACCTTCTGTAAAACGAAGTACTCGAACAGCGATGGTACCATGTTGAAAATGACCTGAGGCAAGAAATCTCCCTGATTGATCAACTAAGCCAACACATTCTCCATCTTCGAGTTGTGATGTGTCACTGGCAATAGCACCACTAAAAACCCAAGGATGCTTCCGGAGGATTGATTCTGATTTCTGACGAAATATACTGAGCGTTTTCAAATGTGGTCTGACTGTTTAGTACAAAAGTAACAAATGAATGTGGATTGAATGTCAATCATAGCACTTTTGACTTGATTTATAGGTCGTAGATTTGAGAAAAAAGAAAATGCGTTGTACCGTACATACTTATATGTTGAATGATGATTTCTCACCGGAACATGCGGAGGCACATTTTGGTGGGGACGATTCGGAGAATAATCGCCGATATGACTGGGAAGATGAATTGCGCATAAAGTCAGATGTAACGGCAGTCACTGAGCATGATTTTGTTTCTTTTCCCTTAGAGGGAACGTTTCCTGACGGGAAAGAATTTCGGCATGAGGTTCAAAATATGCGCATGTTTGAAATCGTTTCTTCGGATGGTCCAACGGTATTTGTTGGTGCTTCAGAAAGTATCCTCGATCATTCTGAGCAAACAGCTGAGGAAGATGGTATTACGCTTCGTATTTATCTGAAAGATTATGAGCCCTGGGCAAATCCTATTCCAGGAATTTACATTGCATCTAAAGAATTCCCTAAAGAGTTGATTGAGGAATGATTAGTGTCGAAGATGTGCACCTGCGCTTTGATAAGGACGTCATCAACGGTGTTTCCTTTCAACTGAAAGAAGGCCAGATTCTTGGGATTGCTGGAAAAAGTGGCGCTGGAAAAACGTCGTTATTAAAAATTATAGCTGGATTGCTCGATGCGGATTCGGGTGTTGTCATGTTCGAAGGAACGCGGGTGAAAGGCCCATCAGTAAAGCTTGTTCCGGGACATCCCGAAATTCAATTGGTTGACCAGCAATTTCATTTAGATGCGTTCCATACTGTCGAAGAGAATATTCGTGAAATGGCCCTTTATTTACCTGTCAAACAGCGTGATAAATTGGTAGATGAGTTGATTGATTTGATGGAGTTAGAAGACTTCAGGACAAAACAATCGCGCTATCTTTCAGGTGGTGAACAGCAACGTTTGGCGTTGGCGCGTGCCTTGGCATGTGAGCCTCGAGTGATTTTAATGGATGAGCCTTTCGCACACATCGATGCACGATTGAGAACCAAACTGATCAATTATTTTCTTGAATTGAAGGATTTAAGAAGGATGTCGTTGGTGTTGGTGTCACACGACGGGGCTGAGATGCTTGGATTTGCGGATCAAATCATTCACATGAAAAACGGGAAGATTGCACGCAAATCCAATCCGGAGAGTTTCTACTATCGTTTTGTCAGTGTGGAAGAGGCGCGCTTATTTGGTGCTGTCAATTCTGTTATGATTGATGGAAAACGCGCGTATTTCAGACCGGATGAATATTCATTGGAGCGTATAGAGGGAAAGCAATTTATTTCAGCAAAATATAGCCACTCCTTATTTACTGGGCCAGTTTATCAGAATTATTTTAGTACCGAACGCAAGGAAAAAGTAGTTTTGTATAGTTTTAATAAACTCCAGCATGTCAACGGATTTACCATCGTCAAAAAGTTTTAAGCACCTTACAATCAAAGATGTTTGGATACTCATTAAAAATTCATTCAATGGATTTTTAGAAGAGAAAGGCCTTCATCATGGTGCTGCCTTGGCGTATTATGCACTGTTTGCATTGGTGCCTTTATTGTATTTGAGTATCACATACATGGGCAGGTTGATTGGTCAAGATGTGATGATTGAGATCATCGGAGACATGTTAAAAAATAAAGTGGGTATTACCGATGTCAATGGTATCATGGAATTCTTGAATTCGTTGGATTTCGAAAAAGGCAATTTTTTCTTGGAGGCAACGAGTATCATTGCCTTGCTAATTGCTTGTTCAGCGTTTTTGGTGTGTTTAAAAAATAGTATTAATGCCTTTTTTGATATTGAAGTGAACTTTGCAACCAACCGCAAGAAGTTTGTTCAGAATGTCCTTTTTAGACTTCTCTCAATTCTTGGGGTTGCCATTTTTACCGGCTTGATTGTTTTTTTGTATTTCGCTCAAACAGTAGTCATTTCTTTTGGTCATCACCTATTTGATCAGAAGGAATGGTTGAGTTTGCTTTTTTTCAATGTGGCGAAACATGGATTTTCATTATTGAGTAATCTACTGATTTTTAGCGCTGTATTTAAATACGTCCACGATGGAAAAGTGTCATGGAGACTCGCGCTAGGAGGTGCATTGGTGACTTCTATTTTGTTGTATGTTGGACAGTTGTTGATTAAGTATTATTTATTCAATTTCTTTTTTGCAGCGAGTGGTGGTCTTGCTGGTACTTTGTTTATCATTCTAGCTTGGGTGTATTATTCATCACAAATCATTTTCTTTGGCGCGAAGTTTACCGCTGCTTATGCCAAGTATATGGGGCGTCCTATAAAATTCAAACATTAAATTGATTAAAAAATAGTCATTTATTTGATTATTTAATCGGAATCCTTATTTTTGGATAAAATCTGAAGGTATGAATATTGGCTCGAACTTAAAGTTATTAAGAAAGCGTTTGAAGCGATCACAGGAAGAGGTAGCGCACGATCTAGGTTTAACACGTTCATCGTATAGTGGGTATGAGAATGGGGTAGCACAGCCAGGTATTGATTTGTTGGTCGCACTTTGTGATTATTATCGTATTCCAATCGATGATTTTTTGCGTAAAGATTTAGAGTCTCTGTCGGAAAAAGAATGGGAGCAATTGGGGAAGGAACCTTTGAATGACCTGAAAGGTCAGAAATTACGTGTTTTGACAACAGTTGTGACGGAGGGTGAAGAAGAACTCATCGAGATGATTCCCATGCAGGCCAGTGCGGGATACACATCGGGTTATGCGGATCCAGATTATTTGAAAGTATTGCCAACGTTCTATCTCCCTTTTTTATCTAAGAATAAAAAGTACCGTTCCTTTCCAATCAAAGGGGATTCTATGCCACCTGTTGTTGAGGGATCGTATGTTGTGGCGGAATATATCCAAAACTGGATGACGATTCGTTCAGGAACGCCATGTATCGTAGTCACGAAAGATGAGGGAATTGTCTTTAAGGTAGTTC
>JBEIKR010000061.1:0-14893 GCA_040379705.1 Crocinitomicaceae bacterium
CCGCTAAAAACGTTAAAAGTAAAAGCCTTCTCAGTAATGAGTAGGCTTTTTTGTTTCATATAAAATACAAGCCTGTCATCCCCAAGGCACTTGGGGACGGGTTCGAAAGATGTCCAGACCGCGAAAAACGTTAAAAGTAAAAGCCTTCTCAGTAATGAGTAGGCTTTTTTGTTTCATATAAAATACAGGCCTGTCATCCCCAAGGCACTTGGGGACGGGTTCGAAAGATGTCCAGACCGCTAAAAACGTTAAAAGTAAAAGCCTTCTCAGTTATGAGGAGGCTTTTTTGTTTCATATAAAATACAAGCCTGTCATCCCCAAGGCACTTGGGGACGGAATTCGAGTCTCTTCTATGCGGCAAGATTAAAGTAAAAGCCTTCTCAGTTTTGAGGAGGCTTTTTTGTTTTGTATATTTAATATCATGGGTGTATTTTTCGTTTACATACTATTCAGCGCTACTGGGGATTGTTACTATCGTGGATTTTCTGAAAACCCACTAAATCGGTTGGAACAACATAAATCAGGTCAAAGTCGATACACGAGTAAATTTGCCGATTGGGAATTGGTTTTCGTAGAGTGCTTTGGGACAAAGCGAGAAGCATTGATCCGTGAAAAAGTGATAAAGAAATATTCCAAAGCTCAAATTAAAAATTTGGTGGCATCATCTAAAAATAAAATTGATTTATTTGGTTAGAATACATGCCGGGTTCGAAATATGTCCTGACCGCTAAAAACGTTAAAAGTAAAAGCCTTCTCAGTTATGAGAAGGCTTTTTTGTTATTGAAATATTTATTTAGAATACAAGTTCCTCCCCACCTTATTCTGCTCTGGAAAAAGCAGACGATTTTAAATCACATTCAAGATTTGATAGTCCATATTTTCTTGCAATAGTTCGCCAATTGCGAACTGAAGTTTTAACCTCCTCAATGATTTCAATTGCTCGTTCCGTTTTCAATCGGAAATATGGACAAACTTCCAAAGCAAGATCAAGATCTAAAGTGTTATCATCCTCTGTAATATTTAACTTTAATCCTACACCTGTTTCCACTGGATTAATATCATAGGCAGGTGAGAGTCTCCATCCTCCTGAGGTCAGGATAAATCCGTGATTGCGCAAATGGTCATCAGTATTTGATACACAAATACTAAAAACAATGCGTCTCCAAAGCTGTTCTAGATCTTCATTGACATTGGATCCGCGGGTAATAATGAATTCGACCAATTCAAGATAACTAGTTCCTTCACTATGATCTTCTCCGTCCACATGACCTAATAAGGTCATCGCTGAAGCAAAATGAATACGTTCTCCATGTTCAGATCGATCAAATCGCTTTGTTAGAAATGTATGATTGTTGGTGTTAAATTTTTTCACCTGGGCTTCAGCCATCTTCACTCCGGCAGAAATTGCTAATTCATATGTCACAATTTCCCAGCCACCAATATCAGATGAATCGTTTTTACTTGGAAATTTAGCAATCCATAAATGATCATCATGATCCAGTACACTTGCCTTTGGTCTCGCGCCTCCCAATGAGGATCCGGGAGCAACCAACATACTTAACCATTTCATGTATTCAGGATCATTAACAGCATCATCATCTTCTAATCTTAAGCTGATTTGTTCCAATTCACGAATTGATGTCCAGGGTGGACTCGCCATTGAAATGTTATCATTTAGAAATGGTCCGCTTGGATCTAATTTGAAACGCAAACCACCCATTCGTTGACCATCATACACTCCCAACAAGTAATCTGTTTCAAATAAGATATTTGGGATTCTTTGCTCTTGTCTCGCTAATGCCGCTTCTCTCCGTCGCATCAAAATACGTCCCCATCGATCAGGTGAAGAATCTAGAAACATACCGAAATTATGCTTTTGCTGATCGGTCAAATACTGTAGTCCGGAGAATAATTGTAAATCCGGATCCAGCAATTGAGCTCTTCCAGATTGCAGCCATGACTTTTCATATTCAAATGAAAAGATCTCTTTTCCCCTTAATAGTTCGGCATGTAAAACCCCCATATACACAGGCCCATTTAATTCATGCCAATCTGCATAAATATAAACGTCTCTTTTATTATTTTTTTTGGCCATTACTTATCGTTTTTTTGGAGCTCGTTCCCTTGTACTTATGTTCGCATCCTGTAATTTTCTACCTAACACATCGTCTTTGGCAAGAAGTAGAAAATCCTTTTCCAACCCAAGAACACTCAAAGCTTGGAGATACAAACCAATACTAACGCTTTCAGATCCTTTTTCAATAGCTGTTAATGTAGGCCTACTAATGTTGGCTCGTTCAGCAACTTGCTCCGCACTAAATTTCCTTCGTAGACGTGCAAGTTTAATATTCTCGCCTAACTCTTCGAGTATCTTCTTGTGTTTCGGTAATAAAACTGGTTTTTCTCTACCCATAATGAAAATTACTTTTTACAAATATACACTTTTTTGTAAATACTATTTAGTGTTATTAAATTTTAGGCAAAGTAATGAAACCTTGGATCAAGACAAAAACCGGATGAAGACCAAAGCTTGGGGGCTAGGAACAATTAACAAAAGAATTGGAGTCCTCAGTGATGAGTGGAATCAGAGGTATGACCTCATCGGGGTCGAACACACAGAGATAAAAAAAACACTTGGTTATGATCCATTAAAACCCCTTGATATCAATTGATTCGCTGTCAACCATCGTCACCCATTTTTTCATTTTCTTTTGAATGACACGGAAATGGTGCTGTTCGTCCGGTGTGATGAGTGAAATGGCCTCACCCGGATTTTCAGCACGGCCTGTTCGTCCAATCCGATGAATATAATCTTTTGGAGATCGCGGGAGTTCGTAGTTGATGACGAATGGCAGGAATTGAATATCGATCCCACGGGCAATCAGATCGGTGGCGACCAGCACCCGCATGTGTCCCTCCTTGAAACTCTTCAGGGCTTTTGTGCGCGCTTCCTGACTTTTTTTACTGTGGATGGCATTCGCTTGTATGCCGTTCTTCCTAAGTTTTTCAGCCACATTTTCCGTTTGATAGACCGATGAGGTAAAGACCAGCACCTGTTGCATGTCATTGTGTTTGATCAAGTAGCGTAGGAGTGGTCCCTTGCGCTCTTCGGAAACATAATAACCCGTTTGCAAGATGAGATCGAGATTTTCTCTGTCGGCCTCGACCTTTACAACGATGGGGTCTTTTAGCATCAATTGGGTGATCGACTGAACATCCTCGGCAAGGGTCGCTGAAAAGAGTAAGTTTTGTCGTTTACTCGGCAACAAAGAAATGACCCTATCCATTTCCTCTTTGAAGCCTAGATTCAGCATTTTGTCGGCTTCATCAATCACTAGGGTCTGAACTTCCGATAAGGTCAGCGCATTTGCTTCAACCAACTCCAGTAATCTTCCCGGTGTCGCCACCAAAACACGGACTCCGATCAGTGCTTTCATTTGTGGATTGATGGAGACGCCCCCATATACAGCCATCGATTTCAAGCGTGGATCCAAGAATGAAGCGAAATTACTGATCACCTCCTGAACTTGTTGTGCCAATTCACGTGTTGGAACCACCACCAACGCTTCAATCGCTCTGTTTCGTTTTGTTTCCTTTTTCTCCAGCAAGGACAACACCGGCAACACATAGGATGCGGTTTTTCCTGATCCAGTTTGAGCAATGCCCAGCACATCATTGCCCTTAAGCACTTCAGGAATTACCTTTTCCTGAATGGGATAGGGTTTTTGGAAGTCTAATTCAGAAAGTGCTGTGACTAAACGGGGTGAAAGACCGAGGGATGAAAAGGGCATGAAGATCCTGACTTAAATATTAGGTAAAGTTAGGACAACTATTCTAAAGCAGTAGTTTAAAATAAAAAAACAACAAGAGCAATCCTGATTCTTCTCGAATGCAGCAGATTGAAATAAAAGTAAACAAATTTGTTTACAAAATATCTTTGCTTTATCTTTGGTTAAAACAGAACGATGTTACCAGAATTAAATCGAATTAAGGGAATACATCCCGGAGCCATTTTAAAAAGAGAATTGAAAGCATTGGGAATAAAAAGTAATGAGTTGGCTGCAAGTGTGAATGAGCATAAACAAACCATTAGTGCCATTCTGAATGAAAGAAGGGGAATAACTCCTCGGTTATCCATCAAACTTGCCGATTATTTTCGTGTAGAATTTGATTATTTCATGTGTATTCAAGGGTGCTATGATGTCAATCAGGAGTTAGAACAACAAAAAATGATTGGCATGACACCGAACCTGATGGTTTTTCGAAAAGCACTTTTTTGGGACACTGATTTTGAAAAATTGGATTGGGAAAAAATGAAGTCAGCGATAATTTTGCGCATATTCGAACGCGGAAACGAGATGGAGATTCAAGAAATTATTTCATTTTACGGTCATTCTACTGTGAACCGAATCATCCAGCGTGCGAAAAACGATTTTCTGCCTTCGTTTGAAGAGAATGTAACGAAGTACTTGAAATAGGATGAAAACGCCAACCTCGAGCAACCCGTTTTTCTTGCTACCTTTGCGGCGTCTGTGATTTTTACTTTTTAACGAGACAAACCAAGCATTAACAACCAGGCCGATTCACTTCGACAAACAGATTTACACACACATTCCCATTGGGACGATCCCGACATCACATTTTATGAAACGCATCAACGAGTACAAAAAATTATTTCAGATTGAAAACGAAATCGATCTTGCCGAATTGAAATCGACCTACCGCAAGTTGGTGAAGCAGTGGCACCCGGACAAATACCAGGATGGCGATCCGATGAAAGAGGAAGCGACCTTGATGGGAAGACAGGTGGTGGATGGCTATCATTTTTTAGTGAGCATCGCGCCAGAGACCACCGCAATCAATTTGCCTGAATACCAGAAAACCATCATGGAATGTGGGATTTACGATTTCAAGCACAAAGGACTTTTGTTGGAAATTACCTTTACAGACGGTTCGACCTACGAGTATTTTGGGGTCAACGCCAACGTATTCAAAAAGTTCATGAGCACGGACAAGCCTGTGCGCTTCGCAAAACGCTTTATTTACGACAGTTACTTGTACCGTAAATCGAAGAAAGCGGCTGAAGTGCAGAGTGAGAGTGGAGAGTGAGTGCGGTGGCAGTAGAACTTACACACCTTGATCGGTGAGGTAATCGAATAAATGATCCTCGACGGTAGTTGTCAGTTTATACGTCATGTGAACGACAGGTTCTTCGGAAACGGCCATTTTTTCTTGCTTAACGCTGCCAGGTAGAATATTGACTGGCCCCAAACAATAGAAATCGGTGCCTTCACCGTCTGATTTTTTCACGAAGAGTAAGATGAGCTTGGAGTCAAGTACGGCTTGTATTTCAGTACTGGATATTTTTCTGTTTGAACGTGATTCCCATGCAAAAGTTTGCTGATCAATGAAATGATCGTTGTACTGGGTACTTTTTGAAATTGTACTTGATTTGTGATAGGTAACAAAACAAGGAGTGCAATTATTTTGAGTCCGATATCCATAAACGGTGCTGCTGATATCTGCTTCCCAATTTAGAATGCGGCACACATCTTTTCGGCTGTATTTCTGACCTAATACAAATCCATTAGTTAACTTTTTCAGCGCAAATCGCTTCTTGAAGGCATGCAAGCCATACTGGACGTTATCGATCAAGTACTGCTTGAAATCATTTTTGGCAAGAGTAGCGTTGAATTCTGGTGTAAATGAAAAGGTACCATGTAGAAATTTGACGATGTTTCTTGGTTTTCGGACGAATGCAAAATTGAGATTCTGTAAGACCGAATGCATGGTTTCTTCGCTGGGAATATATCCAAAGTTACTCGTCATGTAATCATTGAAGTCGGATAATGAAATATGGTTTTGTTCGATGAGTAAGTTAAGTAAAGCACTTTCTTCAACGCGTTTCGCATTGTTTATTTCTAACGAGAATAAGTCTAAAAGCTCCATTTCATCCTTGGCGCAAACGTGTTCAAAATCGGTTTCGATCAGACGGAGGAAGTTGTAATAGGATTTTGAATAATCCACAAAACTAAAAGGGTCGCGGGATCCATGTGCCACAAAATCCATCATCATTGGGACTCTTCCCAGCTTATGCTTCAATAACTTATAATCTGTGGTGAGGTCTTTTTTTAGCTGAAGATTTGCTGAATCGATGGCTGCAAAGATTTTCTCCTTGGTGATTCTGTCAAAATTAATGGTGGACGTGCCAGGCATGAATTGACTACCGGTGGAAATGAGATTTCGCAGGGTATCTTTATTATAGCTCGTATCTCCGTATAAGGCGATGGGAACAAGGTAATTGTTGCTGTAGTTTCCGATGAAATCAATCACCGTCAAATACTCTTTGGTATTGACTTTTCGCAATCCACGTCCCAACTGCTGCACAAAAATAATCGCTGACTGTGTCGGACGGAGCATGATGATTTGATTGATGCGCGGAATGTCGATTCCTTCATTGAAGATATCAACAGTAAAAATGTAATCTAGTTTTTCGGAGAGTAGATCACTTTCAAGTCGGCGAATTGCTTCAGCTCGTGTTTCCTCCGAATCATCACTTGTTAGCGCGACGGTGTTGTAATATGCACCATTTCTCTTTCGAAGTTTATTGAATGCTCTGGATAGCTCGTGGCATTCATTTTTTAAAGAACAGAAGATTAGTCCACGTACATTTCCATCATCGCAACCGTAAAGATTTGCTTTCTCGATGATTCGTTCGATCCGTTCGTTTGCGGTAAGTAGATTGAAGTCGCTTTTGTCTTCGATGACCTGGTCGTTAATGCTTAGATCGGTCACTCCGTAATAATGGAATGGACTAAGCATTTCTTCTTCCAACGCTTTATGCAGCCTGATTTCATAGGCAATCGTGTGGTCAAACAATTTGAACACGTCAAGTCCATCCATACGTTCAGGCGTAGCAGTCATCCCGAGCATGAATTCGGGCGTGAAATACTCCATGATTTTCTGGTAGGATGCAGCACCTGCTCGATGGGTTTCATCGATGACGATATAATCGAATTGGTCTTTCGCAAACTGCCGAATGTGCTCGTCTCTGGAGATGGTTTGTACCGTTGAAAAGATGAAATCGGCCTCCAATTCACGTGACTCTCCCGAATATAGTCCCATTTTGATCTGGCTACCAAACAAGTGCTGATAGGTTTCCATGGCTTTTTCGGCGATGGTTCTGCGGTGAACAATAAACAAAAATTTCTTTGGCTGAAAAGCCTTCACATCGAAAGCAGAGAGGTAGGTTTTTCCAGTACCGGTGGCAGAGATGAGCAATGCTTTGTTTTTGCCTTTTTTTCGAAGATGCTTGATGTTTTCCAATGCTTCACGTTGCATCAGATTGGGCTTTACTTCATGAAATTCTGGATATTGGGTCCGTTCTTGGATCTTCTTGTTGTATTCGAGCTGACTTTTGTAATAAAGTTCATATCCGGCAATCCATTGGTCATCTACTTCAGTTGCATCCTTAAATTCTCGCTCAAATTCGGTGACTGTTTGCAGAATGAGATCACTTTCTTCGGAGGCGGTCACTTTGAGATTCCATTCTTTATTGGTGCAAAGTGCATTGGCTGTTAAGTTGCTACTTCCAATAATAAGATCAAACATGTCACCTTTCTTGAATAGGTAACCTTTCGAGTGAAAATCTCCATCGGTAACAATCTTGAGTTCAATGTTCTCGAACTGCAAGATCATACGCAATGCCTCAGGTTGAGTGAAATTGAGGTATTGAGAAGCGAGAATTTTCCCGGGGATTTTTCTTTCTTTAAGTTCGATTAAGGTATTTTTTAATGTAGCAAGTCCACTCGTCGTAATAAACGCCACTGAAAGCCAGAATTCATCACAGGTGCGAAGTTCGCGTTCGATTGTCGTCAGGACTTTTCTCCCGTTACCTTTATCGTTGACAAGTAGTTGTGGCCGATATTCGCGGTTCGATTGAACCACTTTGTCAACGAATCCTGTTTTAAGACTTTCGAATAAATCCCCCTTTAGCCAAGTCATTCCGCACAAATTTTCTCCACAATCGGAACATCTGCTGCTGCCCAATCCAATCCCTTTAATTCGCTTTTATCGAGCCACTTGAAGTCGGTATGTTCGGTCAAGGTCAGTGCGTTATCTGAACAACTACACAAGAAAGTATCCATCGTCAGGTGAAAATCAGGGTAGCTGTGTTGAACAGTCGTAAGAAAAGCATCGACCGAAATATCCATGTGCAACTCTTCGCTGATCTCACGCTTCAAGGCCTCGATTTTGGTCTCGCCTTCTTCAACCTTGCCGCCAGGAAATTCCCATTTCTGAGAGATATACGCATATTTCGCGGGCCCACGCTGAACGCATAATATTTTATGGTCGTGTATGATAACTGCGGCAACAACAGAGATGTGCTTCATTTTCAGATTTCTAGTTCCCCGAAAATAGCAAAAGCATTCAAGGTGACCAGGGATCAATGGAAAAAATGAAAATACTTCGAAAAAGATGGGTTGACAACTAGTTTATTCTGAATACTAATTGGTTCAAATCAAGTTTCGTCATTGTCGAATTTATACCTCCAAATGAACATCTTTCACCTCACGAACAATTCTTTGGTAAACTGCCTTTGAATTCATGTCATATTCAACATAAGTGATGTAAACCGCCTCAAGTGTTTGGTCCTCATCCAAGGGGAACGGGACATAGGTACTCATGGGAATCCATTCATCTGGATTATTGAGAAACAAGGTTTCGTCAATGTGAAGTTTAATGGATCCACTCAGCTTTTGCCAGTATTTTCCTTTGGGGATTAGAATGCTCATACGTTCTATACGACTTGTGACTTGAAATTTATCTCGCTTGAGATTTTTTATTTCGTCACCATACTTGTTAGTCATGAAATCTCAAAAAATCAAACAAAAATTAGCTTAAAACCAAGCATTCGTCAACCTTGAAAAAGAGTATAGATTATTTCGATACCTTTATAAATACTATCAATGAAAACGATTGTTATTCTCGTCTAATTTTGCTCGGTAAAAGTGATTAAATACATTCAATATGAAAAAAGTAATCCTATCAATGGGGCTATCAGTGGCCTTGCCGATTATGGCACAAAAGAATGATGGAAGTCAAGCGAAATGCCCTGTGAACCATGGCGCGATGATGGAGACATCTACAACAACGGAGACAATTCCTCAATCGTCAGTAGGAGGTACAACGAACAGTGATTGGTGGCCAAATCAATTGAATCTTGACGTGTTGCGCCAAAATTCATCGCTGACGAATCCGATGGGACCTCAGTTCGACTACCGTAAGTCTTTTGCTTCCTTGGACTACTTCGCCTTGAAAAATGAAATTAAAACATTGCTCACAACATCGCAAGAATGGTGGCCGGCAGATTATGGCAACTATGGCCCACTGTTCATTCGTATGGCATGGCACAGCGCTGGAACCTACCGAAGTGGCGATGGTCGAGGAGGTTCATCAGCTGGACAACAGCGTTTTGCACCTCTAAACAGCTGGCCTGATAACGCCAATTTGGACAAAGCACGCCGCCTTTTGTGGCCAATCAAACAAAAATATGGCGCTAGCATCAGTTGGGCAGATTTGATGGTGCTCGCTGGAAATGTGGCATTGGAATCCATGGGCTTCGAAACCTTTGGTTTTTCCGGTGGACGCGAAGATGTGTGGGAGCCTGAACTGGATGTGTATTGGGGTTCTGAAACGAAATGGTTGGAGGACAAGCGCTACGCCGACGGACGTAAGCTCGAAAATCCATTGGCAGCAGTACAAATGGGACTGATTTATGTCAATCCGGAAGGTCCAAACGGAAACCCAGATCCAATTGCTTCTGCGAAAGATATTCGTGAAACATTCGGTCGAATGGGAATGAACGACGAAGAAACGGTGGCACTCATTGCGGGTGGACACTCCTTCGGAAAAACACACGGCGCAGGACCAGCAACGCATGTTGGTGTTGAACCAGAAGCTGCACCAATCGAAGAACAAGGACTTGGATGGAAAAGCTCGTATGAGACAGGAAAAGGTAAGGATGCGATTACTTCAGGTTTGGAGGTGACGTGGACTTCTACTCCGGCACAATGGAGCCACGATTACTTCAAATTCTTGTTCAAATACGAATGGGAATTGACAACAAGTCCTGCAGGCGCGAAGCAATGGGTAGCCAAGAACGCACCGAACATTATTCCAGATGCCTTTGACACCTTGAAGCGTCACAAACCGACGATGCTTACCACCGATTTGGCCTTGCGTTTTGACCCTGCATACGAGAAAATCTCCCGTAAATTCATGGAAGATAAAAAAGCATTCGAAGATGCATTTGCGCGCGCTTGGTTCAAATTGACACACCGCGATATGGGACCAAGAACGACGTACATCGGACCAGAAGCACCTAAAGAAGACCTTATTTGGCAAGATCCACTTCCTGTTGTAAGCTACGAAATGATCAATGCGTCAGATATCAATGCCTTGAAAGCGGAGATTTTAATGTCTGGTTTGACAGTGAGTGAAATGGTTGAAACGGCGTGGGCTTCCGCATCAACATTCCGTGGCTCGGATAACCGTGGAGGAGCGAATGGTGCACGCATTTGCTTGGAGCCGCAACGCAACTGGGCAGTGAACAATCCAACGCAATTGAACAAAGTGCTAAAGGCATTGGAGAAAATTCAAGCCGATTTCAATAAGAAATCTGGCGCCAAGAAAGTGTCTATGGCCGATTTGATTGTCTTGGCAGGAACAGTTGGTGTTGAACAGGCGGCAAAAAATGCAGGTGTTGCGGTACAAGTGCCATTCAAACCAGGACGTGTTGATGCAACGCAAGCACAAACTGATGTTAAAGGAATGGCTGTGCTCGAACCGATTGCAGATGGATTCCGTAACTACTCAAAAACACAGTACACCATTCCAACGGAAGCCTTGCTTGTTGATAAGGCACAATTGCTTCAGTTGACGGCTCCAGAAATGACCGTTTTGATTGGTGGTATGCGTGTGTTGAATACCAATGTCGACAATTCAACAGCCGGGATGTTTACCGACAAAAAAGACATGTTGACGAATGACTTCTTTGTCAACTTGTTGGACATGAATACGAATTGGAAAGCCTTTGATGATACAAAAGAGGTGTTCATCGGAAGCGACCGCACAACAGGTAAACCAAAATGGCATGCAACACGAGCGGATTTGATCTTTGGGTCTAACTCTGAATTGCGCGCCTTGGCGGAAGTATATGCCAGTGATGATGCAAAACAAAAGTTTGTCACCGATTTTATCGCAGCATGGGTGAAAGTCATGGAATTGGATCGCTTTGACTTGAGATAAATGACATGAGAAAAGGGAACATAGAGCTTAGAGCATGGAACATGGATTGCTTCGCAAATTTGATCCTTTCAGGAATTTGATGCCTTCTGCAATTCGACGCACGATTAAGTCTTTTGTGGCTTCGAGTCTGCTGCGCACCTCAGCCACCTAAGTATGAGCAAGTCTTGAAATCTTAAAATCTTAATGTCTTGAAATCTGCAAGTCCCTTGTCTTTTGTCCTTTGTCCTTCAATTACGAATCACTAGTTATGAATTATAAGCTTCGAAGTACCGTCAAGTCTTGAAATCTTAAAATCTTAATGTCTTGACATCTACAAGTCCATTGTCCCTTGTCTCTTGTCCCTTGTCTCTTGTCCATTGTCCATGAGTCCATTGTCCATGAGTCTTTTGTCTTGATATCCTAAAATCTTAACATCTACCAAAAGGGCTGACATTCGTGTCGGCCTTTTTTTATGGTTAAAAATTACTTGGTTGTTATTTTTCGGGGCTACTTCTGTTAACATGTTACTCAAGACATGTTTTACCTTCCAAATCCACTATCCATGAAAACAATCACTTTCCTTCTTATTTTCATCTCACTTGTCTTTCTAGGATTCTCACAAAACAGTGCTATTTCAACTCAAAAAGAAGCCGTGCTCATCGTTGGAGATCGCGCACCAGCAGAAAATAAAACGCGTATGGAAGAGCTTGCCGTTATCTTGGAATCCCATAAATACAAAGTACATCGGTTTTATTCGCCGAACAATAAATGGGTAGATATCAAAAAGGCCGCTTTGAATGCGTCGTTCTTTATTTACAACGGTCATGGCACCACATTGGGCTTGGACGGTGGCTTTGGTGGGCTCGTCATCAATGAGTTTATTTCTGCGCAGCGGATCGTGGATGAACTTAAATTTAACCGAAATCCTGTTGTGATTTATCAGTCGGCCTGCGGTGGTGCGGGTTCTTCCGAAGGTGATCCAACGGATATTGGTGTCGCTGAAGCGGCGGTGCGCGTGAGTGAAACGGCGAAACCATTTTTGATGGTTGGCGCCAGTGCCTACTATGCCAATAATTATTACAGCGGTGTAAATACTTTTCTCGAGTTATTTATATCCGGTTTAACCCTAGGAGAGGTATATCAAGAAACGGCTACAATGTGGACAAGCATTGAAGTGAATCGCACCCTAAATGACCCAGATTTGACATCAGATTTTTTTCTCGGTGTGTCCTCAAGTGGTGGGGAGAAGAAAACAGTAACCAAAACAGTCAACGGAAAGCAAGTCAAGAGATATGTGACCGAACCCAAAGAATATTCCATTGCCTTTGTTGGTCCGAATGAGCTCAAGGTAAATGACATTGTGCTTGTAGCCGGACGTTGACTGAAATATCTTGGTTTTCACACATAAAATTTCATCTAATTGCATTCCAATAGGTGTGTTCTTCACTTCCAAAATTGAACTTGCTATTCTTATTTTGGGAAAATATGGAATTGCCGGTATTAACAAATAGTTGTATTTCAGGTTTTTGTGTTTTATTTTTGCGGTGGCACTTATGTTGATGCCCACGAGAAAATGCATTTATTGAATTACAGAATAGAATGGAAAGTTAAAGTTCAAACATGGATCTTGGCTGCGGCTGTTGTCATTATGTCAACGGCCTTTTCTTTTTCTCAGGTGGTGAATGGATATGCGAAGGTGACAGGATTAAGTGGTTCCACAGTAAGTCTCTCAGTAGTGAATGAAACAGCGGATTCCTTTGAAATTGGTGAAAAAGTGATGCTCATTCAAATGCAAGACAATGTAATCGGTTCAAATGTGAATAATGCGAATACATTTGGCACGATTGCATCCATTGGCTCGGCAGGAAACTATGAATTCTTAACCATTTCAACACTAACGGAAATGGGTGGAATCCCCAATACCATAACATTCACGAGTGCACCGACTAAACCATATACCTTCACTGCCAATAGCAGTGTTCAAATCGTTTCTTTCAGAAGGTTGGGTGCACCAAATTTTTCGACCATATCAGCCATGTCGGCATTGGCGTGGAATGGAGATATTGGAGGGCTTATTGCTATTGAAGTGCTAGGAACCTTGACTTTAAATCATTCTATCAATGCTAATTTTGCAGGATTTCGTGGAGGTGCAAAATCGACCAATGACGGCGCAGGTTGCCTCAATTCTTTTTATATCACGGCCTCTACAAGCTATGGATTTAAAGGAGAAGGAATTCATAAAAACACCAACGTCAATTTCACCAATGCACGAGGGAAGATTGCCAATGGTGGTGGCGGTGGATTAAGCCACAATGCGGGTGGTGGCGGTGGTGGAAATGTATCGACGGGAGGAATAGGAGGTATTGGATGGCAATGCTCTGCAGCCAATACTGGCCATGGATTAGGTGGTCAAACATTGATGCCTTATTACTCTCAGAATCGAATTTTTATGGGAGGTGGCGGAGGCGGCGGTCAAATGAACAACAGTGTAGCTACGAATGGTGGTAATGGTGGTGGAATTGTCTATGTGAAAGCCAATCAGATTGTTACCCCAAATGTATGCTCAACGCCAATCTCAATAACAGCGCAAGGTCAAACCACAGCCAATTCTGGAAATGATGGTAGTGGTGGTGCCGGAGCAGCCGGATCAGTGCTTATTTTTGCCAATTCATTTGCTTTTAGTTCAGCCTGTCCAGTAACTTTTTCAGCGAACGGTGGAACCGGTGGATCAGTGGGCAATTCAGGAACTCATGGTGCAGGCGGTGGTGGTGGACAGGGAGCAGTCATTTTTCTTGCCAACATGCCGACGTCTAATTATGTTGCTCAGTCATTGAACGGTGGGGCGGGGTGCAATAACTCCATCGTCCCTTGCACCACATTCTCTGGTGTGTCTCCTGAACCAAATAATTCGGGGGTGATGATGCTGATTCCACTCGGAGTCATGTTTGTTGATTTTTCTGCTGAGGCCATTGATAGAAATGTATTCCTTCGATGGTCAACAGCTTCTGAGATCAACAGTGATTATTTCTCGATTGAACGTTCCTTGGATGGTGAGAATTTTACGGTAATTGCTCAGGTGCAAGCCGCAGGATCTAGCCAAACACTTCTAGACTATGAGTTTGTAGATGTGAATGCGTTTATGCCCAATACACAATTTTACTATCGAATTAAAGAAGTGGATTTCGACGGGAAAATCATGTATACAGAATTGCGATTGGTACAAATGAATCAACAGCAATCTAATCATATTATAGTTTTTCCAAACCCTTTTTCTGAAGTGTTGAATGTCTTTGTTCCTCAAAATTCCATTACCGATTACACACAAATTATCGTTGCCGATGAACTCAATCGGGTGATTGGAACCTACGCTGTTCAACATGAAATGAACTCTTTGATCCTTGGTGATCTGTCCAAAGGGATCTACTTCGTTTCCGTGATTGATGGCGGAAGAGTTGTTGAAACGGAAAGAGTGGTGAAGTAGGGGACGAGTTATGAGTTTGGTGGCTGAGCATTCTAAGATAAATCCAAATTTTTAAGCCGCTAATTTTACAAAAGGTTCATCTCTGTTTGCAACTGCAAAAATTCGAAGTACAATTTTGTTTGC
>JBEIKR010000062.1:0-14748 GCA_040379705.1 Crocinitomicaceae bacterium
CCCGTCAAGGTTTTGATCCTTTTCTGTTTTTGAGAAGTCGTCAACAACCACAATGTTGGTATATCCTGCTTTATTCAAGCGGCTTACGAGACAACTCCCGATAAACCCAGCGGCACCAGTAACGACAATCATAGAACGTATAAAAAGTGATTAGAATAAACCGTTGATCTCAGCGTCAATCGCGTTGATGATCTTCCCGAGGTCTTCTTGATTTTCCGGGAAGCGGTTGTTGTCCACATCAATAATGAGCAATTTCCCTTTGTCATAGGTAGAAATCCAGGCTTCATAGCGCTCATTCAATCGTTTCAAGTAGTCAAGTCGGATGCTCTCCTCGTATTGTCGACCACGTTGTTGAATTTGGTTAACAAGTGTTGGAACACCTGCACGCAAATAAATCAAAAGGTCTGGTGAAGAGACAAAAGAATCCATCAGATTGAATAGAGAAAAATAGTTTTCAAAATCGCGTGTGGTCATGAGACCCATTGAATGCAAGTTGGGCGCAAAAATGAATGCATCCTCATAGATCGTTCGGTCTTGAATCACGTTCTTGTCTGTCTCCTTAATTTCTTGAATTTGCGTGAAACGACTATTCAAATAATAGATTTGCAAGTTAAAAGACCAACGTTGCATATCTTCGTAGAAATCATTGAGATATGGATTTTGCTCCACATCTTCAAAGTGCGTATCCCATCCATAATGTTTTGCCAACAAGCGTGTTAGCGTAGTTTTTCCCGATCCGATATTTCCAGCGACAGCAACGTGCATGATGATTAATTTTTGAACTGACTAAATTAAGACAAATGATTCAACTTTTACCTCCAATATACTGAGTATTTTAAAATTTTATCAGCGGTTCGGAAATAATAAAATCCACTTGATATCTGAATTTCCTTGATTCCAACTGTTGGTAAATTGCGTGGATCAAGCTTTTCTTCTTCCCCTTTGTGAATCACAATTTTATCCCCCACTAATCGAATCAAATAACCATCCCTTACTGTGAAATCAGTCAGTTCAGACTTACTCACAGTCCATTTTAGCGTGCCATAGACATCAAAAACAAAGATTTGTCCCAAACGATCAGAGATATACAATTCATTTTGATTTTCCTCCATCTTTACTATTGTGCCAATTCCAGTTATTCCCTGCAAGTTTCCTACTTCCTGGGATTGTTTTACCGAACCAAGACTAAGTAGCAGCAGTCTTGAATTCAATTGATCAAACACCCAAAGTTTATCTGGCTGCGAAGAAACAGCGATTTGTGTGGCATTCAACACCTCGAACAACGATAAATCGATGCATGCTTCGCTCAATGTAAGCGTATTATCCAGCACACAAACGGTCTGTTGTTCTTCAGAAAACGCAATCACTTTCATAGTATTCATCGGTTTACAGGCACTGAGTCTTCCAAGTGACTTAATACTTTGTGTAAAGCTCACCTTCATGGTGGAATCATACTTGGTTAGATTCTTATCTGAGACCACATATACATTTTCAAGCACATCAACCGACCACGTGTCATTCGAAGCTATTGGAATTTCTCCATAAAAATGCCAGGCGAGTGAATCTTGAGCATTCAACAAGGAAGCGCTTAAGAAAACCAAACAGAACATCAACCTTTTCACACTCATGACTCAATCTTTTGCCCTGCCAATTCCAGAACTTGTTCCAAAATAGCGCGGTCATTACTTAATCTAGGCACTTTATGTTGGCCGCCTAATTTGCCGATTGATTTTAGCCACTGATCAAAGCTTCCTTCCGGCAAGAATCTCAAGACTGGAAGTTGTAAGACCATGTCTTTATGTCGTTTGGCATCGTAATCGGAATTCAATTCGCGTAATTTCTCATCCAATAAAAATTGAAAACGATCGGCATCGTTAGGTTGTAGAATAAATTCTATGGCCCATTCGTGTGCTCCACGTTCCAATCCAGAGAAATAAATAGGACACGCAGTGTATTCTCGAATCACTGCGCTTGTTTTCTTCGCCGCATACGCAATCGCCTGTTCTGCATTTTCGACGATCACCTCCTCCCCAAAGGCATTGATGAAACTCTTTGTTCGTCCGGTGATTTTAAATCGGTAAGGGTTTACGCTCGTAAAAACGATGGTATCGCCGGTAATGTATCGCCAAAGCCCTGCATTTGTTGAAATAATTAGGGCATAATTGACACCTTTTTCAACCTGAGAAATATCGAGAGCTTCGGTTGATTCTGTGCCCTTGAAGCACGACATTGGTATGAATTCATAGAAAATGCCATAATCCAGCATCAAAAGCATCTCTTGTTCGGCCGTATCTTGAATACCAAAAAATCCTTCTGAAGCATTGTATGTTTCGACGTAATTCATGGAGGAATCAGGAATCAATCGTTGAAACTGTTCTCGATACGGATCAAAACTCACGCCGCCATGCATAAACAGCTCTAAATTTGGCCACACTTCCTTTAAATGTTCTTTTCCTGTAATTTCCAGCACTTTATTGGCCAAGACCATGGTCCAACTCGGCACACCAGCGAGAATATACACATCTTGTTCGATAGTACTTAGCGCCATTCGCTCAATTTTCTCCTCCCACTCGCTCATTAAAGCAATTTCCCTTGACGGCGTGCGACGAATTTCGGCCCACCAGGGTAGATTTTTTACGATGATTGCAGATAAATCTCCGAAATAGGAATCATTACTTAAATAATTAATTTGAGCACTCCCTCCAATAATCAGGTGCTTTCCGTTGTACAGTTTCCGGTTGGGATAATTGTGGTAATACAATGCCAAGAGATCCTTTCCCCCTTTGTAATGGCAATCCATGAGTGAATCACGCGTCACAGGAATAAACTTACTTCGACCGGTTGTGGTGCCTGATGATTTCGCAAACCATTTTGTTTCTCCCGGCCAAAGGAGATGTTGCTCTCCGTTCATGAGTCGATCGACGTAAGGTTTCACATCTGCATATTCTTGCAAAGGAACCTCATTTTTAAAGGTGGTATGTAAGCGAATATTGTCAAAATGATGGAGTTTTCCAAATTCTGTAGATGCTGCCGAGTCCATCATTTTTGTCAGCAATTCCGACTGTACCTCCACCGGATACTTTCGAAAAAGATCGATTTGATGGATGCGTTTTTTAATGATCCAAGAAAAGATGGAGTTGAATGGCATATTGGATAAATGTAGAAAAAAGTAAGCAACAAAAAAAGCCGTTCAAAAATGAACAGCTTCAGTATCATTATCCGCAGGAATTATCCCCAGATTAGAATCGATGCAATCACAGCCAATGCAAATAACACATAGATTGTTCCTACTGCGGCTGTTGAGCTTTCAAAGAAATTATCAGGCATACTCTTAGTTTTTTTCAAAAGTAGAAAATAAATTGAAAAGAGCGATTTGCCTCGTCAATTCTTTCAAAAAAAATCAAATATTTCATGGGACATTTGCACCAGTCGAGGCGGTGTACAAATGAAACCAATCGATCTGTTCCATGTCAATACTTCGTGCGTTTGACATTTCAGTTAAATGCAATTCATTTGTCGTTCCCAACACTGGTGTCAGGTTCACTGGATGATGCAGCAGCCACGCGATAAGTATCGCATTCGGGGTGACCTCATATTTCTTTGCTAAAGAATGGCACACACCCAGTATTCGATTTTCTCGTTCGCCCTTGCCTGAGAAAACGGATCCTAGTGGACTCCAACATTGTGTAGCAATTCCGTGTGTTCCATGGAAATCAATGGTGCCATCGGTAAGCGGGGCTAATTGCGTGATTGAACACTCAATTTGATTCACCGAAACCTCAAGTTTGGTTCGCATCAACGCCATTTGAGAGGCGGTAAAGTTAGATACACCAAATTGCTTGATTTTACCTGATTTTTTCATTGCTTCTACTGTCTCAAAAATTACTTCCGGGTCCATCAATGGACTTGGCCGGTGTAACAGAAGCAAATCAAGTGAATTGACTTGCAATCGATTCAATGAACGCTCCACAGAGGCCGAAATTGCTTCAGCGGTATAATCATAATGCTTCAATGCAATCGGATGATGGTCGCAGGGATATTCGATGCCACATTTGGTAATGATGTGTATATCTGTATCCTTGGCATTCACATCTTTGAGTGCAGCACCAAATTCCGACTCGGTGGTATATCCTCCATAGATTGCGGCACAATCAAAGGTATTTATCTCCAAAGAGAGGCAATGCTCAATGAATCGGGACATTTCGGTTTTTGAAAACTTAGCTCCCCAAGAACCCCACTTCATTGTTCCAGCGATAAGTGAAGAATAAGAAATTTCTTTCATGTGGTAAAAATAAAAAAGCCATCGGCCGTATGACCAATGGCTTTAAAAATAAGGTAAAGAATCTTAGTCTCTTGATCCGAGCAAACGCAGCAAAGACAAGAATAAGTTCACAAATAAAATGTACAATTGAAGCCCTCCGATGAGCGCTAGTTTATTGCGGTCCATTGCAGAAAGGCTTGTATTGTTAGAAACCTCTTTCAACTGCTGCATTTGGTACGCTGTCAAACCCGTGAATACAAATACACCGATTACAGAGATGATGAAATCCATCATTTCACTTTTCATGAAGATATTGACGATTCCAGCGATAAAGATTCCGATAAACACCATGTAAAGTAGGCTACCAAATTTCGTTAAATCGGCTTTCGTTGTATAACCGAGAATGGCCATGCCTGCGAATGCACCCGCTGAAACGAAGAATGTTGAAACAATAGCAGGTACCTCATATACCAAGAAGATTGACCCTAAGCTCAATCCCATCAATGCCGAGTACGCGACATAAAGTCCCATCAAAAGACCAAGAGACAAACGTTCATAGGCCATTTGAATAAGCAATCCGAGCCCCACTGGAGCAAATGCAACAACCCAAAATAGAGGCGAAATTGCGCCATTTGAAATAAAGTATTTTGCAAAAAACTCTGGAGTACCGCACATGTACGCGATGATTCCTGAAATCCCTAATGCAGCGAACATGTAGCCATACACGCTTCTAAAAAATTCACGAGAAGCTTCTTTCGTGAATCCGTCTTGTTGATAAATGTCATTCATAGTTAATGTAATTTAGCTTGTACTAAGTTAATAAATTCCTTTCTCGTTGCATCGTTGGATAAAAATAATCCTGTAAATGCACTTGAGGTTGTCACCGAATTTTGTTTTTGAACGCCACGCATTTGCATGCACATGTGGCAACACTCAATCACTACGGCTACACCTTTAGGTTCTAACGTCCGTTGAATACAGTCGCGAATTTCAATAGTCAAGCGTTCTTGTACTTGAAGTCGACGTGAATACGCATCAACGACACGTGGAATCTTACTTAAACCAACGATTTTTCCATTGGGAACATAGGCAACATGTGCTTTTCCGAAGAAAGGCAACATGTGGTGTTCGCAAAGAGAATACACTTCGATGTCCTTCACGATCACCATTTCAGAGTAGGCTTCGTGAAAAATCGCTTGTGCCACAAGGGCATCAGGATTAATATCGTACCCATGTGTTAAAAATTGCATTGCTTTCGCAACACGCTCTGGAGTCTTGAGTAAACCCTCTCTATTTGGGTCCTCACCTAGTTGTTCGATGACAGAATGATAGTGCGTGGAGAGTGAGTTGGTGAGTTCTTCGTTGTACATATTGAATTATTTATCTTTCAATATAACGATTTCAAACTAAAAAGGTTCTTTGCCTCCGTAGTATTCAACATAATTATTTTCAGTCTCGACCAATTTGATTTTCGCTAGCTCTCCACCTCTTTCGCGAATTTGTCCTTCAATTCGATTCCAAATGACAATCACCAGGTTCTCTGTTGATGCCATGACATCCTTCATGAAAGGTACATCGAGATTGAGATTTTTGTGATCTAATTCCTCAATTACAGCCTCTTTGAGTAGCGTACTAAGGTCCTTGAGGTTCATGACAAAACCGGTGTCTTCAGAAGGAGTACCCTTCACAGTAACAAATAACACAAAGTTGTGCCCATGCCAGTT
This sequence comes from Crocinitomicaceae bacterium, assembly GCA_040379705.1. Classification (GTDB taxonomy): domain Bacteria; phylum Bacteroidota; class Bacteroidia; order Flavobacteriales_D; family Crocinitomicaceae; genus M0103. Next base: position 5,986 of record JBEIKR010000062.1, read on the forward strand.
TTTATTGCTGCATTTACCAAACACTTCCTCATTCTTCTCCTCAGACCAATCCGGTCGATACAACTTGTGCGCAGCATTAAAAGTTTCTCTGCGGGTAATGTACACTGTTTCCACAACAAATAATTTTGTGCAAATTTATTTATAAAAGCGTCACGAGGGAGTAAATTAAGCCTTTGATTCACGGATAAATCATTAAAGACTCGTTCACTATGTGCTGAAAGCGTAACTTCGCACTGTGGAAGAAAGACTCGATAAAATTTTGCTTCAGCGTGGTTTGGTAAGTTCGCGCGTTCGTGCCGAACAAATTATCCGTGAGGTTGGAGTGAAAGTAAACGGAAAACTCATCAGCAAAACCGGAAAGAAGTTTCCGATAGACGCTACGATTGAAATGATTGCAGAAGAACTGCCATGGGTATCGCGTGGTGCACTTAAATTGCTTGAAGCGCTAGAAGCCTGGAATCCAATCGTAGAGAATGCCTGTATATTAGATGTTGGCGCTTCAACTGGGGGCTTCACCGAAGTGCTACTTTCAAGAAACGCCAAAAAAGTGTATTGCATCGATGTAGGTAAGGATCAATTGCATGCGAAGTTGAAATCAGATGAGCGCGTTGTCAATTTAGAAAAAACACATGTGCGTGACTTAACCACTCGCTTGATTCCTGAACTTGCAGATGGATGTGTTATTGATGTCTCATTCATTTCCTTAGAGAAAATCTTTCCCTTTCTTCATCCATTTTTAAAAGAAAATGCCTTTGTTGTTGCTTTGGTTAAGCCACAATTTGAAGTGGGCAAAGACAACATTGCGAAGGGAGGCATTGTAAAGAACAAAGCACTATACCCGGAAGTCATTCAACACATCATCAAAAGTGCCGAAGCCAATAATTTGAGTTATGAAGCACACATTTCTTCCCCTATTTTAGGAGGAGATGGGAATGAAGAATTTTTGATGTTGTTGAAGAAGAAAACGAATTGATTTTCGGCTTCTTAGCTCACTCAATAGATTTTTACCGAGGCATTTTTTTCGTTGGTCACCACACCGCGGTACATTCCTTTTGTGTTGAACATCATGGTATAATTCCCGTCTTTATCCACTGAAATAAATCCACCTGAACCGCCAAGTTTTTTCAATCTTTTCATGGTCCGCTCACCAGATTCGTCCAAGGTTATGTCAGCAAACTCCATTCTTGCCGCAATATCTCTCGCTACCGTTCCACGAATAAAAAATTCACCTTTTCCAGTGCAAGACACAGCGCAACTCCGATTGCTTGCATACGTGCCGGCACCAACAATTGGAGAGTCTCCAATTCGTCCATATTCTTTATTGGTCAACCCTCCTGTAGATGTTGCGGCGGCTACATTTCCATACCGATCCAATGCAACTGCGCCGACAGTTCCGAATTTCTCCAATTCCTCCAATGTTTTGTATTGGTAATTCACATCCGTGGTATCATGATCAAGCATGATTGTTTCCTTTTCTATTGCTTTCAAATACTGCTTCCAACGAAATTCAGTGAAGAAATAACTGCTGTCAGCGTAGGCGGCTCCTTTTTCTAAGCAAAACACTTGTGCATCTTCACCATAGAGAAATACATGTCTGGAACTGTCTTTTACCAAACGTGCGCCTTCAATTGGGTTCTTCAGGTTTCTCACTCCCGCCACTGCTCCACTGCTTAGGTCCTTGCCATTCATGATACATGCATCCATCTCATTCACACCTGCATGACTAAAAACTGAGCCTTTCCCTGCATTAAAAAGTGGAGAATCTTCCAAATATTTTACTGCTACTTCTACAGCTGTTACGGCTAATCCTCCGGTATCAAGTACATATTGCCCAAGTTGCAACGCCTTTTCCAAGGCAACCGTATATTCATATTCAAGCGCAGGAGTCAACTTAGAACGACTAATGGTTCCCGCCCCTCCGTGAATAACCAACACATATTTGTCGCTTAATTCCTCCTTTTTTTGCGCTTGACTAAATGATGTAGACAGTACGACAAGAAATCCTGCAATGGTTTTAAGGTAGTTCATGGATTACTGGTTTTAAATCATCAAACAAATTATTGTGCTTTGATTCAAAAAGCACTACGGTTTTATTCTTTTGAGCAAAATCCTTTAACGTCGCGAACATGCGATCGAAAGAAGGGTTAACTGCATATTTACTGAAATTTTCAATCAATACAATAGGTTTATTCGTCATGAAACAACGCAAACAGAAAACGATTTGTCGTTGGTGTTCAGTCAACTTACGTCCGCGTTCACCTATCTTATAATCGAGCGAAATTTTGGTTTCTTCTGGTAAATCTCTTTGAATATCATCGAGTAGTACTTGAAGTTGGGAACGATTAAATTCAGACGTGTTGTAAGCACTTGCTTCAAAAACCGTATCACCGAGCAAAGGAAAATCTTCCGATAAGATAGAAATGCGTCGTTTCAAACTCTTCGGGTCTACGCGGTTCACCTTTTGTCCATCAATCTTTATGGTTCCAATAATTGGCGAATAAATTCCAACAAGCAGCTTGATCATCGTAGATTTGGGAAGGCCTGATGCTTGACAAACAATGTTCACATTTGACCCTTCAATACGCAAAGAGAAGTCATCAAGTACGTTGCCCGTATCATCAGAATATGCGAAAGTCACATTTTTAAATTCAATATTTCCCCGCTTATATCTAAAATTAGGTGCATCTAGCAGATTAGGGTCTTTCTTCAGGTTGAATACCGATTGAAGTTTTTCAAACGAGATTTCACCCACCTTCCAAATCGAGGACACACGAATTAACCTTCTGAATACAGGAAGCACTGTGATGAACAAGAGAATAAATCCAAGGAGCTGCTCCATGTGTAAATTCACCGCCGACAACTTGTAATAATATACGGTAATCAGAATGGCGAAAAGTGTGAGATAAAGCATCCCAGGTACAATCACCCCAACTAAATTATACACCCATTGGAAGCGCACGCCCATTTTGTAAATCTTCCGGGAACGCACATTAAAATTATTCACTTCAACAGTCTGGCGATTGAATCCTTTGATAGTAATAACCAGAGGCAGACGCGAGGAAACAAAAGACAATAGACCTGACTTTCTATTTCTATTCGTCAAGGTTACCCTATAAAGCGTTTTGTTGATGATGATTACAGTCAAATAAATGATTACAATTCCACCCAATACGATGAATGATAGCATCCAATTGATCCAAAACATCGCGATAAATGCCAAAATCACGAGTAACAAGTCGATAATAAATCGGATGATTCCTACGGTCAGGTAGTTACGAATACTCGTCATGTCACCACTATAGCGAAGCAGATATTTACCAAACCCTGTAGAATCGTAGGACGTCATTTGAATGGTCATCTGATGAGCAAAAAGTGACTCACGAATGGAGCGAACGAATTTCTCACCCAACAGCCCTGTTTTAAATCGCTGCAAGAAAGTGAAGAACATCCAACAAAAGATTAGACCAAGAAAAAACCACAAGAAATTGGGTAAGGCATTTACCCAACTTCCAGGAAAGACATCTAAAATAAATGCTCGATTGCTATTTGTTTCGAACAATATGCTGTAGTATTTACTGATACTGATCGGAATCAGAATCGTAAATACATTCGCAATTACACCGAAAAGAAGCGTATACGCAAACGCAACCCAGTGGAGAGAAATAAATCGCCACAGAATGCCCTTTTTTGGGGATTTAGCGCCGTTATTTATCTGTTCTGACTCATTAGGCATGAACAAATTTTTGTTGTTTTTTAATCAATGCTTTTTTCACTTCAGCTTTTGGTGTGAGTGCCTGCACAATTGATGGACTCGACAAATCTGACAAGGTGAACACGGGATAATTTGATTTCTCCTTCACCTCATTAACCAACAAAGGACTAATGGTAAAGAGTCCGCATATTCCTAAGATATTTTGTTTCATCTCTTCTAGCATCTGAATACCTTGCATTGCACTCAATGAATCTCCACAAGAGAACATCACACCACTAATCGTTGACATGAACGCTTTATTTTGAAGTAACATCGCTGTTTCTCGTTGATACAAACCATCAGCAATTTCCATCACGATATAATCTGGATCTGCGACTTCAGTCATCTGCAATAAGTATTCATATAAATTCAACATTTCCTGCTCATCACACAAATAAGTTGACGGGAAGCCTGCATTCGAAAAATCCAACGCAATCTTTGCACCACAGTCTCTCACGAATGATTTATCCTTGGACATCACTGTACCAGTCAATTTAATGAAAGCAACGTTCTTTTTTCCGAGCATTATTCCGCGACAAAGATAACCTGCAGTGGTGGTTTTTCCGCTATCCATGCTCGCACCTATGGATAGGATGATTTTTGGAGTCCGTTTCGTTTTAGGGTTGAAAGTCACCTCACTTTTGTTCATGTACTTCGTGTTGATCACTTGCCCATCTTCATTTGTTGCATATCCTACCAAGCGTAAATCTGTAGCACCAGTTTTTTTAAGTTTCACATTCATCGATTCCAAGCGACCCACAGCTCCACCTTTACCAAGAATTTGGTATCGAGGCAAGTATCCGTCCGGAACATATCCCTCAAATTGACCGGTAGCGTAACGATTCCCGAAGGCTAACATCACATAGTCACCCTCAAAAATATAGGTGTTGTTTCCATTGACGCCTTGAATTGAGTCATGTTTTCCGGTATTCAAGACTTTGAATACGGCAACATCACCCGCCTTAGGCATGTGCGTCTTCTTAATCGCTGAATTGATGTTAAACTCTTCTACATCCTTGCAAATGATTGCTTTTTTAATCAACATACTCTAAAATTTAAATCTTGGTGAGGTAAACTCGTCGTTCTCAACTTTTTTATTTTTGTTTTTATCCTTGTTTTTATTTTTCACTACAAATTCAATCTCAAAACCCAGCGTGTGAAAATTATTGAAAGGGATTTTGTAAAAATTCTGTCCTTTGCTGAGAACGTTTAATCCTCTATTTGTCGTAAACGGAGTATTGAACTCACGCTGGTAGAGATAGTAAAATGTAACCCGCATGAATGATGTTGGCTTAGATGTCACACCAGCAACAAAACGAAAGCGATGAAAGTCATTCGGTGCATTTTTGGCTAACAGATATGCATCATTATTGTCATCATAACCATAGTAGGAAACGGGATCACCTCCAAGGTAATAATACACTTCACCCTTGATAAATGGAGTCAATTTAATTGTGGTAAACTGTTTAGGCGAATAAATATTCAAGCCGTAACAAAATCTGTAACGATACTTCGGCAAATTTGGAAAGAAACCTTCTGCAAAAATGGTTTGTTTGACGCGAATCTTCCAAATGTAATGACGCAATACAACCTCCGCATACGCCCGATCAAAACGTGTTATTCCATTGTTCCCAAAAATGAACATCGGCTTGTAACTCAATCCTAGCGTAGTGATTTTGTTTGGTCTGTAGTAAAGCTTGAGATCTGTTTGTCCAAATTGCATTCTACGTTTGGTTAAGTTATACCCAAACATAGGCTCAAAAAACACCGAAAATTTATCCGCAAACTTCCATTCCAGGCTTGTATTTCCCCAAAGCTTGCTGCCCACAGGCAAATCATCCGTGGGTTGATTCTGCGAAAAAGAAACTTGACACGACAAGAAAAGCGCTGTTAAAAAAACGAGAGATTTCAAAGTGTTTCGAGAGAAATGGAGAGATTAAACGTTCTGTGTATTACAACGAAGATAATGCACCAGAAAGCACTTTACTATCTCAAAATCAAACCATAATAGAGAAGTAACCAATACTTAATAAAGAAATAGTCTTATTTTAATCTACCCTCCTACTCATTCTCACACTGCTTCCTCGAACATATTTACTTCATGAGCAAAGATCAGAAGCCAAATTGATAAAAGCATTAAATTCCGTCAGGATCAATTTTCAAGTCTAGTACCTACTGTTTCAAAAGAATCTTTTGAGCTTCTTTACTCATAAGGAGATAGTTGTGAGCAGCTTGTTTGATGACCTTTCGCTGCCAATTAAAAACAGTTTGAATTGACTTCGCCTTGTAACTGCTATAATCGAAAAACTTACTCCCTCTCGCAATCCTTGTTTTTCCTTGCTTATTCGCATTTTCCGTCTGACGTAGATGGTCCTTTGCCTTGTCTTCCTCACCCAGTAAAACAATTAATTTCTTTTGGAACGCTAAAGCAAGTGTTTGATCATTGATCGAAGTGTTCAATAATCCGTAAGGAAACTTTTCGTCATAATTTGGGAATGTGTACCATCCCGCATTGGCTGCGAAAGCCATTTTTATATGAGATTCCGGCATAAACAAAACCATTCGATGGACGAATTGCGCCCCTGCAGAATGGCCAAAAATGAGGAACGAATCGGCAACGATCGCGTTATTTATTTTGAGCTCACTGAAAATCCGTTCAACTGTCGCAAAAGCCCAATCCTCTTTTTGGTTCCATTGGTGCTGCTGATCCCAAACGTTTCCTTCTTGATAATCAAATGTTTCCTCTTTAACAACTTCGAGAAATTCGGGAGCAACAATCAAATAATTGTTCGCATCCGCAAAATCCTTCCACGCGTCTAAGTAATCCATAGCATTACGATCTGTACCATGCATGACAAACATCACTTGCATTGAATCATTTATTTGATTTGGCAGATATGTGTAGTAGAACAGTTTAGCATTGTGCAGATAGTGTGATGCATCGCGATGAATTTCGGAAGTATCAACTCCCATTTTGATCGGACCAGAATGTGAGTGATTCGATGCTGCTTTCAACTTTTCAAAGACAAAAGCAAAAACAAGAAAAGAAATACACATTAAAACAATAATTGTTTGCAGAACTGTCTGTAAACGCCACCGTATATGTAATCGAAATTCCATTGATGATTGCTTTTCTTCGTGTAAAAGTAGGTAAAAGTCAAATAGGTAAAGAATGAAGATCCAAGGTTAAGGTGTGAAAGTATTCATCTTAAAGGGTTCTCAGAATTTTAGGACCAAATACCCCCTATTTTTGAAAAAAATCATTTCGAAAAAAACCACTCTTTAGAACGAATCAAAATAACGTTTTTGTACTTTTACATTTGATATGACAGAAGGACAAAAATCACCATTTATAGTTCGTGAAATTCGAGAACAATTCCCGGCCTTGCGTCAGCAAGTCTATGGTAAAAATCTAATTTATTTCGACAATGGTGCCACTTCGCAGAAGCCGCAAGTTGTGCTCGATGCGATCAATAAATATTACTCGAAGGACAACGCAAATATTCACCGCGGTGTGCACTACATGAGTCAAAAGGCGACAACCGAGTTTGAAGAGGCACGTAAAATCATTCAGAAGTATATTCACTCCAGAAAGTCGGAAGAGATCATCTTCACGAAGGGTACTACGGATGGTATCAATCTGGTGGCAAACTCTTTTGGTGAGCTCTTATCCCCAGGTGACGAGATTTTGATTTCAGCGATGGAGCATCACTCGAACATTGTTCCTTGGCAGATGTTGTGTCAGCGCAAACAGTTGGTCCTTCGTGTTGCACCAATCAATAAAAAGGGTGAGTTAATCATCGAAGAATTTGACAAGCTCCTCACAAAGAAAACGAAGCTTGTAGCCATTACACATATTTCCAATACACTGGGAACAATAAATCCTGTCAAAGAACTTGCGCAGAAGGCACATGCCGTAGGTGCGAAGATTCTTGTTGACGGTGCGCAAAGTATCCAACACATGCCCATCGATGTCAAGGACATGGATTGTGATTTCTTTGTGTTCTCCAGTCACAAAGTTTTTGGCCCGACGGGAATTGGAGTGCTCTATGGTAAAGAAGATCTTCTCGACCGCATGCCGCCATACCAAGGTGGTGGAGACATGATTTCCCGTGTGACTTTCGAGCGCACGACCTACAATGAATTGCCGCACAAATTCGAAGCAGGCACCCCTCACATTGCGGGAGGGATCTGCTTAGGTGAAGCAATCAAATTTTTATCTGGTTTAGACATCGAGGCGATTCAAAACCATGAGAAGGAACTGGCACATTATGCACAAGACATGCTCGACACCTTCGAAGGCATGCGCATCATCGGTGAGGCGAAGAAAAAAACAAGTGTTGTTTCGTTCATCATGGATGGCATTCACCCCTTCGATTTAGGCACCTTGCTGGACAAACAAGGGATCGCAGTGCGCACAGGACACCATTGTACTCAACCTTTAATGGACTTCTATGGAATTCCTGGGACGGTAAGAGCGTCGTTCGCATTCTACAATACACGTCAAGAGGTGGATACATTTATTGAAGCCGTGGAAAAAAGCATCCAGATGTTGAAATAAGCTGAATCGAAAAAAACCATCTCCTATTTAAGTCACTATTCTACATAACCCATTTCCATGACCATCACTGAAAAACAACAAGATATCATCGATGAGTTTTCCATGTTCGACGATTGGATGGAAAAGTATGAATACATCATTGACCTCGGAAAAGATTTACCTGCAATTGACCCATCGAAAAAAACGGATGATCGACTGATCGAAGGCTGTCAGTCACGTGTGTGGCTAGATTCTTCCGTAGTAGATGGGAAAATGATATTCACAGCAGATTCGGATGCCATCATCACCAAAGGAATTATTGGTTTATTGATTCGCGTCTTGAACAATGAGACACCTGAAGATGTTGCAAAAGAAGAATTGAATTTTATTAAGGTCATCGGATTACAAGAACACCTCTCTCCTACCCGCTCGAACGGATTGGTGAGCATGGTGAAACGAATGAAAATGGAAG
>JBEIKR010000063.1:0-14704 GCA_040379705.1 Crocinitomicaceae bacterium
GAATCATACAAATTGATTGGAGCTTTTTGCCAAATATCCAATGCTTTTCCTTCAGCAACGCCTTCTTTGATATCAAGAAGTACGATTTCATTTGCAATTTCTCTGTGTGCAAGAACATCTGCACACGTAGCACCTACGTTTCCGGCGCCAACTACAGTTACCTTCATTTTATACGATTTTTATTGTATCTACTAACGATGACGAATTTAGTACAAAAGCCATTATTTTGATTTAATTTGTGGGGAAAATTACGTTTTTGTCGATAAAATAATTCTTTAAAGGCAACCGCGCGTTGAATGTATCGTTTTAGTAACGAATCGAATGTGGAGAACAAAGAACAATTAAAAGAGATTATTGAAGGTTGCCTTCGAAATGACAGACGGTCACAAGAGGCGATTTTTAAACTTTTTTATGGAAAAATGATGGTGGTTTGTATGCGCTATACAAACGATAAAGACACTGCTCAAGAAGTTCTCCAAGAAGGATTCATGAAGGTCTTTGAAAAATTGGGTGCATTTGATTACAAGGGTTCTTTTGAAGGATGGGTGCGAAGAATTGTGGCGAATACAGCCATTGATTCGATCCGTCGATCTAAGAAAAACCCTATCCTCACTGATAACGACAATGATTTTAAAATCGGCGGTGAAAATCCGATGGAAGAACAAGAAACCATCGAATTGGGCGAAATAAAAGCAGAAATGGCCATGGAGGCAATTCAAAAATTATCTCCAGCCTATCGCACAGTTTTCAACCTCTATGTTTTGGAAGAGTATTCCCACAAGGAAATTGCCGAAATGCTTGGAATCAGTGAAGGAACATCAAAATCCAATTTAGCGAAAGCGAAAATGAATCTTCAAAAAATATTAAACCAACAATTCATGAACATTGATTGACATGAAGGAAAGTATAGAAAATAAAATAAAAGAGAGCTTAAAGGGCCATGAAATGCCTTACGACGCTACTGCATGGACATCCATGAGTGCTCGTTTGGATAAATCGATGCCGATTCAAACGAGCTCGAATGTCCTAAAATGGTTGATTGGTGGTGCAGCTGTGGTTGTAACCGTTGGTATCTCTGCACTGTACCTACTTAATAATGATGCTTCTGAAATCACTAAAAAAGAAACAACTCAAACAGCAAAAACGGAGCAAGAAAAAACTGTTGGATCAGAACAAAATATAGACAAATCTATCCCAAAACAAGAAGCTGAACAGACTGCAGAAACGAATACACCTGACCTTTTTGAACAAGTATTTGCAACTCAAGTTGACAACCAAGAAACGTCATCGACTTCACTTGCTTCTGAACTAATTGAAAATGGAGGGATTAGTGTTGAACGCATCGTGTCAAGTGAGACGCCTAATGATGCAAATCAATCTGGGGTTTCTATTAAAATCCCTACGGTAGGATCAATTTGTATTGGCGAATCTATTACTATTGAAAACACTAATCAAGTTGAATTAACAATTGGTTTGAATGATGATCAATACACCATTGCCTCGAGTAACACATTGACATTTACACCTAAAAACACAGGAGTGTATTCAATTTCTTACACATTAAATGCTGACGTCGTTAACTCCCCTTATTTCACTGTTAAACCATCGCCTCGGGCAGATTTCCAGATCGACATGTCTGATAAATATGATCAAGGTGTGCCAACTACTTTATTATCTGCATCTTCAGGTGATGATGTAACGTATTCTTGGCTAATAGATGGAAATCAAGCTTTTACTGGAACAAATGTAAAGGCTCATTTCTTCTCGAAAGGAAACCATGACGTGGAATTGACGGTGAAGAATGAATCAAATGGCTGTGAGGTGTCGGCAGTAAAAACAATTCGAATTGATGAAGACTATACCCTTTTGGCAACAAATACATTTACATCAACATCCACTGATCCGCGAAAATCGACCTTCATGCCGTATGCATTGAAAGTGCGTAACGTAGATTTCAAACTGACAATCATCGATCCAAGCAATGGAGCAATTGTTTATGAAACAACGGATGCTTCGGAAGGCTGGAATGGCATTGACAAACGCAATGGTCAGTTGGTTGATTCTCAAAAGCCATTTGTTTGGATTGTGCGTCTCATGAACCCGTTACCTGGTGAACAGCTAGAGTACAAAAGTACGGTGATTCGTTTGAACTAATTGAAAGGGCGAAAGCCCTTTTTTTTATTCCTTAAAGGTGGGAATCTTTAGGCGGATTGCGTCTAATTTTTCAGCCAACTTCGCATCACGCTGCGAATGATATTCCCCTATTGGCACGTGAGATTTTAATTTACGGTAATGAACAACTTCTGCAATCAACGCCTTCGTTGGATTGGAGCAGGCAGACTCAATAAGTCGATTCCAAACATATTCTACCGCCTCTTCCGAAGGATGAATCCGATCCTGCTTAAAGAATCGATAATCACGAAGTTCATCGATGACAATCTCATAAGATGGGAAATACAAGGAATTCGTGCTTGCACAAATTTGACGCACTGCATCAATCAACACCGCTTTGCTTTGATTATTTTGAACCATGCCATCCCGAACATGACGAACAGGGCTCACAGTAAACACAACCGTGAGTTCAGGAAAAGATCTTTTCATTTCATCGATAAGCGACAACCAAACACCTGTAATTTCTTCCGATTTAGTCAGAGATTTGGTAAAGCTATGTGCTGGCGCCTTATGGCAGTTTGACACAATGATTCCATCCTCATTCAAGAAATAACCCCAAGCTGTTCCGAAGGTGATAAACAGGTGCGATGATGAACTCAGGGCTTGTTTGAACGCTAAACGTGTTTCCGTTAATTTGGTGAGTAATCCCCACCTATTTCCCTCGCAAAATTTTGATGCAGCGTCCCATGAAATAAATTTGTCCTCAATGGAGTCAAGACGTTCATTTGTCTGCTCGATGAAACAATTCGAAAGAAAACGTGCTAAAGCCAAAGGGTGAAATACCGTACCTACCGGATTTGAAACTGTCTGAAATCCAGCATAGCATGCTTTCGCGGCGATTTCATCCGAAAAGCAACTACCTAGAAACGCGATACCTTTCGAATGATTTAATTCTGGACGAAGTTCAGGTATTGGGAAACTTAAGTAAAACGGCTGCACGATTAATTCATTAAAGCTTTGGCATTTTCGCGTGCCGAATCGGTTATTTGTTCACCGCTCATCAAGCGAGCAATTTCGTCAACTCGTTCTTTATGGCTCAAGATACGGACACTTGTTTCGGTGCGTTTTCCATCCGATTTTTTTTCTACAACGAAATGATAATCCGCTTTGGCTGCCACTTGAGGTAAATGCGAAATGGCCATCAACTGGAATTCCTTGCCCATTCTCTTGAGAAGATTACCAATCTTTTGCGCCACCTCTCCGGAAACCCCTGTATCGATTTCATCAAAAAGCACAGTTGGCAAAGATGTATGTTCAGAAATCATTTGTTGAAGCGCGAGCATCACACGAGAAAGTTCCCCTCCACTCGCCGCTTTTTCAATCGGAACAGGTTCCATACCGGCATTGGCAGAAAATCGCATTTCAATGGCTGTGCATCCTGTTTCACGCAACGTGCTTGTTGTATTTAACAGGAACTCCAATCGTGTATCTGGAAGCTTCAGATCCTTCAATATTTCTTGAATCTGTTGTGATATTTTAGTCGAAGATTTTACACGTTTCTGATGCAAATCATCGGCTTGACCAATTGCCTTTTTAGTCAATTCCTCAACGTACTTATTCAGTTTTTCAAGTTCCTTCTGCTGTTCCTCACCACCGATAACTACCTGTTCCAGTGAGTCACGAAGCGTAATGATTTCATCACGGGTTGACAATCTATGTTTTCGTAAGATCCCATTGTACTTATCGATGACTTGCGCCATTCGTTCAAGTTCCTGAGGATCAATTTCAGTAGTTTGAATCATGCGTTCTGCATCACCAGAAATATCTTCCAATTCTATCAAAGAAGCGCGAATTCGTTCAGTCAACAGATCAATGTCAGCGTCTGATATCCCAACCTTTTCAAGGCGATTTCGCAACATTCGTAAACGGTCCGCGACCTGATCGTCACCGGATACTGTATTGATGATGAGCCCCAAAACTTCTCTCAACTGCGAAACATTGGAAGCGCGCTTCAACTCATTTTCATACTTCTCAAAATCAGTTGTATCTGGCTGAAGCTCGTTAATTTCATTCAATTGAAATTCATTGTAATCGCGATCAGCAAGCAGTTTTTCGATGGATTCACAGAGGTGGTCACGTTCTTTTTCCTTTGCTTTAAGTAACTTAAAGGTACTCTGATATTCCTCTTTATCCTTCTTCAGGTCCGACAAGACATCCAAGACATTTAATTGAAAATCTTTTTCTTTCAATTCAATGGTATTGTATTGCGAATGAATATTCAGCAGTTGAGACGTCAATTCTCGGAGGACATTTAGCTGAACGGGCGTGTCGTTGATAAAGGCCCGAGATTTCCCTTGCTTTGTTACTTCTCTTCGAATCAGTGTCGTTGATTCATGATCCAATTCATGGAATTGAAAGAAGGAAGTGCATTCAAATTTTGAAAGGTCGAATTCGGCCTCTACAATGGCCTTATCAGCATTATTGCCAATCACCGCAAAATCGGCACGTTCACCTAGAATTAACCCAAGGGCATTCAACAAAATTGATTTCCCAGAACCAGTCTCACCGGTTATTACCGTATATCCATGATTAAAACGAAGTTCAACGGATTCAATGAGCGCAAAATTGTGGATGCGTAAATGAGAAAGCATCAATTCAGAATTTCCTGGTAATTGGATGCATTGGCAGGATCGAGGCGTTTTAACAGATTGACTACCTCCGTTTTATCTTTAATTTCGGCATCCGAATACAGGTTCTTTAGTTCTACCAGTTTGGCTTGAACAAAATTCAATAGGTTCACTGAATTAGGACGAGTCGCTACCACTTTATTCAATTCACTGAGCGCCGTGTACATTGCTTGACGTGCCTTTGCTTTATCATCGTAGAGCATATCCACTCCTTTGCGATGGTAATTGTAATTGCACAAACGAAGCGGTTCGAACAATTGGTGAAGGACGTTATCCACGAGGTAAAAACGATTTCTCTTTCCTGCTTCACTTGATTTCCAGCCCTTTGCTCCGGATGATTGCGCATTCGACACTATTTGTTGCGCCTCGTTAAAGTATGGCGTTCCACCTTTTAGTGAAAATGAATCGTAATCCATCCCGATAATGAAGTACGCGTAAAAAGCGAGGATTGAAGTTAAATTATCTCTATATTGATTTGGCGCATAGATCAATACCGCGTTTCTCGAATATCCAAATTGGATATCATCGTCTTGAAAATTAAATATGGTCGTGTTGTACGACGAGCTAAATCCTGGACGTGATGACTGCACCTGCATGGAGCCTTCATAGGTGCCCGGCGAAGGGATTGAGTTAATTTGTAGCTGAATATTGCAATTGATGCGTTCCTCTACCTTGAACTTATCTTTCGTCCATTGGGTTGTATTCATCATGTCATAGATTGTCTGCTTCAATTGGTCAAAAATTTCTTTTTCAACCGAAGTGACTTCCAAACGTGCATCTGTGATAATACTTACTTGGCAATTTAATTCTTGAGCAGAAACAGTTACTGCTGATAAGAGAAAAAGAAGAGAAAAAATAAACGATCTCATTGGATTGATTTGATCAAGTATTCGACAATGTTTTGCGCTGCTTTGCGCTTTGAGCTTAACTCAAATTCTGTTTTCTTATTGTGAGCATCTAAGATAGTAATTTTATTGGTGTCCACTGAAAATCCTGCTCCTTCATCGGCAAGACTATTCAACACCATAAAATCCGCATTTTTTTTCTGAAGTTTAAGCTGACCATTTGCGAGTAATTCCTCCGTTTCAAGTGCGAAACCAACCACCAATTGATCACTTTTTTTATTTAGACCAGCCCACGCCAAAATATCTGGATTCTTTACCAGCTCGATGGTTGGATCAACTTCCGACTTTTTCATTTTAGACGATGCGACCACTTTTGGTTTATAGTCAGCAACGGCTGCGGCGAACACACCAGAGGAACATGATTCCCAATGTGATTTTACAGCCTCGAACATTTCATTTGCGCTCACAACGTCCACTTGTTCAATACGATGGTGAGTTAATGTTTGTTGAGTTGGGCCTGAGACCAATATTACTTCGGCACCTTCTGCTAGAAGTGCTTTCGCAATCTCAAACCCCATTTTACCTGAGGAATGATTGCCGATGAAGCGCACTGGATCGATGGCTTCGTAGGTTGGGCCTGCGGTAACCAACACCTTTTTTCCTCTTAAACTGCCCGATGATTTTCGTTCAAAGAATGAAGAGAGCAGCGCAAAGATTGTATCCGGTTCAGCCATTCTGCCCTCACCTTCTAAACCGCTAGCCAATTCACCTCGTTCAGCTGGAATTATTGTTACTCCATCAGATTCCAATTGAAGTAAATTCCTTTTTACAGATGGATGTTGGTACATGTCTAAATCCATTGCCGGAGCAACGATGGTTGGACATTTCATGGATAGGTATGCAGCGAGCAGCAAATTATCGCTGTTGCCGGTGGCCAATTTAGCCAAGGTGGAGGCAGTCAATGGTGCAATGAGCAGTACATCAGCCCACAAACCATATTCCACATGATTGGTCCACTCGCCTGTCTGTTTGTTCCAGAACTCAATCCCTACA
This sequence comes from Crocinitomicaceae bacterium, assembly GCA_040379705.1. Classification (GTDB taxonomy): domain Bacteria; phylum Bacteroidota; class Bacteroidia; order Flavobacteriales_D; family Crocinitomicaceae; genus M0103. Next base: position 6,698 of record JBEIKR010000063.1, read on the forward strand.
GGATTTTCGGAAAGTGTCGACACAACAAGGGGGCTAATAAAATCACAAGAGGCAGGAGTCATTATACATCTGACTTCTGCCCCTGATTTTTTAAGCATGCGAATGAGGAATGCGATTTTGTACGCTGCAATACCTCCTGTAATACCCAGAAGTATGCGTTTCCCGTGCATGGATTATTTTTCTTTTTCTTCGTACTTACGAATGTATATTTTATCGTCAAGCAATTCTTGCATCGCCATAGCAACAGGCTTCGGCAATTTCTCATAGAATTTAGAGATTTCAATTTGCTCGCGATTTTCAAAAATCTCTTCCAAGTTGTCTGTTGAGGATGCAAATTCCTGCAACTTCGTAGTCAACTCCTCTTTCAATTCTGAACTGATTTGGTTTGAACGTTTAGAAACTGCTACAATTGATTCGTAGATATTTCCAGTTTTTTCCTCCATTAAGATTGTATCACGTGTAACCGTTGAACGCTCCGCTGTACTGTTCTTGAAATTCATCTTTTTTATTTTCTGGTATTTAATTTTTCCAACTCCTTAACCAAGGCGTCATAATATCCATCTACCTCAGCATCATGTGTAGATTCGGGAAATTCGGCTACAAAAGTACGATATCTTTCCATAGCTTCCTCAATACGTTCCTTTTTTTTCTCATCGATACTATTCAGTGCAAGATAGTAGGCATTTTTAACTAAGATAAACATTACCTCTTGTCGATTTTTTGATCTCGGATAATCCTGCATGAATGAGGATGCAGAGGTTACTGCCGCCCGGTAGTTTTCTGTTTTGGAATACAACCGCACAGCGTCGAAATCTTTTTTCTCTAATTTTAGATGCAAGCGGTCCATAATTTTATTGCAAGAATCGACGAGAGAAGATTGGGGGTATGTGTCAATGAATTGCTGCAAATTGTTAATGGCAAGTTCCGTATCGTTCTGGTCTAAAGACGCTTCAGGGGAGTTGTTGACAGAACACATGGCCGACAAAAACAAGGCCTCTTGTGCTTTGACACTGTATGGAAAACGCTGCGTAAAAGCACCTAGATAATATCCTGCCATGTAAAAATCACCTGATTCATAGTACGATTTACCGATGCGAAAATAAGCCAATTCACCCTCACCCGTTTTTGGCATCCTTTGATAAATCTGCTCATACAATACGATGCATCGATCATACTGATTGCTGGTGAACAGTTCATCCGCAAGTTCAAATTTTCTCTTGTAGTCATCCCCTTTAATCACCTTGTTGTAGTCCGCACAAGAATGCACCAGAAGTCCAAGAAGAAATAAAGCAGAAATATGGCGAAGGTTTTGAATCATGAGCCCAAATGTACGATTAAAATGAACATTGTATTTGTGAATCTTTGTTAAGCATCCGATTACTTTACCCTCAAACTACGACCAATTTGCAAGGTAGATGTCGGTCGAATTCCATTTAATTGACAAATTTTAGAAACGGTTGTCTGGTTTCTGTCCGCAATTTCTGACAAAGTATCCCCTGCACGCACTTTATAATATTTGCGCTGAGCTGCCTGTATTGTGGGCGGAATTACAGCAGGAGGAACCTCTTCTTCTCCTTCAAGATCTGTAGGTTTTGCGCCAGGTCTAAAGAGACCGCTAAACACAAACAAATTATCCTTGCACACCTTTTTATCGAAGTCAATTACTTCTTCAGGATTTATTGATGCATCATAAAATCGCACTTCAAAGTGTAAATGCGAGCCGTATGACCTTCCTGTGTTCCCGCCTAAGCCCAATACATCTCCTGCCTTCACTTCTTGATCTGGAACGACAATAAGTTTGCTCAAGTGAGCATAAAAAGTCTCCAATCCATTGTAATGCCGAACGACCACCAAATTCCCAAAGCCACCCTCATTGTATTTTGCGTATCTTACTTTTCCACTCCAGGCTGACCTCACGGTATCCCCAGTTTCCAAGTCAAGATCAATTCCGCTGTGATGCCTTCCACTTCGGTAACCATACCTTGATGTCACTATCCCATCCACCGGCATCCTAAAATCATCGTGAGCCTCTTCCATGACACATAACCACACGGTATCTTTTAATTTTGACATGTCATTTCCACGACCAGAAGAATAACACATATTGTTATCCCACGTTTGAATAAAGTTATAGCCACCATCCACAATCAAGGAATGAAGTCGTGGATTCAAAATACCATCAAAATTCTTGTCCTTGAGATATTCCCAAGTGCGGTTCGCATAGATCAATATTGGTCCATTGATCGTTTCCACGGTGTCAATCACCCGTTGTTGGGCAAGAACATCGCTGAATAGCGTCAGAAAACATAAAAACAGAAATTTCTGCATTGGGTGGAAACGTTTTGCCAAAAGGGCTTTTTCACATCAAAGAGGGCCAAATATACAGCAAAATCTGAGATTATTCGCGAACGTCTAAGACAAGTAAGTTGTAAAATAGTGGTTCGTTGGGTTTGACAATATCGAGAAAACCTTGACTACCATACGCTTCTGAGGACGGAATGTAAATATAAAGTCGATCCGCTTTTTTAGCATTCGTTAACGCTTTTTTAAGCCCTGGCACTATCCCATTGTCTTCAAATCGAAACACAAAAGGCTTATTTTCTCGGTACGAATTGTAGTACAAGGGGTTGCTCGGTGAACTGACCATACTATGAATGGTCATAGTCTTTCCAGCATTAAATCGCATTTTGTTCTTTTTATTTTCCTCGAGCAACCAAATTTTCACCCCCTCGGCTGTGGTACTTGTAGGCGTCTTAATTTTCATTACACGGATGATTAAATAGTTGTCCGCATTTTTAGGAATCAATCCATCCACACCCTTTTCTCCTCTGGCCAAACGACTTGGGATAGAAATCTTGGCAAAATCTCCAACACGTAGTTTCGTAAGTGCCACATCCCAACCTAGCTGCATTTGAAACCCTATTAAATATGGGAAAGCCTTCATTTTCAAGAGGTGATTTCCATCCACCACAGAACCATCAGGCAGTTCAACACGATAATCAATCATCGCGAGATCTCCTTCTTTCAAAACTGCACCTTTACCACGCTCGAACCACTCAATTCGCTCACCATTGTCCAATTTCTCTTCGAGGACAACCCTTCGATTGGTGTTTAATGTATTGCTCGTTTTTTTTAACGTTGGAACCTTTGGCTCATTTTTTTTTGAAGTACCGTTCAAATCACATCCCTGCAGGATGGGAAAAATTAACACTAAGAAAAACCATTTCATTCTTCAAGTCCAATTAGATGAATATCGACAACTAGGGTTGACATGGGCGGAACCTTGTCCATGTCCCCTACAAGACCATGTGCTAGGTGACTAGGAATTATCAACTTTGCACGATCACCCACATGCATGAGTTTGATACCTTCATGAATGCCTGATTCAATATCTGCGTGATCAATTTCAAACACTTCCACTTCATCTGCATCAGTGCGATAGCATTCGGTCCCATCTAGAAGTTGTACAATAATTTCTACCTCCGCATTTTTACTGCTCGTGGCAATTGGACCATCCCCTTCTTTGTAAATCCAATACCGAAGTCCAGAACCCGACTTCGTTACTTTCCAATCTTTATGCTCCTCGAGGTACAAATCAATATTAATCTCCTCTTCCACGGTGATGCTTTTATTGAATTCCGTGGACTTCGTTTGGTCCCAATCCACTTCCTTTTCTTTTTCCGCCTCAGATTGGCAAGAAAAAATAAAAACTAATAAACTCAAATACAATAATTTATTCATCTTTAATTAAAGTAATAATTTACGATATTCTTAAAACGTTCAATGGTGTCGCTTAATGACTCAGTGCTCATCCCGCCAGAGGCATACTTGTGACCTCCACCTGCGAAATGCTCACCTGCCATGACATTCACATACCGATTGCCTTTCGATCGAAAAGAAATTTTAATGATTCCATCCTTCTCAGCGAAAAATGCCGCCATCTCAATACCATGTACGGACAGCGCCACATTCACCAATCCCTCAGTATCCCCTTTTTGATTGTTAAACCGATTCATTTCCTCTTCAGACAACGAAATAATTGCAACCGGCAGGTCCTTCATGATTTCCATCTTCTCACTGATGGCATACCCCCGCAATTTCAACCGATCAATCGTATTGGTATCGAATACATTCTCATGAATTTTATAGTGTTGAACACCTGATTTCAATAGATGCTCTAGGATCGCATGTGTCCTTGGCTGGACAGATGGAAAACGAAATGATCCCGTATCTGTCATGATTCCCAAATAAATCGCTGTGCCTGTATTTTCATCCAACAGGTCAATATTTCCTGATTGGTCGATAAGTTCATAAATGAGCTGAGAGGTGGAACAAACGCTAGTTTCTGAAACGATAATCTCACAAAAATCAGCAGGATCCATGTGGTGATCAATCATTATCTTGATCGCTTCAGAGGAAAGTAAGTGCGGCTCCATGTCTTTTCCAATTCTATTGCTTGCGTTATAATCCAAGCAAAAAATCAAATCAGCTGAAGCCATTTTTTCTGCCACTGTCTCAGGACTACTTTCGAAATGAAGGATATCGCGACCTCCAGGCATCCATGTTAAAAAACTGGGTGCAGCATCTGGATGACAGACAATAGGATTCTTTCCGTAAGCACGTAAAAAATGATACAAGGCCAGAGAACTGCCGATTGAGTCCCCATCCGGTGATTTATGCGAAGTAATAACGATTTGATTCGCATCATCCACCTGCTGCATGATGCGTTTATAATCATTCATTTCTTCTTGATTGTGCGTATGTAGGTTCGTCATCAGTTGGTTGTCGTCAATGCATGAGTTTCTTGCTTAATGCGGCTTCTCAATCCTTCAGAAACAGGAAACAAAGGAAGTCGCATCGCCTCTGTCATTATTCCTTGTGCAGCCAAAGAAGCCTTCACCCCGCCTGGATTCCCTTCTTCAAAGAACATTTTGGTGATTGGTAACAACGCATAATGTGCTTTTCGCGCAGCATCCAAATCACCTCTCATCGATGCATGCACCATTTGGCTAAAAAGTTTAGGGAACGCATTAGCCACCACGGAAATAACACCGTCCGCACCTGCTGCGATCAAAGGCATCGTCAAGGCATCATCGCCTGAAAGCACACCAAATCCTTCCGGACGTTGCCGAATAATTTCCATGATTTGCTCCATATTTCCTGACGCTTCTTTCATTGCAACGATGTTTGAGATTTCCGATAACGCCAAGGTTGTTTCAGGTAACACATTTGACCCTGTTCGCCCTGGCACATTGTACAAGATGATTGGCAAATCAGTGCATGAAGCAATGTGTTTGTAATGCTCAACAATCCCTTTTTGAATCGGTTTATTATAGTACGGAGAAACAGACAAAATTCCATCCACTCCACTTGGCACTGATTTCAATGTTTCACCGACAGCGTATGTGTTATTGCCACCTACCCCAAATACTATTTTCAAACGTCCATTGTTTACCTCCATTACTGTATCCAAGACCTTTCGCTTTTCATCGCTTGTCAATGTAGGCGACTCACCTGTAGTCCCTTGAACAACGAGAAAATCAGTACCGCCATCAAGTTGCATTTGAACCAATTTTTTCAGTGCTGGAAAGTCAATGTCGTGTTCGTGCGTGAATGGTGTCACAAGCGCAACGCCTGAACCAGTAAAGGGATTATTCATATTCATTTATTTTTTGAAGTGTTTGCTGCACGAAGGTAACTATTTCAGATGGATCGTCTGTTGAGGGTGCTATTTGTATATGCGCTGTCGCCAATGGCACACCGATCGAAACAAATGTTCTAGCAGGCATCTTTGACAGAATATTCATTGGTCCTTTCGCATTCATTTCAAACCACAATACCATGTCCCGTTGAATATCAAGCCTAGCAAGAAAGGTCTCATCTGTGATTTTTCCCAACCAAGAAAAATCTTTTGGTCCAAGGTATGAAATGAGTTTATGTTGAGGAAGTTCTTCTTTTTTTATACCCGAGGGCAAGACAACAATTATCCATAATTCCTCTACTGCGCTTTGATTCAGCATGGCATCGAGTGCCTTTCTAAATTGGTTATAACGCTCCTTGTTATGGTACGACAATACCATAGCAAGATTTTTACAACGCGACCAACTGTTCGACATTATTTCAGCAATTGAATGAATTCATCTTCACTGAGAATTTGAATTCCAAGGTCCGTCGCTTTTTTCAACTTCGCTGGCCCCATATTTTCTCCAGCCACGACATAATCTGTTTTCGTCGAAATCGAAGAGACATTTTTCCCACCGTTTGATTCAATGACTTCTTTCAATTCATCTCGGGAAAAGGCATTAAAAACACCGGAAACGACAAAGGATTTGCCTTCCAACTTTTGGCTTAAAGATTCTTTTTTAACGACTTCGAGTTGCACACCGGCCTCCTTCAAGCGATGGATCATTTCCACGTTGCGCTCATCTAAGAAGAACTGCTGTACAGAAATAGCGATTTTTTCTCCAATCTCATCAACTTCAATCAATTCGTCGTATTTCGCATGCATGATTCGATCAATGGATCCCATAGCACGCGCCAATTTCTTCGCAACCGTCTCACCAACAAACCGAATTCCAATGGCAAACAACACCCGTTCGAATGGTACCTGGGTAGAATTTTGAATTCCTTGAATTAGATTGTCGGCAGAACGATCCGCCATTCTGTCCAATTCGAGTACTTGATCAAATGTCAAAGTATATAGATCCGCAACATTGCGTACAAGTCCTTTGGTAAAAAGCAAATCCACAGTTTCGGCTCCAAGACCATCGATATTCATGGCCTTACGACTAATGAAATGCTCAATCTTTCCTTTGATTTGGGGAGGACAACCATTTTCATTTGGACAATAGTGCTGTGCCTCACCTTCTCTTCGAATCAGCGCAACATGGCATTCTGGGCAATGGTCTAAAAACCCTACGGACTGGGATGATTCGTTTCGTTTTTTAAGATTTACTCCAACTATTTTCGGGATAATCTCCCCTCCTTTTTCTACATATACATAGTCTGCGTTGTGCAGGTCGATTTTCTCCATTTGATCTGCGTTGTGCAACGACGCCCTTTTGACCGTTGTACCCCCCAATTGAACAGGTGTTAAGTTCGCTACAGGAGTAATTGCTCCTGTTCGACCTACTTGGTAAGTCACCGATTCCAATAAGGTTTCGACACGTTCTGTTTTGAACTTAAAGGCGATTGCCCAACGTGGTGATTTTGCAGTAAAGCCTAATTTTCGTTGCTGCGTATAATTATCCACCTTGATCACAACCCCATCGATTTCAAAGGGCAAATCATGACGGGCTTTGTCCCAGTAATGGATAAACTCCATGATGCCTTCAATACTCCTTGTTCGTTGAATAAACTTCTTTTCTTTCGTTGGCACCTTAAATCCCCACGAACCCGCATTTTCAACCGCAGAAAGATGGCCTTCAAAAGAAAGGTCGTCACCATAAACGCCATACAAGTAGGAATCGAGATTACGCTCTGCAACAACTTTTGAGTCTTGCATCTTCAAGGTTCCTGATGCCGTATTTCTTGGATTGGCAAACAATTGCTCACCAATTTCTTCGCGTTCGGCATTGAGCGCATTGAACGAAGCCAAAGGCATAAAGATTTCACCACGAATTTCAAAATCATCCGGATATTGTCCTTGCAACTTCAAAGGAATCGAGCGAATCGTGCGCACATTTGCTGTAATATCCTCTCCTTGTGTTCCATCACCACGGGTTACTGCGCGTGTCATGATGCCATGTTCGTAGCGAATACCGATCGCTACACCATCGTACTTCAATTCGCAGACGAAATTCAATTCCTCATCCGTCACTTTTTTTAAGCGCGTTTCCCAATCGATAATTTCTTCCTCAGAATATGTATTCGCCAGCGAAAGCATTGGAAAGCGGTGAACAACGGATTCAAATTTCTTTGTGATGTCGCCACCAACGCGTTTTGTCGGGCTGTAGTCATATGCAAATTCAGGATATTCACACTCAAGTTGTTGAAGTTGATTTAAAA
>JBEIKR010000064.1:0-14654 GCA_040379705.1 Crocinitomicaceae bacterium
GGCATCGGAACTTGCACGTGCAGATGAACTAAAGAAAATTGCCGCCATGACTGAGGAGGAATACAAAAATTACATGTTCCAAGAGGTGAAAAAGACATACCCAAATGCGCAGTTATCGCCTTCTGGATTGGTGTATATCATTGAAAATCCAGGAACGGGAGATAAGCCGGTGAAAGGAACACATTTATCAGTTCATTACCGTGGAACATTCCGTGCAGATGGCAAACAGTTCGATGCATCTTACGACCGAGGAATGCCAATGGATTTTACGTATCTTGACCAAAAGATGATTCCTGGATTTGAGGAAGGATTGGCGATGCTCGGTAAAGGTGGCAAAGCAAAATTGATTATTCCTTATTTCCAAGCATACGGTAAAATGGGACGTCCAGGTGCTATTCCTCCATATTCTGACTTGGTATTCGATATCGAGATTGTAAACCTAGACAACAGTCACGAGGGACACGGACATTGATCTAGTTACGAGTTACTAATGAATAATTACAAATGACGAATTACTAATGGGTGATATCCTATCAGTAATTCGTATTCTTTGTTGTCAGACAAAATTTTGCTGCCCAACTTGAAACTATTGAAATCAATGTTTTTATGAAGTGGTTTTCAAAGTAAGGGGACAGTATTTATTTTATGTGATTTAATCATTTAGTATTTAAATTATTTGACCCAGATGGGGACACTGATTTGATAAAACATGAAGGTGGATTTAGTCGGACAACAATGATTCGTAATTCGTAATTCGTAACTCGTAACTCGTAACTAAAAAAAGTTACCTATTCATCGGGCATAAGTTGGGTTTCCCCATACGGAACGTCAGCATGACACCAAAAAAGGTGTACCAGTCTTTGGTCGCTGTATTTCCGCGTTTGCCATACGCATCTCCATTGATATTCTTATTCGCCAGTGCAGCAGCCACGGCCCCATTTTCTTGTTCCAGCGCTCCCCGATCCACAAAGGTATTGGCTTTCACATCGTCAATATAATCCGTAAACGTTTTGCGAATGCCATATTCGAGACTTAATGACGCTTTTTTACCAAGTGATAATTTACACCCTACACCAATTGGTACGGACAACTGTGTTAAACTATAATTTCTTTTTGAAGAAAGGGCTGATCCTTGTCCTTCTGTTCCTAATGGCTGCAATTCAACCAAACTTCCTTCATACATGGCCTTTGGGTTCATATGGAAAATTCCAATTTCAGCAATGAGGTATGCGGTTCCGCGATAGCGATCACTTCCCAATCGAAAAGGGAAATAACTAAATTCCATCCCTGCAGCAGCTTCATAGATGGCTGTTTGAAAACTCAAGTTACGGTTGACGTAAAGAGGTAGTTTGGAATCTGCGTCCGATGCCGATAAATTACCATATAGCACATTTGCCCTAAAACTCAGGCGAGAATGGATGTTGTAACGATACACCAAACCACCCGCCGCATGTGTGTTGTAAAACAATCGAAACTGATTGAGATCCCCATTATAAAATGAGCCACCGAGCATGACTCCAAGTTCAGATTTTGAACGGAAGTTTTGCTGCTGGCCATTACTTAAAAATGGAACGATGAGTAGAATAAAAAGTAATCCTCGAAACATGGTCATTTTGTCGAAACGGAAAGTTACTGAGAAAATTTCATTTTTTAAGTCATCATAACATAATCCTAGTGTTGAGTTACTTTTGAACAATGGAGAAAAGACAAAGGATAAAGGACATTTTTTCGCTCTCTGAGCTTCGAAGGACAAAGGAATAGATTATACTTCGCTGTTGTGATAATTTCTTCAAATTTGCGCAGCATTCAAATTCCCGAAGGGATCAAATTCGTAATTCGTAGCTTCGAGAACCCAAGCCACCTAACCCATACCTCGAAACTCAAAAAGGCTTACTTCAAACTTAGGAGGTATCGTTCCAGATTTACGTTACTCACAAGAGAATCGTTCCCCACAAAAAGCACGTTTCTACATCGGTTTCGTTCAATCCAAAGGTCCAAGTTGGAAACACCTACCATCAGCGTTCCATTGATATCAATTTTGTGCACTGGTTTTTGCTGACTGTCAAATTTCTCGCGCAATTCAAGGAGGTCTTTATCGACTGTTTGATTTTCACTAAATATGACTAACCCATCGATTCCCATGAGGGCATCTTCACTTTTTTCTGAAAATTCATCTACTAAAAGATTTCTTTCCCCTGCCCAAGCGGTGAGTTGTTGAGAGAATCGTGAATTACTCTTCAGTAAAATTTTATCAAGTTTCATCTTTGGTCTGCTAACGAACAATATTGGTCGTTCGGAGCACAAAAATAATCATTTAGTTCAATTGGATGGCTGAATGTGAGTAGTTATTTGATAAATAACTGATTATCATCAGTAGCCAAGAATCTTCAGGTAATCCGCAGCGGTTTGCTCTTCACTAAACAACTTGGTCTGTAACTTCCCATTTTCATCCCGCTGGATGAGTATGTGTTTGGGTTCAGGAATCAAGCAGTGTTTTAGACCGCCAAAACCACCAATCGTTTCTTGATAGGCTCCCGTATTGAAGAAACCAAGGTATAGTGGTTTACTGCGGTCGAACTTTGGCAAATAGATGGCGTTGGAATGTTGCTCAGAGTTATAATAATCGTCGCTATCACAGGTCAATCCTCCAAGAAGTACTCGTTCGTAGTCGTCGTTCCAACGATTGACCGGCAACATAATAAAACGTTGATTGATTGCCCAAGTATCTGGAAGATTGGTCATGAACGAAGAGTCAATCATGTTCCATTTTTCCCGGTCATTTTGTTGCTTCTGGTGAAGTACGCTAAAGATTGCGCCTCCACTCTCACCCACCGTGAACGATCCGAACTCTGTAAAAATATTCGGCTCAGGAATTTCATTGTCAGTACAGACGCGTTGCACCTGTGTCAAGATTTCTCTCACCATGTAGGCATAATCGAAATCGAATGCCAATGACTTCTTGATTGGAAAACCTCCACCGATGTTCAAAGAATCGAGCTCAGGACAGATTTTCTTTAAGTCGCTGTATATTCTCAGACACTTCGTTAATTCATTCCAATAGTAGGCCGTATCGTTAATTCCCGTGTTAATAAAGAAGTGAAGCATCTTAATTTTCACACGTGGATTGTCCTTCACGATGGCTTTGTAAAATGGGACAATTTCGCGATAACGAATACCAAGGCGCGACGTATAAAATTCGAATTTCGGTTCTTCTTCCGATGCGATGCGGATACCAATACTGATTTCCTTATCAGTCATCGACAACAACTCCAACAATTCGTTGGTATTGTCCACCACTGGGACGACGCGTAAATTGCCCTCGTTAATGAGCGTGGCTATATTTTCCAGGTATTGTTTTGGTTTGAATCCGTTGCAAATGACGTATTTCCCTTCAGTGAGTTTCCCGGAATTGTAGAGATTGCGAACGATATCGATATCGAAAGCAGAAGATGTTTCAATATGCACATCATTTTTAAGCACTTCATCGAGTACAAAGGAAAAGTGATTACTTTTTGTGCAGTATGAGTAATAATAATTTCCCGAATACCCGAGGTTGCTAATGGCCTCACGGAACCATCCTTTCGCGCGTTGGATATTGTTCGAAATTTGCGGTAAATAATTAAATTTCAATGGTGTACCATAATCTTCTATCAATCGCATCAAATCGATCCCGTGGAAGAATAAATGATCTTCACGCAAATGAAATTCATTCTGCGGAAAGTCAAAAGTCTGGTCAATCAGGTCAAAATACTTTGTTCTCATATCGTACTATGGGCTGCAAATTAATCAAAAAAATGTGGATTGAATATCCTAAAAACGGGTTAAAACAATTCCTCGATACGTTCGGCAGGTCTTGCTACAACCGCTTTTCCATCCCTTACTACGATTGGTCGTTCAATAAGTTTCGGAAATCTCAACATTGCATCAATGGCATCTTGCTCAGTAATCTGATTCGTGGAATAATGTTGCTTAAATTCAGGCTCGTTTTTTCGGACTAGTTCAATCGGTGAAATATTCAATTGATGAAGCAAGATTTCCAATCCTTCTTTAGTCAATGGTACCTTGATGTACTCTACCACGTGAAAATCAACACGTCGATCCTTAAGGTATTCGAGTGCACAGCGACTTTTTGAACATCGCGGGTTATGATATACTGTAATACTCATGGCTGATTAACTTCCATACATCATGAGGAATGCTTTTAGGAATTCATCGATGTCGCCATTCATCACACCATCCACATTGACGGTCTCCATTCCTGTACGCACATCTTTCACCAATTTGTATGGGTGCATGACATAATTACGAATTTGAGATCCCCACTCGATTTTCTTTTTTCCAGCCTCAATTTCACTTCGTTTTTCCAAACGTGCACGCAATTCCAATTCATACAACTGAGAACGCAACAACTGCATCGCTTTTTCCTTGTTCGCTAGCTGAGATCTAGATTCTGAGTTTTCGATAATGATCCCTGATGGAGCATGCCGCAATCGAACTGCGGTTTCAACCTTGTTCACATTTTGCCCTCCAGCACCACCCGAACGGAATGTGTCCCAAGTGATGTCGGCTGGGTTTACGTTAATTTCAATATTGTCATCTACAAGCGGATACACATACACAGATGCAAAGGAAGTATGACGCTTTGCATTGGAGTCAAATGGAGAAATTCGCACAAGCCGATGCACTCCATTTTCCCCCTTCAAATAACCGAAGGCAAATTCTCCTTCAAATTCAAGTGTTACTGTTTTTATCCCTGCTACATCACCATCTTGGTAATTGAGCTCTTTGATTTTATACCCATTCTTTTGACCCCACATCATGTACATGCGCATGAGTAAAGATGCCCAATCGCAACTCTCTGTACCACCGGCACCTGCCGTAATTTGCAAAACTGCACTGAGCGAATCTTCCTCGCCTGAAAGCATATTTTTAAGCTCCAACTCCTCCACATTCTTTACCAAATCAGCATGTTGCACATCCACCTCCGATTCTTCCGCTGCACCTTCTTTCACAAATTCAATCAAGACCTCAAGGTCATCCAGTCCACGTTTCAATTGATCATAGGCCGCAACCCACACCTTCAATCCTCGGATATTCTTCATTTGGGCTTCAGCAGCTTTGGGATCATCCCAAAAACTTGGATCCTGCGTTTTTAGCTCCTCCTCACCCAACTGCATCCTTTTTTCAGGTATCTTTAAATACCCTGAAATCGCCTCAATGCGCTGTGTTATTTCCTTTAATTGGTCTTGATTTACCATAATGAAGCAAAATTAGTCAAAAAGATTCCAAGAATTGTGAAGAACAAAATCATTGAAGTGAATTCCACCCACAAGAAATATTATACATTTGTCCAAAATTATTGAACAGATGAATATACCACAGAACTTGAAGTACACAAAAGACCATGAATGGGTGGTTGTTGAAGGGGATATTGCTACGATTGGGATTACCGATTTTGCACAAAGTGAACTAGGAGATATCGTATTTGTTGATATCACAACAGAAGGTGAAACCTTGGATCAAGAAGAAGTTTTCGGTTCTGTTGAAGCGGTGAAAACTGTTTCTGATTTGTTCATGCCTATTTCTGGTGAAATCATTGAATTAAATGAAAAATTAGATGGTGATCCTGAGTTGGTAAATTCAGACCCTTACGGCGATGGGTGGATGATCAAGGTGAAAATCTCAGATGCAGCGCAATTGAATGATTTGCTTGATGCTGCTGCGTATGAAGCATTAGTAGGATAAAAATTCACACAATTTTTAATTTTTGGTCCGAAGTTTGCAAATCCGCGGCGGCCTGAAAATTTCAGGTGAATCAAATTGAAAAAATTGTATATTTACACTCTAACAAAATTCGACTATGGAACTTAAGAAAAGTGAAGAAGCGAACATTGACAAAATGCGCATGCCAATCGTAATGGTTGGACTTCTATTTACTGGCAGCCTTGTATTGGCCTCATTTTCTTATACCGCTGCGGTAGAGAATACTGATAATGCAAAAGTAGAAACGCAAGCTGCTGTAATTAATACAGAAGAAGAGCAGAAAAAAGAAGACACTCCACCACCGCCACAGGCTCCACAAGTGGAAGCTCCTATGCCCGTTGCGGAAGATATCATCATTGAAGAAAACACGGAAACAGAGCCTGTTGCCCAAGTTGAAGTGATTGTGCCAGACATTCCAATCGGTGAAGAAACAGTAATCGCTGTAGAAGAGGAGATTATCGAATTTCCGGACGTTGAAGCAGCCTTCCCCGGTGGACCTGCTGCTATGCAGAAGTGGATTGCAGAGAACGTACAATATCCAGAAACATCGATTGACTTGAACGAACAAGGACGTGTGTACCTCTCTTTCGTTGTTGAAACAGATGGTTCAATTACAAACATTGCCATTGAGCGTGGAGTGAGTACTGACCTTGACAAAGAAGCAAAACGACTTTTGCGTAACATGCCAGCTTGGGCGCCAGGTGAAGCAAAAGGGAAAAAGTCTCGAACACGTTGTCGACTCCCAATCAACTTTACATTGAACTAAAATACAATCCCTACTTCGGTAGGGATTTTTTTTGATGAAAAAGTTCATTTTCATAGCTATCCTACTCTGTCTTACTGTCGATATCACCGCACAGCAAGACACTACCGTGTATGAGTATCCTGACACTGAGGCAGCACCAAAGCAAGGTCTAAATGAATTTTGTTTCTCCCTATTCGATATTTTTGATGACTTAGAAATCACAGAAGATCAAGACATCACTTGTTTGGGACGACTACACATCATGTTTATCGTAGAGATAGACGGAACCATCACGCAATTAAACTGCATTGACCATTGCGGTCACACGCTTAATTCTGTCCTTTTAGTTGATCGCTTCAAAGAAAAATGGATTCCGGCCTCCAACAACGGAAAAGCCGTTCGTAGCAAGTACCATATTCCAATTAATGTAGATTATCATTAATACGAACTGGTTGCGCCACCAATGTTTTCAATGGGGTGCCATGTCGTTTTAATTTCTTGCAAATCTTCAATCATCGATAACCCTTGTGACGACGGTTTGCTCCAATCCATTGCAGGATAATTGAATACTCTTTTGACATTCTCCGCCGCCTGAACCTGCATCGCGCTGGCCATATCTTGGGTTAAGCCTGAGCTCGTCATCGCATTCACATCGAGGTGAGAAGCCAAAGGTGGCATTAGCTCACCCACAGTTCCGGTAAGAATATTAACGACACCACCGGGTAAATCGGACGAATGAATAACCTCAGCCAATGTCACCGCTGAAAGTGGATACTTCTCAGATGCAACAAGAATAACCGTATTTCCGCCAGCAATGGCAGGAATAAGTAACGAAACCAAACCAAGAAGTGGACTTTCTTCTGGTGCAATAATCCCCACTACACCCGTAGCTTCAGCCACAGAAAAATTGAAGTGGGAGGATGAGACTGGATTCACTGAACTAACGATTTGCTGGTACTTGTCGCACCAACCCGCATAATACACTATTCGATCTACCGATGCATCGACTTCCTTCGCTGCATTGGCAGCAGAAAGCCCCATGAGTTGAAGTTCCTCGATAAACTGTGAACGACGACCTTCGAGCATTTCAGCGATCCGATAGACTATTTGTCCGCGGTTAAAGGCACTGCGCTCCGACCAAGAACCAAAAGCTTTTCGAGCTGCTACCACCGCATTTCGCGTATCTTTTCGTGAAGATAAACACACATTGGCAATGGCATTCGCATCATTCCCCATGAGTGTATAATAGCGTCCAGATTCCGTTCTCGGAAATTGACCACCAATGAAAATCTTATATGTTTTAAGCACTTGCAAGCGTGTCATCTTATTTCAATTTTACATACGCACGAAGACCATGAAGTCCACCTTCACGGCCAAAACCACTTTCTTTATATCCTCCGAACGGAGAAGCTGGGTCAAACTTGTTGTAGGTATTTGCCCAAACCACACCAGCGCGCAACTTCGTCGTTAAGTTGAATATGCGCGAACCTTTGTCCGTCCATACTCCCGCTGCTAATCCATACGGCGAATTATTGGCTTTCTGAATCACCTCATCGACCGTTCTGAATGTTTGAATGGTCAGCACCGGTCCAAAAATCTCTTCTTGGGCAATCACATTGGATTGAGCCACATTGGAGAAAAGTGTTGGCTTGCAGAAGTATCCTTTTGATGGGATCTCGCAGTTCGGCTGATACATTTCAGCACCTTCTTCGATTCCGATCTTGATGTATTTATTGATCACTTCCAATTGCTCTTTCGAGTTGATGGCACCAATGTCTGTGTTCTTATCCAAGGGATCACCGACATACAATGAATCCATACGCTGTTTCAATTTGCGTACAACCAATTCAGCCACCGACTCTTGCACAAACAGACGCGAACCTGCGCAGCAGACATGGCCTTGATTGAAGAAAATACCATTGATGATGCCTTCCACCGCTTGATCAATCGGTGCATCTTCAAAGATGATGTTAGATGATTTACCGCCGAGTTCAAGCGTCACCTTTTTGTCGGTGCCAGCCACGGCACGTTGAATGTGCTTTCCTACCGCTGTTGAACCGGTAAATGCTACCTTATTGACCTCAGGATGCTCCACAATGGCTGCACCTGTATCTCCAAATCCTGTTACGATATTCACTACACCGGCAGGTAATCCAGACAATTCTATGATCTCAGCCAATTTCAATGCCGTCAATGGCGTTGTCTCAGCGGGTTTAAGCACTACAGTGTTCCCTGCTGCTAAAGCCGGAGCGATCTTCCACGCTGCCATCAACAGTGGAAAGTTCCATGGAATAATTTGACCTACTACACCTATTGGTTCGAAGTTTCTATTTGGAAATGCGTATTCTAGCTTATCGGCCCAACCCGCATAATAGAAGAAGTGATTGCATGCCAATGGAACATCGATGTCACGCGATTCACGGATCGACTTCCCTGCATCCAATGTTTCAATCACCGCCAATTCTCGCGCACGTTCTTGCATCAACCGGGCAATTCTAAAAATGTATTTTGCGCGTTCCGAAGCGGCCATTTTCGACCATACCGTATCATATGCTTTCTTGGCGGCTTTCACCGCACGATCGACATCCTTTTCGTTACCATGTGCGACTTTAGCAAGCACCTTTTCATTGGCTGGATTAATTGTTTCAAAGTACTTTCCTGACGATGGTTTTACCCATTTCCCGTCAATGTATAAGTCATACGACTCTTTAAGGTCGATGTGTCCAGTACTTTCCAGTGATGGCGCATAGTCCCACATGGATTCTGAGGTTTTATTGGTTTTTTTCGCCATATCAATCAATTGAAAAATAATCTGCAGACTGGTAATTTCCTGTCTCCGTTTTCAAAATTTGCATCAGTACATCGTTCGCTAGGCTGCTAGCTCCAAAACGAAACCATTCATTGGTTAGCCATTGTTCACCGAGCACCTCCTTTACCATCACGAGATTGTGTAGGGCGAGCTTCGATGTTGAAATTCCACCCGCCGGCTTCATTCCAACCATTTTTCCTGTGCGGTCGTAATGTTCACGAATAGCCATCAACATGGTATAAGTTACTTGCATTGTTGCTGCAGGTTGAATTTTTCCTGTAGATGTTTTAATGAAATCTGCTCCTGCATGTATCGCAATATCGCTTGCACGACGAACATTGTCTAATGTTGAAAGTTCACCTGTTTCCAAGATGACCTTCAATCGTGCCTTTCCACACGCCTCTTTGATCGCAGCAATTTCATCAAACACAAAATTATGCTCACCCGAAAGAAACTTCCCTCGTGAGATGACCATATCAATTTCGTCTGCTCCTTCCCCTACTGCAAAGCGCGTATCTTCCAACTTTACAGACATGGGTGCCTGACCGCTTGGAAATGCTGTCGAAACAGATGCGATTTTCACCATAGAATCCTTCAATTCTTTGCGTGCAACACCGACCATCGATGGATATACGCAAACCGCTGCAACGGTCGGTAAATCGGGGTAAGAATCGTGCAAATGCTGCGCTTTGTAACACATTTGCTTCACCTTTCCGGGCGTATCTTTTCCTTCAAGGGTGGTTAAATCAATCATGTTTAAGACCATCCTCAGCCCTTGCATCTTCGATGCATTTTTTATGCTTCGCGTTTGGAATCGCGCACAGCGTTCCTCTACGCCTACCTTGTCAATCGAGGGAGATGCGGGTATCGCGAGAAATTGAGGGGAAAGTTTAAGTTTGCTCATTCAACAGAAAATCCGAATTCAGCCAAAGATACGAATTCCATCGGAAAGGTACTCTAATCAAAGTTGACCATCAGAGTGGTAAACTCCATTCTTAAACACCTTAACTTTTAGCAAGATGCCATCACGATCGTATTCATAGACCTTACCATCCCAAAGATTGCCATTCTTGAAGTCCCCGTCTTGCCAGATTTCGTCGTTGGCATTGTACACCTTGTTGTAGCCATTAGGTAGAAACTTTGCACCTTTAGTATTTGGGATTGGAATTTGAGGTGCAGGTGTTACCGAGGCACCAGGGTCTGTCACTTTCACTGCAGGGTTGACCATCTCACGCGGTTCGCTTTTCTTTATAGCACCATCCGTTCCGTAATAAATCACCTCCTTGACATCGCCATTTTCGTAATATCTCACTGCCTTTCCTTCAGGTTGTCCGTTGCTCGCCTGGTATTGAAATTCAATTTGTCCGTTCGGATAATAATATTTCACAGTACCTGTTTCCTGTCCTTGGGAAGAAAAATTAGCTTCATATTCTAATTTTCCATTTTCATGATAACGCTTCAGTGAATCTTTGTATTCGTTCAATTCAAAAGTTCCTCGTTCTTTGACCTTTCCATTTGGATAGAACTTCACGTAGCTTCCTTCAGGACGATTGTTGTGGTATTCCCCTCTAAGTTTGGGTGTTTTCCCATCGTTGTGGTACTTAATCCAAAGCCCCTCTTTTCGATCATTCAGATAGCTGCCTTCCTCAATTTTACCATCTGAAGGATATCCTTCTTGCGGTCGATCTTTTCCTAAATAAATCCATTTCCCTTGCTTGCGGCCTTGACTATCTTTCTGATTCACGCCATCGCCCAAAACGGACATGCACAAGAGCGCCATCAACATGGGAAAAAGGAATGAAAAGGAAAAACGGCTTGCACGCATCTTCGAGAAATTAGCTCGTCATAAGTGACTGAAAGGTAGTGTACTTTTTTTGAATTTCAAAAACTCAATTCAATTTTGATGGATCCACATTCTCCAGCATAATTTCAACCATCTCCGCAGTTCCGAAATGTTCTTTCCAGCCCCAATCTTTTCTTGCAGCACTATCATCGATTGATGCGGGCCAGCTATCCGCAATTTGTTGGCGAAAATCAGGTACATAACTCACATTGAAATCGGGCCGATGCACACGAATGGCTGCCACAAGTTCCGCTGGCGTGAAGCTGCATCCCGATAGATTATACGAAGAACGGACGCGTACTTTTTCAGCCGGGGCCTCCATCAATTCAATGGTGGCGCGAATCGCATCGGCCATGTACATCATTGGCAAAGCGGAGTCATCGCGCAAAAAGCAATTGTAATCCTTATTCATTTTTGCTTGATAAAAAATATCTACCGCATAATCCGTTGTTCCACCACCTGGCAAACTGGTGTATGAAATGAGCCCAGGGTAACGAATGCTGCGCACATCTACACCAAACTTATTGAAATAATATTCGCACCAACGCTCACCAGCCTGCTTTGAAATACCATAGACTGTTGAAGGCTCCATCACAGTATATTGCGGCGTGTTGTAACGAGGTGTTGTTGGACCAAATACTGCGATTGAGCTTGGCCAAAAGATTTTTTTTAAGTGTTTTTCCTTTGCCAAATCTAGAATGGTAAACAAACCCTCCATATTTAGACGCCATGCGAAGTCAGGATTTTTTTCTGCGGTTGCCGATAACAAGGCCGCCAGTAAATACACTTCATCTACATGATTTTCAATGATATACTCACGGACAGATGCGCGATCCAAGATGTCCATTTTTACATAGGGTCCATCAGCGATAATGGCGGGACATTCATCCCTCACATCCGCTGCAATTACATTCTTCGCACCCTTCAGATTTCTTAATTCAAGGACAAGTTCAGTACCGATTTGTCCACATGCACCGATTATAAGTATTTTTGACATTGGCTATGCTCTAGACAACAAAGGTATCATTTGAAAGAATTTGAGAATATCAAATTGGAAAATAATCTCAATTCATTAAAATTATGACGCTGGTCATTTTTTCCACTTTTGTTGAATAGTTATTTTTGCCATACTGACATTTAAGGCACTGCACCAATGCGCTATAGATAAAATGTCAGTAAAATACATGTGGTGAGAAATTACTACTGCGAAATAGGACTGTATAAAACTTATAACTAAACCGTATGCCTTTTTACCATAGACTAGGAAGTATCCCTCAAAAACGCCATGTAGTGTTCCGTCAGCCTGATGGATCTTTGTACCATGAGCAATTGTTTGGCACCATTGGATTTGATGGCATGTCAAGTTTACTTTACCACATTCAACCACCGACCATCGTTCGCGAAATCAAAGGAACAACCAATGTGGCTCCTGAAATAGGTTTAGAAAAAAACATGACGATGCGGTCATTGGTTGGATTCAATGTAACGCCTCAAGATGACTTTCTTGAAAGTCGCGTTCCCGTTTTAGTGAATTCAGATTGTTACATTGAATTGGCATCACCGCGCCATTCAATGACAGACTATTTCTATAAAAACGCCGATGCTGATGAGATCATTTTCGTCCACAAAGGTGAAGGAACGCTGAAAACGCAACTTGGGAATATCGACTTTGGTTACGGTGATTACCTTGTGATTCCTCGCGGAATGATTTACCAAATGCATTTCAAAGACAGCGATAACCGCCTATTTATCGTTCAGTCGTTTAGTCCCGTATACACACCAAAGCGTTACCGCAACTGGTTTGGGCAATTATTGGAACATTCACCGTACTGTGAGCGCGATATCCGTCCACCACACACCTTGGAACCAATAGATGCAACGGGAGAATTCCTAGTACGTATTAAGAAGCAAGATGTAATGTACGACTATGTATATGCAAACCATCCGTTTAATGTTGTCGGTTGGGACGGTTACAATTTTCCTTATGCCTTCTCTATTCACGAATTCGAACCAATCACAGGTCGAGTTCACCAACCACCTCCCGTGCATCAAACATTTGAGACTGGTGGATTTGTGATGTGTTCATTTGTTCCGCGACTTTATGATTATCATCCAGACTCCATTCCAGCACCTTACAACCACAGCAACATCGATTCAGATGAAGTGATTTACTACGTGGATGGTGACTTTATGAGCCGCAACAACATCGCTAAAGGTCAAATCACCCTGCACCCAGCTGGAATCCCCCACGGGCCGCATCCTGGCGCTTACGAAAGAAGTATCGGAAAAAAGGAAACGCAAGAATTGGCTGTGATGGTGGATACATTCAAACCACTAAAGCTGACAAAGCGCGCCTTAGACTTGCAAGATCCTGATTACCACAAAAGCTGGATAGGAGCATAGAAATCGTTAATTTAGCCACACGAAAAAAAGACAATACTCACGATGAGCAAAATAGTTAAAAACGTAGAATACGGCCTTGAGAAAATCTTCGAAGGGGCACAAGATTTCCTGCCTTTGTTGGGAACCGATTATGTTGAATTTTATGTAGGAAACGCGAAGCAAGCGGCACACTTTTACAAGACAGCCTTTGGATTCCAATCATTGGCCTATGCGGGATTGGAAACAGGCGTTCCCGATCGTGCTTCGTATGTGCTGAAACAAGATAAAATTAGACTCGTGTTGACCACAGCCTTGAACAGTGATTCAGCCATCGGAGAGCATGTGAAGAAACATGGTGACGGTGTTAAGGTGATTGCACTTTGGGTGGATGATGCGACAAAATCTTGGGAAGAAACGACAAGCCGTGGTGCGAAATCATTCATGGAGCCTACCGTTGAAAAAGATGCGCATGGAGAAGTCGTACGCTCAGGAATTTACACCTATGGAGAAACCGTTCATATGTTCGTTGAACGCAAAAATTATACAGGCACATTCCTTCCGGGCTACCAAAAATGGGAATCTGACTATAACCCATCGCCTGTAGGGCTTAAATTTATCGACCACATGGTTGGCAATGTCGGTTGGGGTGAAATGAATACATGGGTAAAATGGTATGAAGATGTGATGGGATTTGTAAATTTTCTTTCATTCGACGACAAAACCATTCACACAGAATATTCGGCATTGATGTCCAAAGTAATGAGCAATGGCAATGGTCGGATTAAATTCCCAATCAATGAACCAGCAAAAGGAAACAAGCGTTCACAAATTGAGGAGTATATAGATTTTTACGAAGGTCCTGGCGCGCAGCATATTGCAGTGGCTACTGATAACATCCTTGAAACCGTTGCTCAATTGAGAGCACGAGGTGTCGAGTTTCTTTCTGCTCCACCGCAAGCCTACTATGATGAGATCCCAGCACGTTTGGGTGTACATATGGAATTGATGAAGGAACCAATACCAGAAATTCAAAAATTAGGCATCCTAGTTGACGCAGACGAAGAAGGATACTTATTGCAGATTTTCACGAAGCCAGTGGAAGATCGCCCAAC
>JBEIKR010000065.1:0-14648 GCA_040379705.1 Crocinitomicaceae bacterium
ATTCACGTTGTTGATTCTCCAGCTCAAATAGGTGCTAAGATGGCTGAAGTAATGGGCGTTCACGCTTAATTAACCATACAAACATATTCTAAATGCTGGCTTCGGTCAGCATTTTTTTTTGTTTGAATAATAATGGGGAATAGCATCTCCTTTAATCCTGCGTTATTCAATACCTCCCACTTAATCCCTCCCGAATCGTCCCTTTCGGGACGGCGCTCCCGCGGGGAAAATAATTCCCACTTCTCTAGAGATTATAAGTTAGCGTTACAATTTTAAGAGGGGTTACGATCAATTTCCCACTCGTGGAGGGGCACTAAGGGGGAGGAACACTTGAACTACTCAAAGTGGGGCGAATTTGGAACAAAGTAGTCCCTTACATCCTAAAAAACCTCTCTGATAAAACAAAAAACCCCGAGATATTATTCCCGGGGCCTATTTGAATAAACATTCATTTTCTAATTCTTATTTCTTCGAGCTGATGTATTGTCTCAATTCCATCTTACTCGATTCGAAACTAAAGAGCTTGTACAAAATTCCGATGTTGTCTTTATCAATCACACGGTCTGAAAGGAACTTCGCGCATTCTAGACGGTCTGAATCAAATTCGAGCACTTCCAATATTTGGTAAGCTTGACTCGCTGTTAAACAGTAGGTTTTCAAATCCATCATGATGGCATCAGTGCGATCTGACGCAAAAGATAGGTCCTTCAACTCTGCCACTTTCGCATTCGCATCACCCAAAATATTCTTGCAATACCCATTTGTGGATTGGACCTGCACAGGTGTCTGGGTTGACTGTGTATTGTTTGATTGAAACGTCGTGTTACCTTGTGTATTTGTATTTTGGAAGCTAGTGTTGCCTTGTGTGTTCTGATACGTTGTGTTACCTTGCATTGTACCTCCATTCGTATTCAATGTGGTGTTGCCATTCGTCGTTGAACTAGAAGTTACTGTAGTGGTAGTTACGGTTGTTGACTGCTGTGTCGTTTGTGCATTTTGAGTCGCCGTTGTTGTTCCAATTCCCCCCATATTCATATTGATCTGACCACCACCATTCATAGGGTCATTCACATTGATGGAAATATTCATCCCCCCTATTCCATTTGGCGTATTGGTGGTTGTCGTTGTGGTCGGTGTTCCCGTTGTTGTCGTTGTTGTTTGTGTCGTTGTTGTTTGTGAAACAGTGCCACCATTCGATTGCGAATTCATTACCGCTGTATTTCCATTCACATTGCCTGTAGTATTCAACGTTCCACTAGTATTTGTAGTCACATTTCCAGTGGTGTTCACCGTATTCGTTGGTGTGGTTACCACTGGCGTTGTAGGTGCATCACTATAGATGGCATTATTATCTGGTCGGTAAACGATGACATCCGTTGATTGAGACGCTCCAACTGTTGGTACCGCACCAATCCATTGCAACTTCGGCAAACCTTTTTTGAATATCACACGTGTTGTAATGTCCTGAGGTTGATCGATAAAAAAGTTCTTATCCACATCCGGTATCTTCTTGTCTGCAAAAATCAATTTTACAGAATACGATCCGTTCTTCATTCCGCTCACTACGACATTCGTCATAGGTTGAAAATTCTGTTTTACGCCGTTCAAAATGACATAGAACTGTTGCCCGCCGTTATTAAATACAGTCAAGTTGCTTTGTCCGAAAGCGAATGTAAAAAGCACAACAAAGAGTGCTGAAAGAAGGTGTTTCATGGTTAATTGATGTATAAAGTCAGTTTAATCGTCCGAAAGATACGTGTTTTTTAGGCATCAACAAAAGTTTGAATGCAATCCATTTTACGCCGTTGAATTCGTTACCTTTACGTTCTGTGCATTACGCCATCGTAGATATTGAAACAACAGGTGGAAGTCCCAAGGATTCAAAGATCACCGAAATTGCCATTTACAAGCATGATGGTACTCAGGTTATTGATGAATTTGTGACACTCGTCAATCCAGAGATGCGTATTCCTGAATTTATTGTTCGACTCACAGGGATCAATGACAAAATGGTGGAGAATGCTCCTCGATTTTATGAGTTGGCCAAGGAGATTGTTGAATTTACGGAGGATTGTATTTTTGTTGCACATAATGTAGGCTTCGATTATGGAATAATTCGGCAAGAGTTCAAAAATCTTGGATTCGATTACCGTCGACCTCATTTATGCACAGTTCGCGCTTCTCGCTACGTTATTCCAGGACACGCCTCATATAGCTTAGGGAAACTATCCGCTGAACTTGGTATTCAGATTAAGGGGCGACATCGGGCAGGAGGAGATGCCTTGGCGACGGCGCATCTGTTTACTATGTTGGTGGAAAAAGATTCCGCTGGACTTTCTACGTTTATTCAACATGAGGTCAACCCAAAAGTATTACATCCAAACCTTGACCTTGAGCAACTCGATGCTGTGCCTTCAAAAACGGGGGTTTATACGTTTTACAACGATACCGGACAAATCATATACATCGGCAAGAGCAAACAACTTAAACAACGCGTAGATCAGCATTTGAGAAATACCAAGACAAAGAAAGGTATTCAAATGATGAAGGAAATTAGTCGGATAGAATATGAGATTACAGGCTCTGAGTTAATTGCGTTATTGCTCGAATCAGCAATGATTAAGGCACATCGCCCTGTCTACAACCAACGACTTAAGAAAAGTAAGTTTCCATACGGGTTGTTTGATGTTCAAGATCAAGCAGGATATTTACGACTACACATCGGACTCACATCAAAACGGGATGATATTGCATTGATGAGTTTCACCACAAAGCAAGAAGGAATCAATTATTTGACAGCCATTTGTACGCAATACATGCTATGTCAAAAGTTGTGTGACCTCTACCCTACCCAGTCGGCATGTTTTCATCATTCCATTAAAGAATGCAATGGTGCCTGTATCGGTGAAGAATCGGCAGATGACTACAACACCCGTGTCAATACACTGGTCGAAAAACTCACCTTAAGTGGGGAAAGTTTTTATTTGGTAGATAAAGGCCGTCATAAAGGCGAAAAAAGCCTTGTCTTGGTGGAGCGAGGAAGCCTCAGCGGGTATGGGTATGCACCATTCCATTTCAATCACCAACCGACATTGAAATGGAAACGTTTTATCGACATCTATCAAGAAGACCGCGATGCACGAAGTATCTTAAGGGATTTCCTACGTCGCAGCGAATACGCTGAAATCATTCGGTTTTAATTAAACAAAAAAGGCCTGCCGAAGCAGACCTTTCCTTTTGGATATCTATTGCGATTTACGCTTTAATCTTCTTAGTTAGGTCAATCAATAATGGTGTCGCAATGCACAATGATGAGTACGTTCCTACGAACACACCAATCATCAATGCGAACACGAATCCTTTAATTGCAGCACCACCGAATAGGAAGATCACAAGGAGTACGACGAATGTCGTGAATGACGTATTGATTGTGCGCGAAAGTGTAGAGTTCAATGCACCATTAATTTCGTCTGATTGTTTCACATCTTTCTTCCACGATAGGTCTTCACGAATACGGTCATAGACAATAACGGTATCGTTGATCGAGTAACCGATGACTGTTAAGATTGCCGCAATGAATGCTTGGTCAAGATCCATGTTGAAAGGAAGGATACCATGGAACGCAGCAAACACACCGATTACGATAATCACGTCATGCGCCAAGGCAAGGATTGCACCTGATGAATACTGCCAAGTTCCGAATCTCAACAAGATGTAGGCAAACATCATCACCAATGAAAGTATAATCGCAATTAAGGACCCTTTAATCAACTCATCGGAAACAGAAGCCGATACACTTCGAGACTCTTCGATATTGTACCCTCCAAGTTTTTCTTTTGATGCTTTCAATGCATCACCCAATTTCGCTTTCACTTCCTCATTGGCAGATTCATCAGACAACTTATAGTTTGTTGTGATTTCAACAAAGTAGTTGTCTTTTTTGGTTTTGATATCAACCGATGAACCTGGCATTGTTTTCGAAATATTCTCACGAAGGTATTCGATTTCAGATTTTGCTGATTTCTCAAAACGCACACCGAACGTACGACCACCCGAGAATTCCACACTTGGGTTCATTCCACGAACAACCACCATGATGATGGAACCAGCCACCAAGGCACCTGAAATGATGTAGTAAAACTTTCTATTCGAAACGAAATTGACATTGATATTTTTGAATGCCCCCTTCGTTATTTTCGTGTCAAAGTTGATGGTCATATTTTTCTTCATCATCCAGATAAATACCAAACGTGAGATCACCAAGGCAGCAAAAACAGATGTAAAGATACCGATGATCAATGTTGTCGCGAATGATTCAATTGGTCCTGAACCAAAGATTTTCAATACTACCGCCGTCAACAAGGTTGTTACGTTCGCATCAATGATTGATGATAGGGCCATTTTGTATCCTTCATCAATTGCAGTCGCTTGATCTTTTCCGGCCGTAATCTCCTCACGAATACGCTCAAAGACAAGTACGTTGGCATCCACCGCCATACCAATGGTCAATACGATACCTGCAATCCCCGCAAGGGTAAGCACCGCACCAAAAGAAGCGAGTGAACCAAAGATGAAAATCATGTTCGCCAAAAGTGCGATGTCAGCCACCAAACCTGCTTTTCCATAGTAGAAGAACATGTAGGCAAATACCACTAACAAGGCTATTCCGAAGGAAATCAAACCTGCTTTCGTGTTTTCATCACCAATGGTTGGACCTACAATCGTTTGTTCTTTAATGACGCAAGGTGCAGGAAGTGCTCCACCATTCAACAGACCTGCAAGGTCTTTCGCTTCTTCAATAGTAAACGAACCTGAAATTTGCGTATTCCCTCCAGTAATCGGGTTGATTACACGTGGCGCGCTATACACGACATTGTCCATCGTAATTGCCACAATGCGGTTCACGTTGTTTCCTGTCATTTCCGCCCATTTGTCAGCACCTTCCTCAGTCATTGACAAATCCACGGTTACTTTACCATTTTGGTCATCGTACCCTGTGGTTGCATTTTTCACATCCTTACCTCCTACTTTCGCTTTGCCATTTTCTGGCATTTTCACGGCATACAAGAAGTATCCTTTGTCTTTCTTTTTATCAGAAACACTTTCAGGCTCTGCCCCCCACATGAAACGTAAATCTTCAGGGAAAACAGCCATCACATCAGCACGAGCAAAAATTTTATCTACCAATTCTTTTTGATCAATTTCAGCATTCGGATCCACTGGAACATAACCAATCGCATAGTCACCTACAGGCTTGAAATAATCAGCCAAGCCTTTCTCCGTTGATCCCAACGATGATAGTGATTCTTGCTTCGCTTTTCGAGCAGAATCTGCCGCAGCAACGGCAGCCGAATCCAATGGATCAACAGCGACTTCTTCTACAATTACCTCCTCAGTGCGAGAAATCATTGTTGCTTCTTGCCAGAACGACTGAATTTCAGACGGCATATATGTTTCGAAGAATTGAAGATTTGCAGTAGAACGCAATTTTTTCGCTACGGTCACCTCATCTTGAACACCTGGAAGCTCGATATACAAACGATTATTCGCTGGGTCTTTTTGAATGTTTGGTTGCGCAACACCGAATTGGTTGATTCGCTTATTCATGATTTGCTCCACACCATCCATCGATGAAGACGCAATGTTTCTCAAGAATGACTCCACCTCATCATCTGATGATTTCGCACTCAACCCTTCAATTTCTGTTGTTCCTAACAAACGAACGACTGGAAACTTATTGATTTTCTTATTCTCTGCGATGAACAAAGAAATGAAATCTCCACCACGTGCCTTGTATTTACGCATGGCGCTATCAAAGGGACGCTTAAACTGTAAGTCACGTTGATTCCTTGCATAATTCTGAATCAATTCAGGAATCGAAATTTCCAAGGTTACGGACATCCCTCCAACAAGGTCAAGTCCGAATGCCAAACTGCGTTTTTTCGTTTCTGCGAATGTAGAACCAAACAAAGAGTAAACAGTTTTATCTGCTTTCTTACTAAGAATTTGGTTAATGAACGCTGATTTTGCTAAATCCTCTCCTTCAGGCTGATCGAAATGAACGTATTGTCCATTCGGCAATAAGGCACTATCACCAGTCGCAGAAGCTTCCTTTTTAAGCATTTGAACACGAGCTGTCGCCTCCTTATCCGCTTGTTTTTCCACAGAGCTCGCAACCCATGTGAATGAAAGTTGGTACAAGCAAACTGCTGTTAAAATTATTGTTATAAACCAAAAAAATCCTTTGTTACGCATGTCAGAATTGTCAAGTTAATTATCAAATTAGCCCGCAAATATAGAATTTACCTTTGGCATACGCAAACTAGATTAGATGTATTTAAGCACTTGTGGAAAAGTGGATGAGCCAATATTCATTTATTGACTATTTGTGGATTGAATTTCTGCGGCAAAATCAACGATTCTGCGGCAAAAAGCCTCCCAACTATTTCGTTCATTTTCCTCACGAATCAACAATTTACAGGATTCTTTTAAGTCACCAGTAAAATAGTGTTCGATCGATTCCGCAATGAGTTGTGGCTCGGCATGGTCCACCATCAATCCCGTCTTTCCATGGGAAATAGATTCTTTCAATCCACCCACATCAGTAGCAATAACTGGAATTTCGAAATGTTTTGAAATACTAATGATTCCACTTTGGGTAGCCGATCGATACGGCAACACACATACATCAGATGCTGAGAAGTATTGCCCAACCTTGTCATCGGGAATATACTGATTGAAAAGATGAACACGATGCGTTAAATTATGCC
Organism: Crocinitomicaceae bacterium; assembly: GCA_040379705.1. GTDB lineage: Bacteria > Bacteroidota > Bacteroidia > Flavobacteriales_D > Crocinitomicaceae > M0103. The sequence continues at coordinate 6,771 of JBEIKR010000065.1, forward strand.
GATCAATGAGAGATTGGTATTCATCAAACGAACCATACACTTCTCCTGCAATCAATAAATGATAGTCCTCACCAAGTTTCGACATGGCTTCTATCAATAAATCGAGTCCTTTATACTTTCGGATAATACCAAAAAACAAGAGGTACTTGTGCTCCGGATGGTATTCTATCCCCAATGAGCTGAGCGCTTCCTTTTGTTCCAAACGTGCGCCAAAATGATCATACACGGGATGATCCATTCGCACATATTTCGCATCAGGTTTATAATGAAGTAAATCCGCCAGCACTTTGTCGGACATCACCACAAACCCATCGTTTCTGTTTAGAAAATATCGATTACAGGCATTGTCGAAAAAACGACGCTCATGCGGTATTACATTGTCCAATACACTGATACGAATGGCGCGACCTTTTAATCTTCCCAACACAAAACCTAGGCTTGGGGCGAAAAAAGTCATCCAGTATTTCGTAATCACCACATCTGGATTCGAACGTTTTAAAATACGTGCAGACCTCAGATAAGTAAATGGATTGATCGTATCCAAAATCGCTTTGGATGGAATTTTATCTGCGACATCATTTTCCGTTACGTATTGTGTTTGCCCGGGAAAAAGTATGTTTGGATACTGTCGCTTAAATGTAAATGCTTCTACATCGTGATTTTTCTCCAATTCCCTATACATCAACGCGTTGAACTGGGCTATACCGCCACGAAAGGGAAAAAAAGTAGATAGAAATCGAATTTTCATGGATTTATTTCAAGGCATTTACAGCGTTGCGCACCACAGAGGGTATGATTTCATGCATGCATGAGTTTCCGCGCACACACGTATTTCCATAATAGCACTCACATGGTCTTGGTGGCTCAACAATGACACCGCGATTGTACAATTCAAACTCATGTTTATTGAAAATGGTGTTCATTAAGACCATTTTTTTCTTCAAGGCAGTAGCAATATGCATCATCATTGAAACCTGAGTCACTACGACGTCGCACGAATCTGTCAAGGCTATAAACTCCCCCAAACTAAAGTGTCCAGGATAAAACACATCAGCCGCCTGACTCATGCGCAGATTTTTTTCATGTTCAAGTTCGCCCCCAAGAAACATCGGAAAATATCCATCTTCCCTGAGCGTCGTGGCCAATTCAATCCATGCATGTTCGCTCCAAAGTCGTGTATTCCATCTCGGTCCGCATCCAGTATTCAACCCAACTATTTGCGCTCCTTTTGCATGACTATCCATGTTGATTTTCCATTTATTGGCCAAATCACGATTTAGGTGAATAAGATAATCTTCCCCTTGAAAGTCAATGTGACAGATCTCGAAAATCTCTTCGGGATAACTCTTGGTATTCGCTTTCGATAAATTATCAAAGAATCCTGTCATTAACTTATGTTCTGCGGCAGGAGTTGCCGCTGAGAGCACTCCATTATGCTGTATGTATCCATACTTTTCTGGGGCATTTACTTTTTCCAACAGGATACACGCCTCTGGTTCTTTATCTAAATTGATGGCGAGATCGTAATTAGTATTCGATATAGTAAACAGTGATACTGCATCCATGCGGTAAATGACGTCTATTTGTCCATCCTTCGGTAAAATATCGGGAGATTGTGTCAACCATGTAATATGTGCATTCGGATACATTTTACGATAACGAACAACAAGAGGTGTTGTTCGGATGACATCACCAAGCGCCCCTAACTTTATAATGAGTATGCGTTTTTCAATTTTTGAATACTCTGTACATGACGCACAAACCGCACCATTCCGTTTATTCGGTTTACAGGGGATTGCACCTCGAAAATGGCGGCAATCAAAATGTACATCTTTGATAGTCATAACGCTGTTTAATATTCAATCATGTAAAGGGTTGAAAAAGGAAAAATCATTCAATCCCAAAACTATTGATTGTAAGAAATAGCTCATCGCCTTTTTTCACATTGAGGGTATCGAAATTCGCTATTTCCAAATCCTTAAAAAATGTGTATACCATTCCGATGCCTTTGGCATATACTTCATACTTGCGCTCATGCCCTATTAACGAGGAAAAATCTGCTTGTTCAACAATCAAGGTGCTATCGAATGAAAGTGCACCGATTGTCGCTTTTTTATCAATCGCTCTGTAGTAGCAGTCCATCGTTGACAACATATTAAAGGCATTGGCATTCCACGATTTACTCAACGTTGGCGCAAAGACCAATTTGATGATCCGTTGATTTTCTACGACCAGTTCGGCACGCCGATTTTCAATGATTGTCGTGTAAATATCTTGAAGCACCCAAGGATCTGACTCCGTATTTCTGAAAAAGCGCAAAAATCGATTCGCTGTGCGCCCTTCATTATCAATGATAGTATCGCCAATCACTGTTTTCATTTGATAAACGAGTGTATCGTGTTGGGATTGCGCGGCATCATGGGTGATCTTCACTGCGTCGTAGATGATAAATCGTCCATGCGTCAAATCAAAATAGGAATATGCCATATCCGGCGAAGGCTCTTGCTTTTTACAAGCATTGAGAAACACCAGTGAAAGTATGGGAATAACCAGAATGAAGCGAAACGCACTTTTCATGGCTCCAAGATACAAAAAATGTTATTGATTTGGGTCTATTCCTAAAGCCTTGAATTGTTCAAGTTTTTCGGTGAGTTCCTTTCCTTCCAAACGACGTCCATTGTAATAGTAGTTTTTGGCAATTTCTTTCCCTAGGGTATCGTAGGCATATGACCAACCATGTTGAACCCCCTCTTTAAAACGCAATACATTCATTTTTTGTCCATTTGGATGAAAGCTCTCCCAAATCCCTACCTTCTTGTTTTGTTTGTAAACACCTTTCGATTTGATCTTTCCGTTTAAAAAATATTCCACACTTTCCCCCTCTAATAATCCTTTTGAATAGAGGTATGTAGCAGAAATTTTTAATGATTTATCGGAAGCTTCCTCTGGCAAATAGTACATAATCACCTTTCCGTCCAATAAGTCATTTTTATAACTCTCGCTCGTACTCAATTTACCAGATGGTGTATAACTCAGCCAGATCGAATCTTTTTTCAAGTTCCGATAAATACCTTTGCTCATCACTCCTCCAGCTTCATGATAAAATGTGGCAATGGATCTTCCGGTCCCCTCTTGATGTATAATCACTGCTTTCTTTTTTTTTGAAGGATAGTAATACGTGAATGTTCCAACGGGCTTATCATCTTTGAACTGGCCTTCATACTCAAAAACACGGCTATTTGGGTATAGCTTGTTCCACGGACCTTGCTTTCTCCCTTTTGAATCCTTTTGATTTACCTGTGACAACAGTACAGTGGGCAACATACACAGGCAGATAAACAAGAAATTTTTCATTTTTTCACGTACTTTAAAAATTCACTTAAGCTCACAAATGTTTCATCCGCATGAACACCTATAGGCTCGAGGGTGTGGATTCTGACAGTTTTCATGCCAAGGTTCTTTCCGAACACAATATCACTATCCGAATCACCTACCATTACGCTGTATTCAAAATTTATTTCTGGAAAATCGGCTTTGGCACTATACGCCATGCCAGGCCTAGGCTTTCTCAATGTACTATCAACGCCTTCTTTTTCTGGCGCAAAGTAACATTTATCAATCTTCCCCCCATGATTTTCGACTTCAGCGCACATATAAGCATGAACATCGTGAAGGTTACGTTCTGTCATTATTCCTTTACTTATTCCTTGTTGATTAGTGACCACAAGCACTCTTCCAAAAATGGCTGAAAGTTGCGCAATAGATTCTGGTACTTCAGGTAAAAAGTGGAACTCATCTACAGTCCGCACATATGCGCCCATCAACCGTTCATTAATGACGCCATCACGATCGAGAAATAAGGTCCATGCGTGGTCAATGCCCCACTTCATTTTCATCGGTGCGTTTTTCAATCAAATAGACATTTCTTGTGGATGAATTTCTACCCACCAATTCTGCAAGAAATCCAGCGAGGAAAAACTGAGATCCAATAATCATGGCCGCAAGTGCAATATAGAACTCAGTGCGGTCTGCAATAAGTCGTGCAGTTTGATCAATGAATAATTTATCAATGCCCAAATACGCAGAGAAACCAAAACCGATAATGAACATGAGTGTCCCTATGGCACCAAAAAAGTGCATTGGTTTTTTTCCGAATTTACCCATGAATACCACTGAAAGTAAATCCAGAGGTCCATTCAAAAATCGATTTAATCCAAATTTTGACACCCCGTACTTTCGCGCTTGGTGCTGAACTATTTTTTCACCGATCTTATTAAATCCTGCATATTTGGCCAAAGGTGGTATGTATCGATGCATATCACCATACAATTCGATACTCTTTACAACGGCAAGTTTGTAGGCCTTCAACCCACAATTAAAGTCATGCAAATGAATCCCTGTCAAACGTCTTGCCGCCCAATTGTAAAGCTTGGTCGGGATCGTTTTAGTAATTGGGTCATATCTTTTTTTCTTCCAGCCTGAAACAACATCGAAATCTTCTTGCATGATCATTCGGTATAATTCAGGTATTTCATCTGGGGAGTCTTGAAGGTCCGCATCCATAGTCACCACCACTTCTCCTGAAGCTTTCTCGAACCCGACTTGCAACGCAGCCGATTTTCCGTAGTTGCGCTGAAATTTAATCCCATAAACAGAGGAATCTTGCGCACACAGTGATTCAATGATTTCCCATGATGAATCTTTACTGCCATCATCAATAAATATAAGCTCATAAGTGAAGGAATGAGCATTCATCACGCGCACAATCCATGCATGCAATTCTGGAAGCGATTCCTCCTCATTAAATAAAGGAACAACAACGGATATATTTACTTTTCTTTCCACGTGTTTGTGCGTATGATCACCACAAATATACATGCTTCAATTCGATGAGGGCGAAAGCTTCCTTCAATAAGTTAACAGCTATTCTTTGATAACACGGTGTACCTCGCCATTCAACTGAAGTATGAATACTCCGGACGGTAGATTTTTAGTTAGAATCTTTGATTCCGTCTGCATTAAGACACCGCGTTGAATTTCTAATCCAAGCGCGTTGTAAAGCACATAATTGGTTTCTTCCAATATTCCTTCAATAGTGATCGCCTCTTGAAAAGGATTCGGATACACCCTAAAATCCTGAGCAGCCTCTGATATCCCCGTAACATCACCTTCAGAAACAAAGAAACGATCGAATCCTGCTTCCGTAATGTTCACGTCAGGGTCATAGTCTGATACCCGCACAATAAGCTGCATCGAATTACTAAGAGGAAGAAAATCAGCTACGCGAATTCCTCTAAACTGCCAAGAAGGTTGATATACTTCTCCGCCAATCATATCAACGACCGCTGAATTCACCCCATTGATCAAGAGAATTTTCAAGGTGTCATTAGGTATAGCTCCATAGTAACAGTAGAACCATCGATTAAAATTGATATATGGATCAGTATAACTTGTTAAATCCATCGTTGGGGAAATAAGAGTGGTATATCCTCCATCAACATCATCGTAATCAGGATCAAGTGACATATCATTGCCTGTGATATAGGCTGAAATGCCACAATCATATTCGGCGTCTAAGGCCGGAGCTGAACCACTATTTGTTGTATTTGGACTGCCCAATTCCCAGCGGCCACTGATAGCTGAACTATTAACAGTCCACCCCAAGTCCATCTTAAAATCATCGAAATACCCCACTGGCAATATAAATTGAACTGAACCCGTATTTTGATCTATCAACAGCGTAGAACAAGCAGAAACATGCCCCCAAATTCCAATGTAAACTTCATAAAAATCTTGATAGTATAGCACCAAATTTTCCTGCCCCAATCCATTGGTGATTCCCGTATGATCAATTAAAGGGGCTGAAAAAAGAATTTGAGCATCTGGAATAGGCTGCAGTGTGCCTTCTTCAAGTACCGTTACGGTCAAATTGAATGGTGGAATGGGTACAAGTTGAATATCTTGAATGGTCGTTTGTCCTTGATTCAATATCACATTCACCGTTTGAGGAAAATACCCCACTTTCGAATACTTAACAGCATAGGTTCCTGGCGAAGAAATTCCTGTCGCATAGCCTCCCAAAGTCGTTGATAAATCTGATTGATCGTTGGTCAATATTTGTACTTGAACGCCTGATAAAGCCTGGCTATTTGAAGCATCAGTCACCAGGCCTCGCAGATAACATGCTTTTTGATAGTTCACTCCAATAATGAAAAGTCCCTCTGAAATGTCTGCGGCAAGGATATTAGAAGATGGTAGGTAAGGATAAACACCCCAGCAACCATTAAATCCAGTTGTCTGTCCAGGATACGTGTCGAATCGGCCAACAAGAACCATATTGTCTGGGGATGTAACATCATGAATAGTAACACCATCAGAATAATAACTTGTAATGAGATAATCCCCGCGCACATGTACATTGTGTGGAACTACCCCTTGCCCTGGTGAATGCTGTGTACGATCAATTTCGACAATCGACAAAGGATCGGAAATATCATATGCGGTGATGTAAGCCCCAGAAACTTCATCGGTGACAAAGGCATAACTTCCGTTATCTGTTGGCCAAATCGCATGGGTAAAATTATTGGGAGAAACCGTGGTGCTCAACAAAACTGGTGCAGTTCGATCTGACGCGTCAACAATACTAAAAAATCCATCTGAGATATGAGCTAGGTACATAGTATCATTCCGCACAAATCCATCATGTACATACCAGTCATCAAATTCCCCTACCTCTATTGGCGCCATGGGATTCGTGAATAAATCTAAAATAATGGCTCCACCATTTCCGCGATTCGAACCGAAGATGTAACCATATCCTTGCTCATCCACAAAGCAGGTATGAGCTGATTGCCATTGTGAACTCGTTGGTCCTGTATACACTGCCGTTGGTAAATTATTTGACGTTGGAAGTGGTGTTAAATCAATAATTAATAGACCATCTTCGGCTTCAGTTGTCACATAGGCATAGTTTCCATTGACAGAGGGATCACGCCAAATTGATTCTGTACCTGGCACCCAAAACACTTCAGTTGGATTTGTTGGATCCGTCACATTCAAAATCGAGGTCCCCTTGGACGTTCCTACAATTGCATATTCGTTTCCTAATTCATCAACATAACCCCATACATCATTAAGATTAGCGCCATGCAGCGCCTGATAATCAACATGGGAAAGGGTGTCTGTATTGAATTGACTGAATGCTGTTCCAAAGAACAGAAGAAAAGATAGTGAGAGCAATTGCTTCATGAAACATTATTTTCAACGAAGCTACAAAAAAATGAGTCTTATAAAATGAAGATTGCTGCAAGGATGAAAATGATGATAATCGCAATATACTGCCACACATCGACAAAATAAGGCAGGTAGCGTTTTATTTGCTCGAGGAATTTCATTTTGCGAAGATAGGTACAAAAGACATCAAGATGTTAAGACGTCAAGATTTTAAGACTTGATAATTGAGACAAGGTTCAAAAGACAAGAGACAAAAGACTTGTTCATACATCGGTGACTGAGGTTCCGAAGGAAGTCTCGAAGTCACCAACGAGGACAAGGGTTATCAAGATGCTAAGACATCAAGATTTTAAGACTTGATAATTGAGACAAGGGACAAAAGACAAAAGACTTGTTTATACTTCTGTGGCTTAGGTTCCAAAGGAAGTCTCGAAGTCACCAACGAGGACAAGGGATATCAAGATGCTAAGACGTCAAGATTTTAAGACTTGATAATTGAGACAAGGGACAAAAGACAAGGGACAAAAGACTTGTTCATACTTCTGTGGCTTAGGTTCCAAAGGAAGTCTCGAAGTCACCAACGAGGACAAGGGTTATCAAGATGTTAAGACGTCAAGATTTTAAGACTTGATAATTGAGACAAGG
>JBEIKR010000066.1:0-14361 GCA_040379705.1 Crocinitomicaceae bacterium
TATTCTGACCGACCAATGAACGTTATCTTTTCCTGCAACAAGAAAATAGGCACCTGTTTGCAATATTCCCAATCCAGTGATGTGCCCGTTTTGAATGCAATCCGACTCAAACACCTTCCTACCGGCCATATCAAAAATTTTGCACCATTCAAGCAATAATCCTTGGATTAATAATTCATCCTCAAAGGGAATTGGATAAACCAAAGTGGTAGAATCAATCTCCTTCAGTTCTAAAAAGCCAACAGTAATTTCTTGAATAAGCGTATCGCTTTTACACATGGTAGCTTCAGCAATCAATGTCACAGGGAAAACGCCTGATGTCGTGTATTGATGTCCGGGTGACTGAATAGTCGATTGTGATCCATCGCCGAAATCCCATTGATACGAAATCGCATTCGTACTGGCATTAGTGAATTGCACCAAAGCATTAGGCAGTGTAGTTAGAAAAGTACTTGGCGAAAAAAGTGCCGTTGCATTGGGTTCAACCGCAATAGTAACTTCTTGTGTAAATTGATTGCTTCCAAATGAATTACTCGCCGTCAAACTTAGGACGGTCGAGCCAGATTCCAGCGGTGTAAACCAAGGATTAGCAATGATTGACGAACTGAATGTTCCATTACTTGTGGTCCACTGATAATTCGTGGCGTTCAATGAAGTATTGGACAACAAGATTGAATCTCCTGAACAGACTGTTAATGTAGGCAATGAAAATCCAGCCAATGGTGGACCTTGGTGGCATAGATACGTGGCCATGAACCCCGGTTTAGTCGTTGAAATATCAGAGGTAAACCGAAATGTTAAGGCACCCGATGAAGAGGTAAAAAATCCCGGTGAATTCATTCCCGAAAAGGGACTTCCTGAAATTTGTGGCGACGAAACACTGGGACCATCATAGATATACAAGAAATCAAATCCTGACTCGACATTAAAACTGCTAAAATCAACATCAATCGATGTGGCTCCAGGTGGCGCAATTGTCCAAGTGTAGTTTTCATCATTGTAATAATTCTTCTCAGGACCTCCAAAATCATGAATGATCCCAGAACAAGGTTCTTCATAACAATCCGTTAAATAGGTCTCGATGGTATTCCATAGCTCATCGTATCCACCATCATAACCAAGCGCCCAAATGCCAATTCCGCCAATACCTGCTCTACGCACATGAGCCAGCCTCTCAGCAAATGCAGTTTCTTTTGTGATGAAACATTGTTTTGGAATTGTTCCATTGAGAAACCCATAATGATCTGATCGGCAATCATTTCGGAAAGTATGATTGGCTGTCGAGTAATTACCTGAGGAATTTGCGCGAACGGTCGAATATGTGCGTGCCACACCTGCGGCAGTTGTCCCTGATGGTATAGCTAAGGAGGTCGTCGACCATTCGCGCCCGTAATAAGGCAATCCCAAAATAAGCTTCTCAGCTGGACAGCCGTCATGTAAATAATCGGTAATCGTTCGTGACAATGTATAATTGTAGGTATTTCCGAATTGATAAAGTGGATCTTCAGGACCGGCCGTTGCACTGTTCGTGTAGTAATAATCATAGCCCATCACCACATATTGATCAACCTCAGGTTCCATGATGGAAAAGTTGAATACTGAATTCCAATCGACCGCATACAAGACGGTGCTCACCTCTGAGTCGGGAATTGCTGCATGCATTTGATTGGCAAGATCCACCATGAAATTTGCGAAGTTCACCGACTGACTGCTAGGTATCCCCTCGAAATCAATATTTACACCATGTGCACCTCTCGAAGAAACAAGATTGATGAGTTGCGTTATTAGGTTTTGCCTCGCCGTTGAACTGTTCAAAAATGTAGAATGCCCGGAAAATAAGGTCACACACAATGTTACTTTCACTCCTTCTGTCAACGCTGCTGTAACCGCAGCACTCGTGCTCCATCCATGGGTAGAAATTGGTCCTCCTGTCGATGGATCAACTTCATAACTAAAGAAACAGAGGTGACTCAACAAATCCCAACGGTAGTTCGTGTATGCACCACCCATCCAGTAAGGATGCCAACCATAGACAGTATAGTCGAGGTTGCAATTTAATTTACTTGATGATTCGTTCCTAGGAGGTGTACTTTTCTCGTAATGTTCAGCACTTGTTTTTCCTGATTCATTGTAGCGCTCTAGTTCCTCTTGATGGATCGATTGAGAAAAAACTGGACATAAAAGATAGAAATGGGCAGCAAAAATTGCCGCTCGAGTAGCATGTGGTTTCATGTGTTTGTAAGTTTAACTATTCTAAGTTAGGACAGTTACACTTAACTTCCAAACTACGAGCGGTCTTCTTCGAACAAAATTTTCGTGTAATGTTTCAATGATCTCAACACTAAGGAAATAGCCAAAGCTATACCGACGATGATTCCTTGGTTCATTGTAAACTGCACTTCACCGCTTGTAAACCATGTACGCAGAAAGTCAACGAACACAAAGCTGATAATTGTTGCTGTCACTCCTGAATACTCCCGACGAAGAATCGTTTTCATTGAAAATGGGATCTCTGTTGGAATATAGCGCTTGTAACTTGGCCAGAATGCTGGGACGCTGTTTGACCAATCAACATAAGGTTGTCCAAACTTACGCTCTAAAAAACGCTCTTCTGCAAACATAATACGCTCATAGTACAACCAGAAAATCAAGGAGAAAAGAAGGATAAACCAAATGTTATACGTAAAGATCACAATTCCAATCCACATGAAATAATTCCCCAAATACAATGGATGTCGGACAGTAGAATAGATCCCTTTCGTATTTAAGGCCTCAGCCACTTGCTCTTTGGTATTTCTTCCGGATGTGTTTTTATTGCTTGTACCGATAGCAATGGCACGAATGACCTGTCCAACAAACGAAAACACGCAACAAGTTATCAACAAGATTACAGAAAGTGCTTCACTATCATTTAAGCACTGATAATCAGTAAAATACACGGCGGGAACAGACAGTAAAAATAGAATAATTGGCAATTGTCCGCGGTATTTAAATAGCGTATTTCCAGATTTTTCAAATGAGTGAACGAGTGCCATTGAGAAGATTTACTTATATTGCGATAACTAACTGCGAAATTAAACAAAATGGCGACTACTGTATCTGAAAAAGTGAAATTCGATTTAGAGTTCCTCTTGAAAACATCACCACGCGTATTGGATAACATGATTGGAACGCCAAGTGGACTTTCTGAATGGTTTGCTGACAATGTGAATATTAAGGATGATGAGTACACATTCTTTTGGGATGGAAGTATGCAAAGTGCGCGTTTGATTAGCCGCAAGCCCAATGCTGGAATCCGTTTTCAATGGATTGACGATGAAGAAGAAGGCATGGATACATACTTTGAAATGACGATAACCGTTGACCCAATGACTAAGGCTGTCATCATGACGGTTACTGATTTTGCTGAAGAAGATGAAGTGGATGAATCACGTCGTCTTTGGGAAAAACAGATCAGCAATTTACGTCGTGTTCTTGGGGCTTAATTCAAAGTAGAATTTCCTTTTAATGGCTCAATTATCTTGAAGTCACTTTGTGACTTTTACAATAGCGTTCGCTTGATTTCGTTTCTTAACTTTGCACGATATATTTCAATCGTTTGAAGCGTCTTTATGTATTCAGTATTCGTTCGTTCGTCGGTCCATTTTTTGTGACCCTGGCCATATCGATGTTCATACTAATCATGCAATTTCTTTGGAAATACATCGATGATTTAATGGGTAAAGGCTTGAGCTCATGGGTCATACTAGAACTTCTTTTTTATGTTTCTGCGAGTTTAATCCCATTGGCACTGCCCCTTGCGACGCTGCTGTCATCCATTATGACATTCGGGAACTTATCGGAAAACAATGAACTTACGGCATTAAAAGCCAGTGGACTCTCACTTTATAGAGTCATGCGTCCCTTGGCAGTGGTTGTCTTCATTATTGCTTGCGGAACTTTCTATTTCGCGAATTATGTCATTCCTGTGGCGAATTTAAAGTGGCATTCACTCATTTACGACATTCAAAACACGAAGATTTCTGCCATCCTTACACCTGGAGTGTATAGCAACGAATTGGATGGATATGCCATTAAAGTGGATGAAGGGTCTGATAACCACTTCAAGGGAATTTTACTTCATGATCATACTGACCCGAAAACAATAAAAACAATTCGTGCGGCAGAAGGAAAAATTTATAAGTCAGAAAATGGGAAGTATTTGTTTTTTGAATTAAAAGATGGCTACGTCACAGAAGAATTGTCTCCACAGTCGCCTGTTTTTGCACCCAACGGACAAATTTTACGTTCCGAAAACAGCAATCGACCGTCGAGAAGATCTTCATTTGAAGCAGCGACCTATAAAATTGACCTTTCAGGATTTGCACTTAACAGATCTGAAGAAGACCTATTTACAGACAAGCATGAGATGCTCAATGTATTTCAAATTTATCATGCCGTTGATTCGGTGCGAACGAATGCGCGTAAAATCACAGACAACTTCTTGACAAGCATAAAAAATGACCATGCCTACTTTCAGGCACTCTATTTCAAAGGAGAAAAAATCGCTATTCAAGCCAACCAAGCGTTTATCGATGAGGACCCACGAGTAATTCGCTACGAAGAATTAAGTGAAACAGATAAAATCACAGCGGTACAGTCTGCTCAGGCGAAGATTCGTCGTAAGAATCAAAACTTAGATGGTCAAAATGAATACATCCGTGTCATGGAAATCGATTTAAATACCTATTGGATAGAGTTTCATAGAAAATTTGCCCTGACCTTCGCAATCATCGTATTGTTTTTCATTGGTGCACCTTTGGGTGCCATTGTTCGCCGAGGAGGATTTGGCGCTCCAGTAGTGATCGCTGCACTTCTTTTCATGGTTTACTTTGTCCTAATAAGTGTCGGGGATAGTTTAGCGGCATCACAAGTTGTTTCACCATTCATCGGAATGTGGTTTGCGTCCATGGTATTATTGCCAATAGCGATTATCCTGATGCGATCCGCTGCCAACGACTCCCCTGTTTTTGACAAGGAGGCATGGTTAAAACGATTTAAACGCAATAAGTCGAAATGAGGCTGCTTTACATCACAAGCAAACCAGCCTATCCAGCTATCGATGGTGGATGTGTCGCCATTCAGCGTTTTTTGGATGCACTTCTTCGAGGTAAGCATGAGATTACACATTTAACCTTCGAAACCCACAAACATCCTTTCAACCAAGATGTGTGGCCGGAAGAAATAAAGAATTCCATTGATCTTCACTCTATTTGTATTGACACCAAGATCAAACCACTAAGTCTTTTAACAAAGATACTCGGTGGCGTTTCATACCATTTGAGTCGATTCCGAACACCGGAACTTTGCCAAAAAATCAAAGAACTTTCACACTCCAAATCCTTTGATGCCATCGTACTTGACGGATTATATTCCGCGGCGTGCCTGGATGAAATTCGCCTTAATTCTCAATCAAAAGTCTATATTAGAACCCACAATGTGGAACATGAGATTTGGAAGGCATTAGCGCAAAATTCGAAGCCATTAGGAAAATCTTGGATCATCCGAATTTTAGCAAAAGCGCTTCAAAAAGATGAAATTAAACTATTGAATAGTGTCGATGGTATCTTTTCAATTTCGCCTGAAGATTCGAAGAAATTTCTCAAACTTGGAATTGAAACTCCTATTGTTGAAATTCCAGTTTCCGTTGATCAAGACGAAAGCACTTCTTCAACTACTGAAAATCGTTTCTTTTTCATTGGTGGAATGGATTGGGAACCAAACAAGGAAGCTGCTGAACTATTGATTTCTACAATTTTCCCTCGAATAAAAGCAGAGATTCCGAGAGCTCAATTAACTATAGCCGGCGCAGGAACCGATCAATTGAATGCAGGAGATGGCATCTCATGCCTTGGATTTGTTCCTGACAGCATTCAATTTATGCGCAATTCGGGGATCTTACTTCTTCCCTTGCAATCGGGTTCTGGCGTGCGGATCAAATTGCTGGAAGCCATGAGCATTGGTGCGCCCATTGTAACCACCACGATAGGTAAAGAAGGAATCTCCTGTTTAGATTGTATGTCGGTAGCCGATTCTATCGATTATTTCATCTCAGAATCGGTTGCTTTGAATAGCAACGATGAACTAAAAGAAAAATACGGCATGAATGCGAAATCACACATAAAGGAAAACTACTCACCGGCGAAAGTAGCCAAGGATTTGAATGAAAGTCTTCGATAACAATAAACCTACTTTAGTGGTTGTCTTGCCACGATTTCCTTATCCTCTGGAGAAAGGTGACAAACTGCGCGCGTATTATCAAATCATTGGACTTGCTGAGGTATATAACGTAGTATTATTTGCAATCAATGACTCAGACATCCCACAATCTTCACTAGAAAAACTATCAAATTATTGCGCTAGAATTGAGGTGTTTAAGCGTAGTCGGATGACTATTCTCTTTAACTTATTTCTGTGTTTTTTTTCACAAAGACCTTTTCAAGTTGGCTATTTTTATTCCTATAAAAATGCAAAACGAATGCGCACACTTTTAAAAGAAATCAAACCCAATCACATATACTGTCAACTTATTCGCGCGTCAGAATACATCAAAGATTACCACGATTGCCCAAAAACTATTGACTATATGGATGCCCTTTCGAAAGGTATGGATCGAAGGATTGACAGTGCGCCTTGGTATGCGAAACGTCTTTTTCGAATGGAATCCATACGCTTAAAAAATTATGAAGTGCGCATCTTTGACTATTTCGAGCACGCAAGTATTATCAGTCGCCAGGATCAATCATTCATATTTCATCCGAAAAGAAAAAACATCCATTGCATCCCGAATGGCATAGCCCCATCATTTTTTGAGCATCCTCAGATTGAATCGGATAAAGACATTGTTTTTATCGGAAACTTGAGTTATGCGCCAAATATCGAAGCAGTTGAATACATTTCATCGCAAATTCTCCAAAGGGCAAAAAACATTTCTTGTCTCATCGCCGGTGCAACACCAACGGCGCTCGTTGAGAAAATATGTAAAGAACAAAATATTGAACTTCTCGGATGGGTCGATGATATTCGGGAAGCCTACTGTAGAGGACGCATATTTGTCGCGCCAATGATGATTGGTACAGGGATGCAAAATAAATTACTCGAGGCAATGGCACTTGGGATTCCGTGCATAACAACGAAGCTTGCTGGAGATCCAATCGGTGCAATTGATGGTGAGTCGATTTGCATTGCACATAGTGCCGACGAGTTTGTTTCAATCATTCAGAAACTACTGAATGACAAAGATTATTACGAAAAAATGGCGCGAAATGGTCAACATTTTGTCCGTAACAACTACAGCTGGATAGAGTCCAATGCGCAATTGATTGAACTCATGCGCGAATCATCAAACGAATGATAAATCAGACATTTCCCTGTGTCCAATGATAGATTTAGTGTAATTTTATACCACGAAAAAAAAGCAATGGATATTAAGCTGAATACGATTGAAGAGGCGATTGAAGAAATTCAACAAGGAAGAGTGATTATCGTAGTGGATGATGAGGAGCGAGAAAACGAAGGAGATTTCCTGACAGCTGCGCGAAATGTTACCCCTGAAATCATCAATTTCATGGCGACACATGGGCGGGGTTTGATTTGTGCTCCTTTGGTAGAAGACCGCTGTGACGAACTAGGCCTTTACCTTATGGTGCGTTCAAATTCAGCAACTTATGAAACACCATTTACAGTTTCAGTTGACCTCATTGGTCATGGGTGCACTACGGGAATTTCGGCCAGTGATCGCTCAAAAACCATTCAAGCGTTGATTGATCCAGCCACTCACCCTGATGAACTTGGAAAGCCGGGACATATCTTCCCGCTGCGTGCTAAAAAAGGAGGGGTTCTTCGTCGTGCAGGTCATACTGAGGCAGCCATTGATTTGTCGCGTTTGGCAGGATTTGAGCCAGCTGGAGTGATCGTTGAAATTCTGAATGAGGATGGAACCATGGCGCGACTTCCGCAGCTCATGGAAATTGCACAGAAATTTGATCTGAAAATTGTTTCGATTGAGGATTTGATTGAATACCGCATCAAGAATGAATCATTGATTGAACGACTTGTAGAAGTAAAGATGCCCACCGAACATGGAAACTTTCAGCTTCACGCCTTCCGCGATACGAATTCAGGTCAAGAGCATCTCGCCTTAGTCAAAGGCACTTGGGAAAAAGATGAACCCGTTCTCGTGCGCGTTCACTCGTCATGCTTGACAGGAGATATCTTTGGTTCTTGCCGTTGCGATTGCGGCCCTCAGTTACACAAGGCCATGGACATGATCGAGGATGCTGGAAAAGGTGTCATCATCTATATGAACCAGGAAGGACGAGGGATTGGTTTAATCAACAAATTAAAGGCATACGAACTTCAAGAGCAAGGTTTTGACACTATGGAGGCCAATGTCAAACTTGGTTTCAAACCTGATGAACGTGATTACGGCATTGGAGCGCAAATCATTCGTGATCTTGGCGTGAAGAAAATGCGCCTTCTTACCAACAATCCTACGAAAAGAACAGGCTTAGTAGGATACGGATTAGAGATTGTTGAATCGGTTCCATTAGAGATTGAAAGTAATGTACATAATGAACTGTATATGAAGACCAAGCGCGATAAAATGGGGCATACATTAAACATGAAAAAATGATTTTAGTTGCCAAGAATATTCACAAATCTTACAACGATCTTCACATCCTTAAGGGCATCGATTTGTCGGTAGCCAAAGGAGAAATCGTTGCTATTGTGGGTTCTTCAGGCGCAGGAAAAACAACCTTACTTCAAATTTTAGGCACCCTTGACACCCCTGATTTAGGAACATTAGAAATTGGTGGAACGAATCCATTTACATTAAATGGAAAGAAATTGTCAGCTTTTCGAAATCAAGAAATTTCATTCATCTTCCAATTTCATCAATTGTTGCCCGAATTTACAGCCGTTGAAAATGTCATGCTCCCTGCCTTAATTAAAGGCGTTAGCATGCAAGAAGCGCGAAATGAAGCTTTGGTATTGCTTGAACGACTTGGGCTTAAAGACCGTGCTGACCACAAACCTTCAGAATTGTCTGGTGGTGAGCAACAAAGAACGGCGGTTTGTAGAGCACTCATCAACAAACCAAAAATCATCTTTGCCGACGAGCCATCAGGGAACCTCGATTCTCAAAACGCAGCAGAATTGCATGCACTTTTCATTCAACTCAGAGATGAATTTGATCAAACAGTTATTATCGTAACACACAACGATTCGCTTGCCCGAATGGCCGATCGAATGTTGACCATGCGCGATGGTGTATTTGTACAACATGACTGATCAAGAACTTAAAGAATTTCTCGATTTTAAAGCCGAACAATACGAAAATTGGTCCTTTATTGAATCTGACCCCATCCAGTTACCCCATCGTTTTGAGCACAAGGAAGACATCGAAATTGTTGCTTTTCTTATTTCAACAATTGCCTGGGGCACGCGAAAAGGAATTATTTCGAGCGGAGAAAAACTCATCGAAATCATGGAAAATGAACCATTGACCTTCATCCGTGAATACTCTCCAAAAACGCTGAAAAACAGCACCTTTGTTCACCGAACATTTAATGCATCCGACTTAAATCAATTTTTTGCATCCCTTCATCGGATTTACAAAAGCTCGAACCTTGAAGAATGCTTCTCCTCCCATCAAGAAATTGAAGGTGTGAAAGGTAGAATTGCAAATTTTCGAAACATCTTCTTTCAAACAGATGATTTGCAACGCAGCATGAAGCATGTATCTGATCCACTGCGCAATTCTGCGTGTAAACGGATCAACATGTATTTGCGTTGGATGGTGAGAGAATCCTCAAAGGGTGTTGACTTTGGACTTTGGAAGAGCATTCCAACGTCAGAATTGTATTTACCGCTCGATGTTCATACTTCGCGCAATGCCCGAAATCTCGGACTTTTAGCACGAAAACAAGACGATTGGAAAGCCCTGGATGAGTTGATGTTCAAATTAAGAGAATTCGATGCTGCGGATCCTGTTAAATATGATTTCGCACTCTTCGGCATTGGTGCATTCGAAAAGTTTTAAGATTGCCACAAGAATAGCTCGTTCAAAGCGTATTTTTCACTATTTTTGATTCATGAAATTTGTCTATCCAGAATTTCTTTGGGCCCTATTCTCTCTTGCGATTCCCATTATTATTCATTTATTCAATTTCAGAAAGTATAAAATCCTATACTTCTCCAGTTTAAGGTTCATTCAACGTCTCGAACAGCAAACTAGATCTACACAGCGCTTAAAACATTTACTCATACTTGCGCTAAGGCTTTTGGCACTTGCTTGTTTAATCATCGCCTTTGCACAGCCCTATAAAGTTGTCGAAAACAAAAATACCCAAGGAGGCAGCCCTGTTCTTGCTATTTACATCGACAATTCCTACTCCATGACAGCCAAAGGTGCTGAAGGAGAATTGATTTCTGAAGCATGCGAGACTGCACGCGGAATCGTTCTAAAGGCGGCAGCGGATGTTCGAATATTATTGAACACCAACACCATGGATGGTATCGAACAACGCTTAATCACCAAAGCAGAGGCCATTGAGATGATTGACAAAATCAAGCCTGTTGCATTAAACCGTTCAATTGATAATGTTCTTCAATGGCAACGCAGCTTTCTTGACCGTGAAGAAGAGGCAGGAGAAAAACTCGGTTCCAGACAGTATTTGTTACTCTCCGACTTCCAAAAGTCTACAAGTCAGTTGAAACAGATTCAAAAAGATCAAGCTGGCTACTACTACCCGATTCAATTTACCCCGCAAGAAAAAGGAAATCTATACATCGATTCGGTGTGGTTTTCGACGCCTATTCACCGTGTGGGGCAAAACAGTGAGCTTACTGTACGCATTGTAAATGCTGGAAAAGAGAATATTACAAATGCTGAACTCTCCTTCAAAAGTGGATCTATCCGCCGTGATGTTTTCGTAGATCTTCCGGCTGGAAAACAAGTAGAAACGGTCTTAAACTTTACTGAAAAACAAACAGGGTATCAGTCTGCAACATTGACAGTTAATGATAAACAGTTATTTTGGGACGATGATTACTACTTTTCATGGTACACCGACAGCGAAACAAAAATCCTTTTGATCAATGGAGAGGATGCTTCACCTGCCGTTGCTCAGGTCTATGCACTCGAGCGGTTTTATTCAGTCACATCCATCAATCAAAATGAATACACGGCCAATCGATTGGCTGGAATTGACCTGGTTTACATCAACGGATTAAACGAGATTCCTTCTGCATTTGCAGCAGACTTAAAGTCATTTACTGAAACTGGAGGCACGTTGGCCTTGTTTCCTGGTGCAAAATGCGCGATGGGTTCATGGAATACATTACTCTCTGACATTCAAATGCCATCGTTTACCGGCAAGTTCAATACCGGTGTAAAAATTGACCGCCTAGAATATGACGATGCCTTTTTCTATGGTTTGTTTGAGAAGAAAAAAGAGGATTTGAACCTTCCATCAATAAAACAGGCCTATCGCACATCAAAATCAGGAAATGACCAAGTGTATGAATTGATTTACCTACAAAATGGCGCTCCACTATTTATGCGTTCGGGTGGTTCAATCAATGCCTTCCTCTTCACAAGCGCTTTAACAGATGCATTTGGTAGTTTTACCGATGACGCACTTTTCCCAACCTTGGTGTTGAGAATTGCAGAGATGAGTCAGCGCAAGGCACCAAATGCCTTGACCATTGGTAAAGCCTCTGTTTTCCCCCTCTATAAGAAAAACGAAGGCGAAAGTCCAATCCATTTGAAAAACGGTAAGATTGACTTCATCCCCATGACACGCACCCAAGGACAAATCACCTACATTTCACTGAGTGGAAATCAAGCCATTGAAAATTTAACAGCAGGTAGCTACTCTATTTTTGACGAAAAGCCTGAAGGGATGTTATCGTTGAATTACGACCGAATCGAATCGAATATTGATTGTCTTAGTGAAAAAGAAATCATTGAAGGACTCGAGGCATGTGGTAAAGAAAATATCACTTACACCGAAGTGAATCAAGGAAATACAATGGCAAAAATTGACATTGAGAAACCTCGCGAATACTGGAAACTATTTATTTTGTTGGGCTTACTCTTCCTTATTGGAGAAATGCTCGTTCTTAAGTTTTGGAAATAACAGATTATGAAGATTCTAATTAAAAAAGCAACCATCATCGATTCATCCTCAGCGCACAATGAAACAGTGAACGATGTATTGGTTAATGATGGGAGAATAGAACGCATCGAAGCTGAAATCAATGCGGAAGATGCACATGTCATCGCAGGAGTTAATCTTCATATTTCTCAGGGTTGGGTTGATTTGAAAGCAGATTTTTGCGATCCGGGAGAAGAACATAAAGAAACAATCAATTCAGGATTGGATGCCGCCGCTGCTGGAGGATATACGCATGTGTGTGTCGTACCTTCCACACAGCCTGTAGTTGATGGTAAAACACTCATTGAATATATGCTTCGTCGAGGTGAAAATCATGTCACGTCAATCCATCCAATTGGTGCCATCACCCAACAGATGAAAGGTGAAACACTCTCAGAAATGTACGACATGCAACAATCTGGCGCCTGCCTTTTCTCGGATGACAATGTCCCTGTAAGTTCAGGGATTATGTATCGTGCCCTTTTATATGCGAAGAATTTCCATGGGAGAATCGTCGCTTTTTCACGTGACGCATCGATTGCAGGAAGTGGAATGGTCAATGAAGGTGAGGCATCTACAAAAACTGGATTAAAGGCCGATGCTGCGGTTGCCGAGGTCATTCAGTTGGAAAGAAATTTACGTTTGCTGGAGTATACGGAAGGTTATTTGCATTTGACCGGAATTTCGTGTGCTGAGAGTGTTTCTCTAGTGCGCAAGGCGAAAGCCAAAGGCCTTAATGTTACCTGTGATGTACATGTCATGAATCTCATTTTCAATGAAACTGCCGTTCTCGACTTCAACACCCATCATAAAGTATTGCCACCTTACCGACGTGAAGCAGACCGCAAAGCACTATGGGAAGGTGTCGTTGACGGAACAATAGATACCATAGTGAGCGACCACCGTCCGCATGATACCGAAGAAAAGGATGTTGAGTTTGATCATGCGTCATTCGGTTCACTTAATCTTCAAACTATTTTTGGAAGTTTAGGGACATGTGAAGAATTCAATTTACACTCCTTCATTCAAGCCGTTTCTATCAATGCTAGAAATATTGCCGGTATCGAAATGCATTCAATTTCAGAGGGTTCAAAAGCTGACCTTACTGTATTTACGCCAAACATCAATTGGACATTTAATTCCAGCGTTATTCTTTCTGGAACGAAAAACACTCCTTTTATTGGTCATGAATTGCGTGGAATGGTTCACGGTATTGTGAATAACGGTAAATTAGCACTTAAGGAAGAATAACCATGTCAAAGAAAAAATCCTTTTTGCGTCAATTTTGGCAAGAGAAAAAAATGGTTGGTGCCATGGCGCCAAGTTCCCGGTTTCTTGCGCAAAAGATGTTGAAGGACATTGACTTTGCATCTGCAAAAGTAATCGTTGAGCTCGGTCCTGGAACGGGCGTTTTTACAGATAAGATTGTTGAATTGATGCGTCCTGATGCGATCTTGTTGGTGTTTGAACTCAACGACCATTTTATGGACCAACTTCGTAATCGATACTCCGACCCAAGGGTGCGATTGATTCACGACAGTGCTGAAAAGATTCAAGAATACCTTGATAAAGAAGGACTGACACATGCAGATGTTGTTGTTTCATCCCTTCCCTTGGCCAATTTCCCGAAAGAACTAAGAGATTCTATATTGAGTGCAGCTGATCACGCGCTGGTTGAAAATGGTCATTATGTGCAGTTTCAGTATTCGCTTCAATCCAAAAAGCAGATTAAAAAGACATTCAAAAAAATGCAAATCCGCTTTACGCCTTTGAATTTCCCTCCTGCGTTTGTTTACGCGTGCAGGAAGTAAGAAAGACAATAGACCGCTGCGCTATAGGACAATGGACCGCTACGCTAAAAGACTTGATTTTACTTCGAAACTGAAGGACAATGGATACTTCTTCGCTCTTTGAGCTTCAAAGGACAAAAGACCGCTGCGCTTAAAGACAATGGACCGCTGCGCTAAAAGACTTGATCTTACTTCGAAAATGAAGGACAAAGGATACTTCTTCGCTCTTTGAGCCTCGAAGGACAAAGGACAATAGACCGCTGCGCTATAGGACAATGGACCGCTGCGCTAAAAGACTTGATCTTACTTCGAAAATGAAGGACAAAGGATACTTCTTCGCTCTTTGAGCCTCGAAGGACAAAGGACAA
>JBEIKR010000067.1:0-14157 GCA_040379705.1 Crocinitomicaceae bacterium
AGCATCATCATTGTCGTAGGCTTCCCACTTCAATTGAATGTTTGATGGAACATCTGTCGCACAGATATATTGGTAATCGAAAAACAACCCGCTATTTGGACTAAACCCACCACCGGGAGCTGTTAATGTATATGGACCGTTATTGTTGTTGTTAAAGGCATAATTGAATCCAAACAACCCAAATAAAGCCGGATTATTGTTAGAATTACCCAAGGTGTTGTCTGTAGCGGTAAACTCCCAAACGAAGTCACTGTTTCCACCAATGTATCCGATAAACGGAATTGAGAAACCGTCACAATCCACATTATTGGTCACTTGCACTGACACAACGCGAACGCGTATAGTCGCCTGTCCGAACGCAAATCCGGAAGAAATGAAAAGTGCCAACAACAAGGATCGAACTAGAAAAATTCGATTCTTATTCATAAGCGTAGTCTAATTAGTACTTAAAGTAAGTAGGGCAAATATACAATAGTTTGTTAACAATTCGATTACAATAACATTGTTACCGGATTTTCCATGTACCCTTTAAAAGTTTGCAAGAATGCAGCACCTGATGCGCCATCAACCACACGGTGGTCACATGACAAAGTAACTTTCATGACATTTCCAGGAACAACTTGGCCTTTTTTCACCACAGGCACTTCTTTGATTCCTCCTACTGCCAATATACAGCTGTCTGGTGGATTGATGATCGCCGTGAATGATTCGATCCCGAACATTCCAAGATTAGAGATTGTAAATGTATTTCCTTCCCAATCAGAAGGTTGAAGTTTTTTGTCTTTTGCTTTTTTCGCATATTCTCGCACCTCGTTTCCAATCTGTTGGAATCCTTTGGTATCCGCGAAACGAACAACAGGAACAAGCAATCCGTCTTCAACAGCTACAGCAACACCAATGTGTACATGGTGATTGCGACGAATGACATCCCCTAACCATGCGCTATTTACTGCTGGGTGTTGACGCAATGACATCGCAACAGCTTTGACTACCATATCATTAAAGGATACTTTCACACCTTCGTTACTGTTCAACGACTTGCGAGCGGCAATTGCGTTGTCCATATCGATATCTAGTGTCAAGTAGAAATGTGGCGCTGTAAATTTACTTTCCGCCAAGCGACGAGCAATCGTTTTACGCATTTGAGAAACTGTTTCATCCTCAAATGATTCCGTACCAGCTGGTGCACTGTACATTGGTGCTGATGCCGGTGCATTATACGGAACATAATGATCAACATCGCGTTTTACAATGCGACCTGCCTCGCCAGATCCAGGAACAGACGCAATATCAATTCCTTTTTCTTGTGCCATTTTCTTCGCCAAAGGTGAAGCGAGCACACGTCCAGAGGTGTTTGATGCAGGAACAGCTACAGGAGCCGCTGCAACAGGTGCAGATGTTGGGGCTGAAGCGGGAACCGAAGCAACTGGAGCGGGAACTGATTCTTCTTTCGCTGGTACGGGTGCCGGAGCGCCAGCAAGCAATGCTGATATATCTTCGCCTTGTTGACCAATGATCGCAAGAATCGAGTTTACAGGTGCCGATTTGCCTTTCTCTACACCAATGTGTAACAAAACGCCATCGAAGAACGACTCAAATTCCATTGTCGCCTTGTCGGTTTCAATTTCTGCAAGGACTTCGCCTGAAGCGACTTTATCCCCTACTTTCTTTGTCCATTCTGCTACCACACCTTCCGTCATGGTATCACTCAATTTCGGCATGTAAACGATTTCCGCCATAGTATTTTATTTTTTCACCCGTTTGAAGGGCAGGTCAAATTCAATTTAAACTTCTTAGTACTCTTTGATGTATGGATAATCTGTTTGCATGTAGACATCCTCATACAACTCATGTGCTTCAGGATATGGAGAATTCTCCGCAAACTCAACAGATTCAGCTACTTCTTTCTTCACCCATTCTTCCGTTGCTTCGATTTCCTTTTCCGTCATCCACTTGTTCTCGCGAATCACATTCAAGCAATGCTCGATTGGGTCTTGTTCCATCCATTCAGCTACCTCTTCTTTTGATCGGTATTTCTGAGGGTCAGACATGGAGTGACCTTTGTAACGATAGGTGCGAATATCCAATAAGGTTGGACCATCACCACGACGTCCGCGCGCTGCTGCTTCTTCGATTGCATCATGCACATCTTCTGGACGCATACCATTCACGATGCGTGATGGCATTTCATACGACAACCCAATTTTTGATAAATCTGTTACGTTGGTAGTCCGTTCAACCGAAGTTCCCATCGCGTAATTGTTGTTTTCAATGATAAAAACTACAGGCAGCTTCCACATCATCGCCATGTTGAATGTTTCATGAAGAGCACCCTGACGAACTGCTCCATCACCCATTGAAACAAATGCGACATTATCTGTCCCGTTATACTGTTCAGCGAAAGCCACACCAGCACCCATCGCAATTTGAGCACCTACAATCCCGTGACCTCCCATGAAGTTGCGTTCCTTATCAAAAAAGTGCATTGATCCGCCTTTTCCTTTTGAGCATCCTGTTGAACGACCATACAATTCAGCCATCAATACACGAGGATCAGTTCCCAACGCGATTGGATGTGCGTGGTCGCGATATGCCGTCATGTGTTTGTCTCCAGCTTGACATGCACTTGCCGTTCCTGCAACAATGGCCTCTTGACCAATGTACAAGTGACAAAAGCCACCAAATTTTTGCTGAATATACAATTGACCCGTTTTCTCTTCAAACTTTCGGATCAAGAGCATGTCCTTATACCATTTGATATAGGTCTCTTTAGAAAATTTGGAATTCGCTGCCAATGCAGACTTCTTTGTTGTCTTAGAAGGTTTAGCTACCGTTTTTACCGCCATGTTGCTTTTGATAAAAATAATCGCGCAAATATAGAAATTCTCTTTCAATCGCACTCGCGAAAATCAATCGAAATACAAACTTAGTGTCAAAATGACACTTTATTTCATTCTCACCTTCAATTTTTCGTACAATTCCTTGGTGTGTGCTTGATTTGGATCGGCTTTTAGAATTTTCTCGTAAAGCACCAATGCCTCATCTTCTTTACCTAACATTTCAAGAAGCATTCCTAAATTAGATTGGGCATTCAAATCAGATGGATTTCCCTGACAATAGGCTTTCATCAGGTCGAGACTTAACTCCAGTTTACCTTCCTTGAAAAATTGTTCGGAAATCAACATGAGGTACGCTGCATCTTTCGGAAATTTCTTTGCCATGACAATTGCGGGTGCATGGATTTCGTCCGTTCGTTTGCGTTGAATTAGGTAATGTATTTCTCGCTTCAACTCCTCCGAGGTTGGTTTTTTAATCTTGCGAACAATGTGAATCATCGCATCGATGAGCACGTCTTTATCATACGGTTTTTCAGTCAATAAAATCAATTGATCCAAGATGGCGAACTGATTTTGAAACAAGGTAGGTTTGCTCAAATTCAATTCAAAAATGGCATAATCCAGAGATTCTTTTCCTTTGATGAAATACTCCATGGAATCTTTTTTTGTTGGACTAAGCTTTGCCAATTCTGCGTAAACAAATCCGAGATTCTCATAGATATTAACATATGGCGCATAAATCTCTTGTGCCGCTTTCAATTCTTTCACAGCAGAAGAATAATAGCTTTTTTTCTCCTGTGCAGATGATGATGCATTCCCCAACTGTATGTACGCAGTCCCTAGATTAAATCGCGTTTTTACGCTATTTGGACATGCCTTCACCCCTGCTGTGTATATTGACAGATTGTCCTTCCAATCCATATTCCTTGCGATTGTTCGAATTCCGAGCACGAGCGCAATTCCACTGAATAATAACACATTATTTCGCCCTTTAAGAAATGGAATCCGTTCCACAAGGAAAACGATCATCATGATGATTCCCAAAAGCGGGATAAACATGAATCGCTCACCCAAGGGACAGTTGATGAGAAAAAGAAAATTCGACGTTAAAATAAAGGTAGAGATAAAGATGACTCCGGCAAAACCAAAGAACGAACGTTTGAACAACCCTACTATAGTAACAGCAATAAGTCCGATAGCCAATGCTAATCCGATTAAAGCTGCAGGATTGCTAAAAGATACAGGTTTAAATACCGCTATCGAATAATCCCAACTCAAGGAAACAGGCGCTAAAATCAATTGTATGTACTTGGCGAAAATGCTAAAATTGGTACTCAACTGTTCCGAAAACGAAGATGACAAGGCCAGAGAGTTTGCCACAGGATCGATTGGATCACTGATGAGCACGTCAGAAAGGACTGTGGAACGAATGAGGAAATACACCAAGAAAGGAATGCTAAACAAATAAGAGTTTTTCACCATGGCGATAAATCCATCATGGCGCTTAAAGTAATATGTTGCAGGGAAGAGAACTACTCCCATCACGGCGGTTTCCTTTGACAGCGTCGCTAAGAAAAAGACGAAAAGTGAAATCCATACATCGCGCTTGTTGCCGGTATCAATGCTCCGTGCAAATAAGTTCAAGGATAAAAACAGGAACAATGCACACATCAATTCATCCCGACTTTTCACATTTGCGACCACCTCGGTGTGTAAAGGATGAACGGCAAACAAAAGTGTGATGAGCGTGATTAAAGTCAAACGATCCTCACCCAACAAGCGCACTAAATAGCGGAACAACACCAAAATCGTCAACGCATACAAGAGCACTTGAATGAAGTGGGATGCACTTGAATTGGCATCAAACATACTTTTCTCAATTGCAAATGTTGTCAATGTTAATGGACGGTATGATTCATCTTCACGGCCATTATAGCCAAACATGTAACTATGACTGAAAATATCAGGAATAGCACTAACCCCTTGTTGCGTCAATTTGTTTGACGTCACAACAATCAAATCATCAATCGTATATTCATGTTTTAAGGTGTTGACATACAGCAAGAAGCCTAGTCCACACCAAAACCACCATGTACTGATCCACTTCATCATTCTACCCTTTACATTGAACCAAAAGAGAAAGGCAATAAGTCCTTTGCCGAATTAAAAATCATAGTGCGGTTATTTTGCGAAACAATGATTACTCGGTAGGAAACATCTTGACGCAGTTCCGTTTCAAGCATCACCTGTCGGCATCCACCACACGGAGAAAGAATCTGATCAACAGGCAATAAATCCCCTTTTGCAACGATGGCCAAGGTGAGCACCTTTGTACCCGGGAAATTGGCTCCAACCCAAAAAAGCGCTACACGTTCAGCACACAAGCCCGAAGGATATGCGATATTTTCTTGGTTGTTTCCCTCCACGATTTCACCATTCTCGAGGAGCACCGAAGCGCCGACATGAAATTTGCTGTATGGCGCATACGCTTTGCTGCATGCGTTAAATGCATGCTCCACGAGATTGAGATCCTCCGCGCCCAATTCAGTGTATGAATTGAGCATCGTATATTGAAAACTGTATTCTTTCATCATACACAAAAATAGTTTTTTCTCCCTTGAATTGACCTTTCATTTCGCGATGCGCTCGAATCTACTTACATTTGCAGTGCATGAATCAGTACAAGAAAGTCGCATTTTATACCTTAGGGTGCAAGCTGAATTTTTCGGAGACATCCACTATTTCCCGTCTTTTCGACGATGCAGGATTTGCCAAAGTTGACTTCGAAGAAACACCTGACATCTATATCATTAACACATGTTCGGTGACTGAAAATGCAGATAAAAAATGTCGCCAATTGGTGAAGCGCGCGATGAAAATCAATCCAGAAGCCTTCGTTGCCATCATCGGTTGTTACGCCCAATTAAAACCAGAAGAAATCGGTAAGATCCCTGGAGTAGATATCGTACTAGGTGCCAATGAGAAATTCAATTTGATTGAGCACATCGATGCCCTTCAATCCAAGCAAGAGCATGCAATTTTAAGTTATACCTCCATTAAGGAAACGACTGAATTTATTCCTTCTTTTTCTTATGGAGATCGAACACGAAGCTTTTTGAAAGTTCAAGACGGCTGCGATTACTTTTGCACCTTTTGCACCATTCCATTGGCCCGAGGAAAAAGCCGAAATGCAAGCATTGCGGAAACGATCATTGAAGCCAAAAAAATAGCACAAACGGACATCAAAGAGGTCGTGCTAACTGGTGTGAATATTGGAGATTTCGGACAAGGTAGTGACGAGAATTTCTATGAACTCGTCCAGGCTTTGGACAAAGTGGAAGGCATTGATCGCTTCCGTATTTCATCCATCGAACCCAATTTATTGAGCAATGAAATCATTTCGTTTTGTTTGAATGATGCCCATCGGTTTGTGCCGCATTTCCATGTTCCCTTGCAATCTGGAAATGACCGCTTATTGAAAGCCATGCGCAGAAAATATGAGCGCTCACTGTATGCAGAGCGTGTGAGTAGCATAAAAGCATTCCGTGCTGATGCGTGTATTGGCGTTGATGTTATTGTAGGAT
The DNA here is from genome assembly GCA_040379705.1 of Crocinitomicaceae bacterium. Taxonomy (GTDB): domain Bacteria; phylum Bacteroidota; class Bacteroidia; order Flavobacteriales_D; family Crocinitomicaceae; genus M0103. The sequence goes on from JBEIKR010000067.1 coordinate 6,422, forward strand.
TTCCGGGGGAAACAGACGAAGAATTCATGGATACCATTGACTTCTTGAAAGATTTGGATATCTCCTATCTTCATGTCTTCACCTACTCCGAACGTGCGAACACGACCGCAGTGAAATTGGGTAACCCTGTCCCGATGGCTGTGCGTCGAGAGCGAAGCAAAATGCTACACATTCTTTCTGACAAGAAAAAAAGAGCCTTCTACGAGCAAAATCTTGGCACCGAGCGCACTGTTTTATTTGAGCATGAAGAAGATGAAGGTGTAATGTATGGGTTTACAGAAAACTATGTCAAAGTAAAGTTCCCTTACAATGCCAACATGGCCAATACATTCCGCAAGGTGAAGTTGACCGAGATTGATCGCGATGGCATCATGAAGTGCGACTTGGTTTAATCACAAATCCTTCCAAGCACGCGTCATCTCCCGTTTTCCTGGAGGACCGGGTAAAGATTCCACCCTCAAACCTAGAGATTTCAAGTCACGTTTCAATTGACCTTTTGCGCAATAGGTAACAAACACCCCACCTGGAGCAAGTAAAGATGCCATTTTTTCTAGTATACCCATGTCCCACATATCCGCTTGGGCACGTGGACCAAAAGCATCGAAATAGATCAGATCAATACATGATTTTCGGGGAAGAAAGGACTCAATCTTCTCCTCTATTTTATTTATCGTGAAGAAAGGTGTAATGCACTGATTGCTATTCCATTCCGTGGTATGTAGGCTGGTGAAAAAATGTTGATTTTCACTCGAAACATACTGTTCGTAATTCAATTTCAAGGCCATTTCCAACTCAACTGGAAAGGCTTCAATCCCGGTGTAATGAATATGTTTGTTTTGCTGTTCAGCGGCTTCAAGCGTCAACAAAGCATTCAGGCCTGTTCCGAAACCCATCTCAAAAATTCGAATAGTGGTGAGACTAGGTAAAGCATTCAATCCATGTTCAAGAAAAACATGCTTGGCTTCTTGTACTGCGCCATGCGATGAATGGTAGGTTTCGTCCATGTCAGTCATTCGAATTGACCTCGAACCGTCGGCGGTGGTTATGATTTCTCGCTTCACCCGTTAAAGATACATACGGATTTCAACAATTGTTCAAAACCCCTCTGAATATCTTTTCGCAAAGTTTTCATTGGAGATTCAAAAGAGCCCTTCGAATCCTTATCTTTGCTTTTATGGACAACAATATGAGTGACAACACCAAGCGAACTGTAACGCGCGCAAAAAATCCATCGGGATTATTGAATGACTTAGGAAAGGTGCCGCCACAAGCGGTGGACCTTGAACAGGCTGTTTTGGGAGCGATGATGCTCGAAAAAAATGCAGTGACGGATACTATTGATACGTTGAAGCCTCAGAGCTTTTATGACCCAAAGCATCAGTATATCTACAATGCGATTCGTGAGTTGTTTGGTTCGTCCAGTCCAATTGACTTATTGACGGTTATCAATCAATTGAAGAAAAATGGAGAATTGGAAGCAGCCGGTGGTGCAGCCTACATTTCTCAATTGACTTCTCGTGTGGCTTCAACAGCGCATGCGGAATACCATGCACGAGTTATTTCTGAAAAGCACATCAAACGTGAGTTGATACGCATGAGTAGTGAAGTTATTCGCGATGCTTTTGACGACACGAATGATGTCTTTGATGTATTGAATAAAGCCGAATCAGAATTGTTCCAGATTGCTGAGAACAACATGGGGAAACATGTGGATTTAATGCAGAATGTGGTGCGACAGGCCATTGAAGAAATTGAAAAAGCTTCACAAAACTCTGATGGTATCTCAGGTATTCCAACAGGATTTACCGACTTGGATAAATTAACATCCGGTTGGCAGCGTTCTGACATGATCGTTATTGCAGCACGTCCTGCGATGGGAAAAACGGCATTCGTCCTTTCGATGGCGCGAAACACAGCGGTTGACCATGGACGTGGTGTCGCACTTTTCTCTTTGGAGATGTCCTCTGTGCAGTTGGTAAAACGACTTATCGCTAGTGAGGCGCGCATCAGTGCGGAGAAATTAAGAAAAGGAGACTTGCGCGACCATGAATTCCAACAACTACACTCGAGAATCAGCAAATTAGCTACTGCACCTATCTACATCGATGACACCCCAGGAATCAGTATTTTTGACTTGCGTGCGAAGTGTCGCCGTTTGAAGATGCAGCACGACATTGACTTAGTCATCATCGATTACTTGCAGTTGATGACCGCTGGTGGTGCGAAAGGCTCCGGAAATCGTGAACAAGAAATCTCAGCCATTTCTCGTTCGATCAAAGAAATCGCCAAAGAACTCAACGTTCCTATCATTGCCCTGTCGCAGTTGAGTCGCTCGGTGGAAACACGAGGAGGAGATAAGCGACCAGTACTTTCCGACTTGCGTGAATCGGGTGCCATCGAGCAAGATGCCGATATCGTATCGTTCATCTATCGCCCAGAATACTATGGACTTACACAAGATGAGGATGGAAACTCGAACCAAGGAATCGGTGAGATCATCGTGGCAAAACACAGAAATGGAGCATTGGACAAAGTTCGACTTCGATTTATTGGTGAATATGCCCGATTTGACAACTTGGAATCCTACAATGAGGATGCGAATGTTCCTGCCCACACCAACATGGGTGCAAATACTGACTTTGATGCTCCGGCTCCGGCAAGCTATACGGTACCAAGTAAAATGAACTCAATGAATGACGATTTTCAGAATTTCAATAGGGATTCTGATGAAACACCCTTCTAATTCTTAGGTATGCGACATTTAATCCGTTTGTTTTTTGCTTTCATGATTGTGTTTCAAGCACGATCAACGCAAATAATTATCCCAATGGATGATGGTCAAACCGACCACCTTAAAGCCTATGGATTGGCATTTTACTGCTTGGAAAACAACATTACGATTGAGTGGTTGCTCAACTATCGCGGAGGCTCCTTCCTCCTGCCCCACCTTCGAACATTGGAAGAAGAATTGCTCGTTCGAAACATCCGCTACGAAATATTGGCCGATGGACAGGTGAATCAGATTCGTTCGTTGATTGCCAATCCAGAAGAAAACATGGAGGTGGTGCAATTGGAAAAAGCACCAAAGATCGCGGTGTACACGCCAAAAGGAAAGCAACCTTGGGATGATGCGGTGACACTTGTTTTGAAATACGCGGAGATTCCCTACGATGAAATCTACGATTCAGCCATAGTCATGGGTGTTCTTCCAAAGTACGACTGGCTTCACCTGCATCACGAAGATTTCACTGGACAATACGGAAAATTCTATTCTGCGTACCGCTCGTATCCGTGGTACAAAGAGCAAGTCGAACAAGCCGAAGCGGATGCTGCCATGTTAGGATTCAACAAGGTGTCTGAACTGAAAAGAGCTGTTGCTTCCAACATCAAGAATTTCGTGATTGGCGGAGGATTTCTTTTTACGATGTGCAGTGGAACGGATAGTTTCGATATCGCTTTGGCAGCGATGGAAACAGACATCTGTGAATCCATGTTCGACGGAGATCCTGCCGACCCGAGGGCGCAAGACAAACTAAAGTATGAGAATGCTTTTGCCTTTGAAAACTTCAAGTTGGAGCGCGACCCAATGGTGTATGAATATTCCAATATTGACGGAACAGATATACATCGAACTTCAAGACTGACAGAAGGCACAGATAAGTTTACGCTCTTTGAATTCTCAGCCAAGTGGGATGTTGTTCCTACCATGTTGACTCAGTGCCATACCGATGTGATTGATGGATTTATGGGGCAAACAACAGACTTTAGAAAAGACCTCGTCAAGCCGAACGTATTGGTGATGGGCGAAAACAAATCCATCGGCACTGCGCGCTACATCCATGGAGAACTTGGTCAAGGCACTTGGACCTTCTACGGCGGACATGATCCTGAAGATTACGAGCACAAAGTAGGCGATCCACCTACCGATCTCAGTTTACACCCTAACTCCCCTGGGTATCGCTTGATCTTGAACAATATTCTCTTTCCAGCTGCGAAGAAAAAAAGCGGAAGACATAGTTAAAAAGAAAATAGTAAAGAGTATTGGTATTTATATATTGATATCCAAAGAAGAACTCAAATACCAACCTTAGCTGAACGTATCACTAAGCAAAATTTAAATAGGGCCGTCTTACTTTAGTCTTTTATGATTTTTCTAAACTGTTGTTTTCCATCCACTCCTTCCAAGATTAAAAAGTAGATACCGTTCTTCAACGCACTCAAGTCCACATGGTATTCAGTTCCTATTTGTAGAATTGCTATAGTAAATTTCTGACCAAGATTATTATACAGACTAATCGCTGTGCTATTGATTAACATTTCGTTTGTTGTTATTCTCAAATTATCTTTAGTCGGATTAGGATAAATCCAGATTGTAGAATCCTCCGAAATATGGTCAACCGATAAGGAAGAACAATTGACAGGTGTTCCGGATTGTTCAGAAAAAACACCATTAGAAACGAACCAATTATTCCATGTTCCACCCGTTCCCGACTGCCAAGTTGTTAGGTCAAAAGTTTTACTTCCGGTGGCGTCGCCTTTTATTTGATAAGTTTTAACTGCCAATCCTCCTAAATTCCATGTCAACGGATTTCCAGAAGTGCAATTTTCGGGTGTTTGATTGGCAAGTTCACAGTTCGATTGTATAAAATATGCGTTGTCATCATAGGTCGGATGTCCTCCAAAAACACGAGCAAGGCCGTTTGTATCTATACAAACTGATGTATATTCATCGCAAGCTATGGCTTTTGCAAAAACCCCATAATCTATTGATATCTTGGCTAAAAATGTCATTAGCCTCCCCTTTCTATCTGGGTTATCAAAATGAGTATCTGTAATTGTATTGACTAAGTAGTTATTATGAATAAAAGCGGAGGAATCAACAGTTACTAACCCATTGTATGGATTTGAAAGCGCTGTGGCAGAAGTGACAGTGCCGTTTTGAGCAGAAAAATAATACTCACCTTGAATGACCATGCCTGCGCTTGTTCCTCCAACAACAATATTTCTTTGCTGAATGGCTTGGTTAATTGCATTATCTATGGGTGAATTTCTCCAATAACTAATGTAAGTCCATTGGTCGCCACCGGCAAACCAAATAGCCTCCGCCTCTTGAATTTTTTGAATTACATAAGGTTCGTTACTTGCCAGTGCATTGTTACAAACTATTGTTTCAACTGAATTTACAGGAATTCCTAATCCTGAATACAAGTATGAATTATACCCATTAGAACCTGATGTTCTAAGTACCAATACATCTCCTCCGTTTGCTCTTTGGAGAAACCATTTCATGGCATTATCATCTTCTGATGCCCCACCCATAAGGCATACACCTCCAGATGGATTCGTGACGACATTCGTATTCCCTGTATAGTATGATGTATAGTTTTGTGCGAAACCAATAAAAGGAAAGATAGACAAGATACATTGTAATTTTATTCTCATTATTCTAATGGTTATTTTCGAATTATATTTTGTGGCGGGAGTTGCGATGATCTAGTAACCAACAGCTTTTGGAGATCGGCTTTTAGCTTCATTTTTTCACATGAAATGTCAAACCACATTGTGCCGAAATAATTTCTGTCCAATTTTTACAAACAAGTCCTTTTGTTTGATTGATTACAGCTTCATTATTTGGAGAAAACAAATAGGGCGTGTAGGCAAAAGATAGAAATGGCGACAGGAAACTATTATTTCTCAGTTGAAAAGAATACCCAAACTTTAACTGAAGCGCGCCGCCTATTCCAAATGATTTCGATAGGGTTTCATCATAAACAAAAGGTTCATCATTTAACACTCTATATAATAGACTTGACGTTGCAGAAACAATCAAATCGGAATAAAGTCCTTTGCACTTTTCAGGGTTCTCGTAATGAAGAAGGTAGCCGAGATTGGCAACATGTAAATTGAGCTGATTGGAGAAATTTTTGTTTTCTGCCCAACTCCTGAAATACGCAAAGGAAAAGTTGATTCCGTGTTTAAAATTCTTATCGCTTCTATAAATATAGGAAGCAGATGCGTTTATACCATGCGTTAGAAGTGGCTGCTTCTCGGTCAATATTGGACGTGTAAAATTATACGATTGTATCGCCTTGTCCAATTGACTTGAATACAAATAGGCATAGGATGCATCTACTTTGAATTCTTGAGCTGAGGAACCAAAGCATTGGAAAAGCAAGAAACTGAAGAGTAGAATTTTTCTCATTTTACAATGTCGTTTAGAATATTGATGACTTCCCTATAACCCGTTTCAACTGCACCATGAACGGTTTGATGATGTCCGTTATTATTCATTGCTTCACCCGCAAAGTATAGCTTTTTGTCGACTGATTGAGCGGCAATTTTCCTGGCATCCCCCATGTCGACTGTACTATAGGAATATGCCCCTTTCACGTAAGGGTTGTTTGTCCAGTTGTGCACATGTGAGGAGATGAATGATGCTGTTGCTTGCCCACTATACATCAGGTCTAATTCTTGAAGCAAAGCATTTGTAATCGCGACATCACTTCCTAAGGCCGTCAAGTATTCGGCTTGATCGCCCATGATGAACGCAAGGAGCACATTTTCATTCGTCAATTTCCCAATGCTTTCATCTGCATACGCCGCACAAACAGAACCACCAATAATATTTGCGTCATAGAACTTATTCGAAAATTTCAAAAACACTTTCATTCCTGCCCCCATGCCTATTTTTGAAAATGCGTTTGTTTTCTCCAAAGGCAATGTTGGAACAAATTGAATGTCGTTTAATTTCAAAATAGAAATAGGAACCGTTACAATAACCTTATCGGCAAAATACGTCGAGTTATTGGTATCGGTGACTACAATGCCATCTTGTGAATAGTCGATTTTATTGACAACTGCATTAAGTGTAATTTTGTCCTTTACCTCTATGGCGATTTGCTTGTCAAAAAGATCATAAAAGGTTTCTTGAAATTTAAAATCATCATCACCAGAAACCCAATTTTCTTCTTCTTTCATTTTCCAATACGCTGAAATGGCTGAAGCTGAAGCACCCGAGTCTCCTGCAATATTTTCCACAATGTATTTATATTCATTATCAAATCCTTGCTGAATGGCGTAATCCGTAAAAGAAAGATCTGGCACATCCTCTTCCTTTATAAAAATGGAATTAACGTCTTTGGGGAGTGTGTTGATCAGCTGATTATTGAACCAGTATTTTTCAGCACTTTCATCTAAGGTAATTTTGGTGTTCGATGTAGTAATTAAGTCCCCCGTCAGACTATTTTTTCCATGTAGCCATTGCGCACCCAGGTCAATAGGAAAATCGGCAAACCCTTCTAGCTTGGCTAAACGCCCACCATAACTCGCATTGGCCTCCAAAATTTGGAATTTGATTCCTTTGGATTTTAAAAGATAGGCGGCATACAATCCGGCCGCACCTGAACCAATAATGATCACTTTACCATCATAGTTGATGTCCTCAAATAAGGTTTCTTTTCTGCAGGAGGAGAAAAAAACGGAAGGAATGAATAGTCCACCAATCGAAAGAAAAGTGGATTGTTTTATAAATTTTCGTCTATCCATGGATACTGGCTGATTGTTGGGTTGTTTTTTTAAATTCTTTAACCAGGTAGTTACTACCAAAATGCACCACCTTTATCAAATGCGTAGATGGAAGGAAATATATCGTGCGTTTGGATAACAAATTACTCATGCTTCCTCCAGTACAATCGGTATTCGTTTCCTGATTCATAGATCAAAATATCAAACATAAA
>JBEIKR010000068.1:0-14102 GCA_040379705.1 Crocinitomicaceae bacterium
ATTTTTAACCCTAAAAACCAATGAAAAAACATGGAAACGAAGAGCCAGAAACTGGCCTTCAATACTCAGCACTTTAAGACGTGAATTTGGAAATCGGATAAATCAATATCTTTGATGACACACTTTTGTGGATACTCTCGTTTTTCGGAACGAATTGGCCTGTATCTACTTAATAATCCCATGATTCCTCAAAACGTGATTTACTCCAATACCACTCATTCTCAAAATCATCCCTACCTTACTTTTTACAGGATGAAATACATCTGATGACGTTCTTCGATATCCGAAAATCTCCAACCATCATAGGCAAGGAGTTCAAGTTGTTGATTTGACTCTATTTTATCTTTCGAAAAATCGTCAGGTGCGATTCCGATGGTTTTCCCAAACTATTGCCCCAACGAAAACGAATTCAGGATTTTCCCTCCAGTTTCCTTGAATTTAGAAAACGAGCTTTCTTCACAAGTAAGGGTTAACACATACGCATTGTCATTTTCAATCCAATAATATTGCTCAAATTTTAAACGAAACCCTCCTTGGTCGGCAGTATATATGAGTTTGTGGTATTGTTGGCTCCCTTTCTTCATTCGTTTACTTTCGTACAAGGTACAATTGGTCAACATTGTTTTTACTTGTCCTTCTGATATTTCTGTGAATGCATCTAAGTCAACGGACTGACCTTGTACACTTTGAACAAGTAGATTCACATTTTCACGAAATTGATCTTGATCGTTTTCCAAGGCTGAGAACAAAATAAAACTCGTGCCCATTTGACCACTTTGGTTCAATTCCCAATCTTTCGGATATTGAATCGAGTAGTCATCCTCTGTCAAGAATTCCCAACCTGCTATTCTTTTGACTGCTTGAGCTTTCGGTTCTTTTTGTTCTCTTGCCTCTCCACAAGATATCAGTGCGAGTAGTAAACTTGTCGTAAGAAATAATTTTGTCATGGCTTGGGTTGATTTTAAGGGTATTATTCAATTTTAATTCACTTTGTCCATCGCTACTTTCACAAGAGTTAACGTTACCAGCATTTTTTTTTGACACGCATAAAACTACTTATTTATTCCAACCAACACTTGAACATTCATTGATTTTTCCTCATCAAAGAATCAATTCAAAACATGTACCTCTACCTACAGCCTGTAGTTTTTTCAATACATTCTTCATAACTAAATCATTGATATCGCGCACTACTGTATCCTTCGAACATTTGGTAATTTTTGCCCACTTCATTTAATTCAAATTCCCCTCAAAACCCTTCAGCAAAAAGTTGAGCATTTTATTCTAGCGTGGATTGAACTGCACCAAAAGCCTATTGGTTGAATTCAAGGAATTGATCAAACAACTTTAAGGCAATTTATGCCAACATTAGAGGAGTGCTCCGAAAGATTTTGACATAAAAAGTGACGAAATTCCGAATGAAGACTCAACGATCTGACCGTTTCTTTTTCAGCGCTTTTTGTTGAATATTCAATGAATTTCTTTCCCAAAAGACACTATCCACATAGCCTTGAATCGAGGAATCCTTGTCCGCATTTTCGAGTCGCTTTTCAGCCCAAATGCAGTATTCTTCATTCATATCGACACCCACATATTTGCGATTCAATTTTTTTGCTGCCACAGAGCTTGTTCCCGAACCCAGAAAAGGATCAAACACAATCCCGTCTACTGGACAGGATGCTAAGATTAACTTGGCAATTAACTTTTCAGGTTTTTGCGTCGGATGGTCGGTGTTTTCAGGCATTGACCAGTATGGAATACTAATGTCATCCCAGAAGTTAGACGGATAGGTCAAGCGAAAGTTCCCATCTTCAGTTTCTTCCCAATCTTTCGGTTTACCATCGACCTTATACGGTGCGAGCACTTTTCGTTTCATTTTGACCGACTCAACATCGAAGTAGTAGTCATTTTTGTTTTTTACACCAAACCAAATATCTTCCATGCCATTTTTCCAATTGGATAAAGCACCTCTACCCTTCTCGCGTTGCCAGGTAATTCGGTTCAATACCACCATATTTTCTTCCATGACTTGCTGCAGTGCGGAGGTACATTTCCAATCCCCACATAGATAGAGGGAACCATTTTCCTTCAACAGGTTAACGACCTTGGGAAACCAAGACCTCAAATACTCTAGATATGCATCATTGTTTGATGACTTAAATTTAAATCCATGAAAGTCCTTGTCTAGATTGTATGGTGGATCGATAACGATAAGATCGGCAAAACCTTTCGGCAAAGATTCCAATGCAACGAGCAAGTCACCAAGAATTGTTTTGTTCACAATCTCATCCAAATGCAAGCACATCTCCCCATCTATTCTCAAAAGTTTTTTGGAAAATTTTTCTCTTTCTGCATCAGTGACCGTCAAGGTTCTATTCCTTTCTGCACGTTTTTTTTCACCGTCTTTCATGCTACAAATGTATGTTTTTTTTTTGCGGTGGTTATTGCTCGAAAAACAAGGTGTCAATTCCCAAACTCACACCAAAATAACTAACAATTCTTTCTTATTTTTTACGACTTTGCCACTTCGTTTTTTCTTCTTGAAAATACTTGATTCGCTCTTTTCGGATCTTTTTAATTTCCTCTTCGTAAAAATTATTCATTGTATCACAAAGTGTTGACATCCATTTCTTCCTTGAGCTCTCTTTGATCAAAATAGTGTTGGAATTTTCAATCTGAATTTGTCCCCAACCCAGTGCGCCAATTCTCAAACAATCCCAATCCATATATTCAATCGGAATAAAATGACATTTGTTTGCTCTAATTTGTTTTCCCTGAATTTCGTACGAAACAAATAAAATCATGAAAAAATTTGTATCCTCCTCATAAAATTCGGAGAGCCGGTTCACCGATGTGACATTTGGCATATTAAACTCTGTATCCACATTATGAGTTTTAACATCAATGTAATAAATAGACTCATCCGAATCTGCAACAATCAGATCAGCCATGGACCGACGACCAAAAGCCGACTCCGCATTGGTGGTATATTTCTTTGGTAAAATATCCCCGAAATTTTTTTCCAAAAGTGATTGAATGGCATCTCCCACAGCCCTCGGACTGTTTATTGTATGGGCATTCATCAAATTTTTTGAGGAATTAACGAGATTTAAAACACCATCCTCTATAGCACGTTGGTTTTTTGGGTTAAATAACGATCCCGCGGTTTTGTTCGTTTTCACCGGTTTCGTTGGTTTGGGTGATTTCGATACTTTGGAAGTTTTAACTGGCATAACCTCCTTTGTAGGATTTGCTGTTTTCAATGCTTTTACTGACTGGGACTTTTTATCCACTTTCGCCACTTTGACTGTCTTTGCTGCGTTGACTGGTTTCTTTGATTTCTTAGGCATCATTTAAATATATTTCGTTCGGTGAGACTAATTCGTTTTGTAAAATGCACATCACTTTATTTTCAAATGGGTTCCTCCCGAACAAACCCATTCCTCTGTAAAGAAAACCATAAACAGACGAATGAATGCATCATCTGTACAATTTGTTGCATTCTTTATTTCAGCCCCTCATCACTGATCGACTAGAAAGTAAATATGGAAGCTGAATATGGTTCAAACAACATTTTACTTTTTTCACTGCTTTAGCAACCGACTTTCTGCGCTTTGAAGTACCTTATCTGTTTTTGTTGGCGAATTAAACTCCTATTGGTAAACAATTCTCAACTCATTTAATTTTCACCACTTAAAATGGTTAGCGGAAGATGAGAAACGGATATAACAATGAAAACTGAACGCACAGTTAATTTCGCTGTGCAGCCTGATTTATTGCAACCTCCAAATTATCACCAATCAATTCAAAATGTGAAAGTTGATGAATATTATCTTGATTGATATGAAGTTGACCTTCATTGCCCTTGTTGCCTCTATGCTGCCCTTTTGAATACAGCGGATTTTCCAGAACCTCTTTGCTGCTCATTACCCATAGCACTATTTGGTCCCTAAACACTGCAACCCAGATAAAAACATCACAGCATTGTGGTTTTAATTGCTGAAAGTTCATTAAAAAATTCTTTGAAGTATCACGCGACAGTGCTTTCATATACAGTGGTTCGTCACTATGACTATCTACTGCTCTCGATGCTTTCACTTCAATTTTAATTCCATCCAACCAAAGGTCATAATCCCCAGAATAATGAGGGTCAATTTTTTTATTTGGCACTTTAAGTTTCGAACATTTCGCTTGCACATGGGACTGTGCGAACTTCTCGCCGAATGTTCTCGGGGCAGAAATTTCAAAAATCCAAAGATTTGGATTTGCACTAATATATTCTGTTCGTATGTCAATGTACTGTTCATGTGTTAGCCCTCCTTTTTCAAGCAAATGACAAATAAGATGCTCAAACTCATTAAACGGATATATGGATTGATCATCCTCCAAGACTTGAAGTACCAAATCAAGGTCTTCATCTGAACCATTATATGCGTCAATTATTTTATCTCTCAATTCCGTAAGTTCCATTCTCAAGATTTTTTAGGTTTAAGTAATTTAAATAGTCAGTCTCCGAAAAGGTGTGATTATTTACAAAGTAATCTACATGGATCGGTAAATATTCGAGATCACCGCGCAAAACCTTATGGGTTGAAAATAACTTTTTGAAAAGCCAATTCATAATTTCACTGTTCAACAATGCTGTCAGCTCTTCTCCTGTTACACCCACATTGTCAGGAATGAGTAGATTCGCACTATTCAAAACATACCGTTGTTCGGTATCGCAGTAAAAGCATAAATCTGACGAAATAAACTTGTACATCAGTTTTTCCTTTGCTTGATACATTTCCAATGGGGCCACTTGCTGAAATTTGGAGAAATCATTCAAGATATAATTGCTCGGTTCTTTCAATCCCATTTTTGTGATGTCCGATCCTTTGTAGATTGGGACATATCCCGATTTCGGTTCACTGCTGCAATACCGTTCATTGTTTCCCGTCACAATTCCCAACGCCCAATGTGCCTTGCCTTTGAGTGTAATGTGTTTGATTGAATATAAATGGTTGATAATCCTGGCTTCTGTTTCATTCGTCCAAAAATTAAATATATGCTTTGGGTTTTGTACGAATGATTCCAGGGTTCTTTGAAAATGTGTTGTTTTTGTCTCACAATCGATCATGTCTTGTGCGTCTGACGGCTTGTTTTCAATGATGATCGCTTGGGCCTTCGTCATCAACCCTTTGAATGCCCTGTCGTAATCTACAAAACGCAAAATCCTTTTTCCCAGCACTTTTTTTCGGATGTCCTCAAAGGTCGAAATATTGAAAAATGCCTCTTGAATTAAAAACCCAAGATAGCCAGAGGGCGTTAACAGTGAGAGGCTCGCGCCGAAAAATAAAGAAGTTGTATCCAAGCTATTGCCGCATCCAAACAAGGTGGAATATTTCTCCTTGATGGATTTATCCATTTTCTTTCCCCACGGTGGATTGGTGAAAATAAGATCAAATCGCTGATGAGTTTGTCTCAAGGCTTGCGCCTCTTCCAAAAAATTGCCAACTTTCACGTTGACGGTGTCGTAACCAAACTCGTCTTTAATGCGCTGCTTGGCAATGAGAACCGCATTTGCATCCAAATCAAAACCGAACACATTTTCGGGCGCAACGCCTTTGCGAATCGCTTCAACGAGGAAATTTCCGGATCCACAGCATGGATCGATGAACGTCAATTCTGGTGTGATTGGTATGCCCTTAAACATATCATCCACCAGTGCCGATGGGGTGTAATAAATGCCTTCTTTGTTTCTATAAGAATTCGAGAGAGAATTTTCATACTGGGTACCAATTTCTTCTCCCTTGAAAGTATTGATGAGGTGCGTTACATTGTCAGAAACTTCCGTATGATCGTGATCATCTTTGAGTTGTTTGTTGGCACGGGCATTTAACTTTTCTTTTCCTGCCACCTCCGCCATAAATGCATCTAAAGAATCCTTTGAGACACATCCTTTTCGCGGCTGAAACAAATAACCAGTCTTCAGCCAGTTGCGAATTGTTGCGGTGGATACAGAGGCAATCTTCGCTGCTTCTATAATGCTTAGCACTTGAATTTCTCCCTCACCAAATAAATTTTTCTGCATGTCACAAATGTCGCAAAAAAATGTTGCAATGCATTCGCCTTGAGCGGTACACTTATTTCTTCAAAATCTGAAAAGTCTCTTGCCGTGAATCATTGATTTTCAAGAGGTACAGTCCTTCCGATAAATTTTCGACAATGATTCTCTCTTCCGTATTCGCAAAGATTCCCACCTTAATTATCCGTCCGACGTGGTCAATTAGTTCAAAGATTTGGCCAAGCCTGTTTGCTGGAATGTGATCCATTTTTCAAGCGAAATATTTCACCTTTCGAATACAAAAACTGTAACCCCTAATCCTAAGGGAAAGAAATATTTCGCACACCAGTGGTCACATTAGTTAAAGTGTATCACTCTAAAAAACTCTCGATCAAAAACCTTAAAGTACTCTTCGGCAGAATACTCAAAAAAAGCCGGAATGAAGAACCCAATTGTTTTTCGTTCGCGCTCATTGTAAGAGTTCAAGTAACGCATTTTCTCTTTTGCTTCACTTGTAATATTTATTTGAATTGTTGGAAGCGGCATTCCATCCACATGATATGTATTCTTTGCATTTAACCAACCGTCTCCAGCAAATCCCCATTCAATCATCCTTTTAGAATGTCTTTCCATAATGGAATTGGTCATGTTCGGTGTATATACACTTTGAAAAATGTAGGGTACATGGAGTGTTTTTGATTCTAAGAGATCGAATACTAATTGACTTATAAATACATGTTCTGGATGGCCGTAACCGCCAACTTCATTATCAAGAGTAAAAATCACGGAAGGATTAAAATTATTCACTTGGGATATTACAGCTTCTTTTACAATGTTTTCATTAAAGACCTCTGAAAATTTGTTTTTGTCGATAGGATGGTATAATTCTTCTTCTTTTGTTGTACTTAAATCTAACCTCCAATCTGAATATTTCAAATCAAAAAACATAACGGTATCTAATATATTCTCACATGCTTTTATTTGTGCCGCATCTCGTAAAGCATCTTTGTGAAAACTTAGAACTCGTATTTCCCAGCCCGCTTTATTTAATTTTGACATTGTTCCTGACATGGCACACATATCGTCATCATGTGCAATAATAATGATTGCTTTCTTATTTTTCTCTTTCGTTAAAATGGTGTCTGACGCATATACTTCATTAGACGTTGGTGCGAAGGGGGCAATGCTTTCCTTTCTCGTTTTACAAGAAAATAGAGTCATCACAAGTGTGAAAATTAAAAATACTTTAACAGACTTCATTGTTTTCGAATTGATATGATATACATAGATAAAAATAGTAATTGTTATCAATTTTTAGCAACCTCATTTTATCATAGATTTACATCGCAGGATTTTTTAGGACTTAAACAGAAAGAAAGGACTTCAATCTCCATTTGCACTCCCGCTTCCTTCATTTTTAATTCTTCAACCTTCGAAGCTCAACGAGCGTAGTAGGTCATTTTTAAATCTTCAACCTTCGAAGCTCAACGATCGTAGTAGGTCATTTTTAATTCTTCAACCTTCGAAGCTCAAGGAGCGTAGAAGGTCATTTTTTTATTCCTTACCTTTGCAGCATGCGAATTGATATCCTCACTGTAGTACCTCAACTCTTGGATGGCCCGTTTTCTCACTCAATACTGAAACGCGCCCAAGACAAAGGATTAGTAGAAATCCATGTGCACAACATCCGCGATTATTCCTTGCACAAACAAAAGCAAGTGGACGACTATCAATACGGTGGTGGAGCTGGAATGGTGATGACAATTGAGCCCATTGCACGCGTAATCGATCACCTAAAAAGTGAACGTCAATACAGTGAGGTGATCTACATGACGCCCGATGGTGAAGTGCTTGAACAGCCCTTGTGCAATCAACTTTCACTTGGTGGGAACTTGATTCTTCTCTGCGGACATTACAAAGGCGTGGATGAACGAGTGCGCGAACATTACATCACCAAAGAAATTTCGATCGGTTCGTTCGTGCTTTCAGGTGGTGAATTGGCCGCTGCCGTAGTGGTTGATTCCATTGTTCGATTGATTCCGGGCGTGCTCAACGACGAAACTTCAGCACTCACAGATAGCTTTCAGGACAACCTACTTTCACCGCCGGTTTATACCCGACCTGAGGAATACAATGGATGGCGCGTGCCCGAAGTATTGCTTTCGGGAAATACCGCACTCATCGATAAATGGCGCGAGGATCAAGCGCTGAAACGCACGCAAGAACGTCGTCCAGATCTGCTGGATTAAACAAAATACAATGAATTCAATCGATAAAGTCATCGAACAATTGCGCAATGGAGGCACCATTCTCTATCCGACAGATACCATCTGGGGCCTTGGCTGCGATGCCACTAATGAAGACGCTTGCCAAAAAGTACTGGCGCTAAAAAACAGACCAGAAGAAAAGAGTTTTATCCTCCTCGTGGATGGATTTCAACTTTTAGAAAAATACGTTCCCGAGTTCAATCCTGTGTGCTACGATCTCGCTGACCTGGCAACAAGTCCGTTAACGATTATCTATCCAACTTCAAAAGACCTTGCACCAAGTGTTTTAGCGGATGATGGTTCGGTAGGAATTCGCATCACAACAGATCCAAATTGCATCAAATTGATTCGCGCCCTACGAAAACCAATCGTGAGTACAAGTGCAAATGTATCTGGTCAAAAATCACCCACATGTTACGATGACATTGACTCCAGTATCAAACAAAATGTCGATGCCATCCTCGAAGAACGTCTCACAGAAAAGATGACGAGCCCATCGCAAATCATTAAAATTGGTCTCGATGGCACGGTAAAAATCATTCGTTGACCGACACCAAATCTCCTTTCCAATCTCGGAAATAGCAGGAAAAATCTATCTTTGTGACCGCAATGTCAGAAAATTACGCTTCAGCCCTCTCCCATCCTGTATTTAAAGTCGCTTCGCAGATTATCACTGAAGAAGGACTCGAAGCCTATGTAATTGGCGGCTATGTGCGTGACTACCTATTGGGGCGTCCGTGTAAAGACTTTGATATTGTGGTGGTTGGAAGTGGATTAGAACTCGCCAAGCGCTGTGCAGAACGACTTCGTGTAAAAAAAGTGTCCCTGTTTGAAAACTTTGGTACCGCGCATTTCAAGTACAAAGACCTCGATGTTGAATTTGTGGGCGCACGAAAGGAATCCTATCAACGTGATTCACGTAAACCCATTGTCGAAAATGGCACCTTGAAAGAAGATCAAGAACGCCGAGATTTTACAATCAACGCCTTGGCGCTCAGCTTAAATGCCGAAACATATGGCGATTTAATTGACCCATTTGGTGGCATTGAAGACCTTCACAGTGGCATTATTCGCACACCGCTAGATCCCAATACCACGTATTCAGATGACCCCTTACGCATGATGCGGGCCATTCGATTTGCCACACAGCTGGAATTTAAAATCGAAAGCCGCAGCCTTCAAGCCATCCTTGATAATGCCGAGCGTTTGGACATTATTTCTCTTGAACGCATCATGGATGAATTGAACAAAATCATCCTGAGTAAAATGCCATCGAGAGGATTCAAGCTCCTATTCTCCACCCATTTGCTGCACCAATTCTTTCCTGAAATGGTCAACTTGTGCGGTATAGAAACAATCGATGGGAAATCACATAAGGACAATTTCTACCATACCTTAGAAGTCTTAGACAATGTCGCAGCCGCGAGTCCAGACCTTTGGTTGCGCTGGTCAGCCATTATGCATGACATCGCAAAACCGCCAACAAAACGCTTCGATAAAGAGGTAGGTTGGACATTTCACGGTCATGAAGACTTAGGCGCGCGTTGGGTACCAAAAATCTTCCAACGCTTAAAGCTGCCCTTGGACCACAAGATGAAATTCGTCCAAAAACTGGTGCGACTTCACCTTCGTCCGATATCCTTGGTAAAAGGATCAGTCACCGACTCTGCCATTCGACGACTTTTGAGTGAAGCAGGTGATGATATCGAAGCCTTGATGATCTTGTGCAACGCGGACATTACCTCAAAAAATGAGTTCAAAGTTCGGAAATACAAGCAGAACTTCGAGATGGTTGTTGAGAAGCTCAAGGCCGTTGAGGAAAAAGACCGCATACGCAATTTTCAACCTCCTGTATCGGGAGAGCTCATTATGCGCACTTATGATTTGGGGCCTTGTGCCCACATTGGGAATATCAAAGCCCGAATCAAAGAAGCGATTTTGGAAGGTGAAATTGCCAACGATCCGTTGGAAGCTGTGCACTATATGCTAAAAATCGGAGAAGAAATCGGACTTCCCGTGGTTGTTGCACCGACTTTAGACAAATAATTCTATCTTTACATACTCCTGTAGAAAGTATATTATGGCCGGATTAAAATTCAGAGTTTTACTCGATTCTGAGAGCAAAAACGAATGTTTCAGAGACATTTTGATCAGTGATACTGACAATTTCGAGTCCTTTTATAAAGCAATCATGTCTTCTTTTCGATTCAAGGGCGACCAGATGGCAAGTTTCTACGTTTCCAACGATGCGTGGGACAAGGGGCACGAAATAAGTTTAATGGACATGTCGTACGATGACGACTCCATTGACTCACCATCCGCAGTGATGAAAGAAGCCATCATCAAAGATTTCCTAGAAGAGCCAGACCAAAAATTTATCTTGGTGTATGATTTCATGCGCATGTGGATTTTCTTGATTGAGTTAATCGGCTACGAGAAAGAAAACCCAGTTGCACCGGAAGTATTGATGGCTGTGGGTATGGCCCCACCTGAGGATTCACGCATGGTCGCTGATAATGACGAGATGATGACGGATGAATTCGATGAGGATGAGAACGATGACGACGATGAGGATGATGACTTTTCAGAAGATTACGGCATCGATGAAGATTTTTCAGGGTACGACCAATACGATTACTAATGACACACCATAACGGAGATCCCGTTGGCGCAGCGATTCTTGAGTACGCTGAAAAGAAACGTCCAGCAGACATCATTGTAAGTTCTGATATTTGCGATGACGATATCATTCCCCTTGAAGTGCTTTTTCGCACCTTCGATGAAATGCCCATGATTGAACAATTGGCACTTGACCGCTGTAAAGGCAGTGTATTGGATGTTGGCGCAGGAAGCGGAACCCATTCCCTCGAATTGAGTGATCGCGGACATGATGTCCTTTCGATTGACATTTCCAAAGGAGCAGTGCAATACATGCAACGGAACGGATTAAATGCACGTGAGATCAACTTTTTTGATTTGAATGAAGCGCGTTTCGATACGATTTTATTGTTGATGAATGGCATTGGTATCGCTGGCACACTTTCAAATTTGGAAAATACGCTAGCTCATGCAAAATCACTTTTGAATGAGGGTGGAAAAATCTTGTGCGATAGTTCAGACATCAAATACCTGTACGAAGATGAAGATGGTTCACTTTGGGTAGATTTGAACACGGAATACTACGGGAATTTCAAATTCCAGATGAGCTATAAAAAGGAGAAAGGACCTTGGTTTGACTGGCTTTATGTGGACTTCGACAATCTTTTTCAAGCGGCCGCAAATGTTGGCTTAAAAGCGAAACGTTTACACGAAGAAGACGATCATTACCTGGCGGAATTAAGCCTTTGACCATGAAAAAAATCCTTGCGATTTGCTTTGTATACTTCGCGCACCTACTCGCTGCTCAGGTAAGTGAGTATCCCATGCAGAAGTCCTCGTTACTTTGGAAGATTGAAGGCCCTGGTTTGTCAGCTCCGAGTTACATCTTCGGAACCATGCACATGATTGAGCGTGAATATTTCTTTTTCCCGGAGAAACTTGAAAAATTGATGCTGAATGCAGATGAGTTGATTATGGAGTTAGATGGGCTTCCATCTCAAGAGGAAAGCTTGACATTATTAAAATTGAAGGAAGGAAGTTTTTTCGACTATTTTACGAAAGAGCAAAGTGACAGCCTTGTTCAATGGGCATCAGCCAACCTCAATATGAATGAAGTGATTTTCCGAAAAACAATGGAATCCATGAAGCCCTTTGTTTTTGTTCAATTGGCTACGCAGTGGAAGTTTATGGGAAACATGGAATCTTACGAACAAACTTTCGAAGCGCTCGCAGCAAATGCGAACATTCCAATTGTTGGTCTCGAAACAGCTGCCGATCAAATGGCAATTTTTGACCACCTCACCAATGAACAACAAACGGAAATGGTGATGGAAAGCATTCGCAATCCAGAAAAAATCATCCAAGAAACCCGCGAAATGGAAATGCTTTACGTAGATCAGAACATCGATTCCTTATACATGATGATCATGAAGCACGAAAGTGTCATTGTCGATGAGAAAAGTGCTTTTCTCGATGACCGAAATTCACGTTGGATTCCTTTGATTGTTCAGCACATCAAAGCACACTCTACATTTATTGCAGTGGGTGCTGGTCATTTAGGAGGTCCAAATGGCGTGGTTCGCTTACTGCAACAAGATGGATATACTTTAACCCCGATTCGCATCAAATGAGAACATCTCTAATTTTCATATTTCTATTGACTTTGTTTTCCGCTTGTCAAACCTATTCAGAACGTGACATGGCCAAATTTGACAAGGACATTCGTACGTACTTAAAAAAGAAAGGGAAGAAATGTCTGCGTACTCCATCGGGCTTGTATTACACCATTATCAATCCAGGTGAAGGGGAATACATTCGCTACAAAGACATTGTATCGTTTACTTACAGTGGAAAGTTCCTCAATGGAGAAACATTTGACGTACAGAAAAAACCAGTTGAATTTGAGGTGAGTAAATTGATTCTAGGATGGAAAGAAATCATGTTTGAACTAAAACCTGGTGCGAAAGTATTTATGGTCCTGCCTCCACAGTTGGCGTATGGCGACCGAAAACTCGACGATATCCCGCCGCATTCCACGTTGATTTACGACATGGAAATCATCGGCGTAAAATAATTTCGATATTCTTTGAACTTTCATTGAAAATACGGTTTCAAAATTCTACTTTTGGGACACAAAATTTAAAGCTAAATCACCATTGCAATGAGTGTACTTGTTAACAAGAATTCTAAAGTAATCGTTCAAGGCTTCACGGGTAGTGAAGGATCCTTCCACGCGAGTCAAATGATTGAATACGGAACAAATGTCGTTGGTGGCGTTACTCCAGGAAAAGGAGGGTCTATGCACCTTGACAGACCAGTATTTAACACCGTAATGGATGCTGTGACAACCACTGGCGCAGATGTTTCTATCATCTTCGTTCCACCTGCTTTTGCGGCGGATGCAATCATGGAAGCTGCGAATGCTGGCATTAAAGTGATCGTTTGCATCACGGAAGGCATCCCGGTGAACGATATGGTAAAAGCAAAAGAATACATTAGCGCATACGATTGCCGCTTGATTGGACCAAACTGTCCAGGAGTAATCACTGCAGGTGAAGCGAAAGTAGGAATCATGCCTGGGTTTGTCTTCAAAAAAGGAAAGATTGGAATCGTTTCTAAATCAGGAACATTGACATACGAAGCTGCTGATCAAGTAGCGAAAGCAGGTCTTGGAATTACCACAGCAATCGGGATTGGTGGTGACCCAATCATCGGGACTACAACACGCGAGGCGGTTGAGTTGCTCATGAATGATCCTGAAACGGAAGGAATCGTAATGATTGGCGAAATTGGTGGGAACCTTGAGGCGATTGCCGCACGTTGGATCAAAGAAAATGGCACAAAACCAGTGGTTGGATTTATCGCAGGTGAAACAGCACCAAAAGGCCGTACAATGGGTCACGCAGGTGCCATTGTTGGTGGAGCAGATGATACTGCAGAAGCTAAGAAACGTATCATGCGTGAGTGTGGAATTCACGTTGTTGATTCTCCAGCTCAAATAGGTGCTAAGATGGCTGAAGTAATGGGCGTTCACGCTTAATTAACCATACAAACATATTCTAAATGCTGGCGTCGGTCAGCATTTTTTTTTGTTTGAATAATAATGGGGAATAGCATCTCCTTTAATCCTGCGTTATTCAATACCTCCCACTTAATCCCTCCCGAATCGTCCCTTTCGGGACGGCGCTCCC
>JBEIKR010000069.1:0-14006 GCA_040379705.1 Crocinitomicaceae bacterium
CATCAAGGCGGACTTTCAGGAAGGCAAGGAAGTATGTTTGGCAGGCAGAATGATGAGCCAACGGATTATGGGGAAGGCATCTTTTGCTGAACTACAAGATTCTACAGGTCGCCTGCAAGTGTATTTCAATCGGGATGAATTGTGTCCTGGTGAAGACAAATCGCTGTACAATGATGTATTCAAGCGCTTCCTAGATTTGGGTGATTTCATCGGAATCAAAGGGGTACTTTTCCGCACTCAAGTGGGAGAAATCTCCGTGAATGTGAAAGAATTTACACTCTTGAGTAAATCATTGAAGCCTTTGCCTTTGCCAAAGACGGATGCCGATGGAAAAGTGCATGATGCCTTCACTGATCCAGAACAACGCTACCGTCAACGCTATGCAGATCTTGCGGTAAACCCACATGTCAAGGAAGTTTTCGTGAAGCGTACAAAGCTTTTCAATGCCATGCGTCAATTCTTTAATGATGCAGGATACATGGAGGTGGACACACCCGTATTGCAGCCAATTCCTGGAGGAGCATCAGCTCGCCCCTTTATTACACATCACAACGCGCTCGACATTCCATTGTACATGCGAATTGCCAATGAGCTTTATCTGAAAAGATTGATCGTTGGTGGATTTGATGGCGTGTATGAGTTTTCGCGCAATTTCAGGAATGAAGGAATGGACCGCACACACAATCCAGAGTTTACAGCGATGGAAATTTATGTGGCTTACAAGGATTACAATTGGATGATGGACTTCACGGAGCGTTTGTTGGAGCATTGCGCGATGAGTGTCAATGGAACAACGAAAGCGACCTTTTCAGGACATAACATCGATTTCAAGGCACCTTTTAAGCGTGTCACGATGCGTGATGCCATTCTTGAATTTACAGGATTTGATATTCATGGGAAATCCGAAGAAGCACTTTTCGAAGCGGCCAAAGGAATGGGACTAGAAGTAGATGCAACCATGGGTAAAGGAAAGCTCATCGACGAGATTTTCGGAGCGAAATGCGAGGGCAACTACATTCAACCGACGTTCATAACGGACTATCCGAAAGAAATGTCGCCACTGTGTAAAGTACACCGCGACAATCCAGAACTTACAGAGCGTTTCGAATTGATGGTCTGTGGAAAGGAAATCGCCAATGCCTACTCGGAATTGAACGACCCAATCGATCAGCGCGAACGATTCGAAGAGCAACTGCGCTTGTCAGAACGTGGAGATGATGAAGCGATGTTCATTGACCAAGATTTCCTTCGTGCACTGGAATACGGGATGCCACCAACAAGTGGTTTAGGTATTGGAATGGACCGGTTGATTATGTTCTTAACCGACAATCCTTCGATTCAAGAGGTACTCTTCTTCCCACAGATGCGTCCAGAAGTGAAATCGCACAAGTTGGAGATGACTGAGAATGAGAAACTCATTTATGCCCTTGTCGAAAAGGATGGTGACATGGAGTTGAATAATCTGAAAAATGCTGTCGGATTAAGCAACAAGCAATGGGATGTAAGCATCAAGTCATTAACAAAGCAGGGTGCCTTGAAGGTCACGAAAACAGATGATGTATTGACGGTGAGCTTGGGGTAGTAATAAATGACTAATTACGAGTTACTAATTACGAATTAGGTGTCTACTCCGCAGCTGACATTTACGATTCTCGAACTTGAACCCAACTTGTAATTCGTAACTAGTAACTTCTTGAGTGCTTTACTATCGAAGTTGAGTCCAACTCATAACTCGTAACTCGTAATTCGTACCTTTTTAAGTCTATAGTCAATGTGTTCCTCTCGGAATAAATTCACACGAAAGTAACAAGTGTTTTCCCGGGTTTTGTTTTTCATCTAAGCGATGCACCAAGCGCTTCACGGTTTCCTCAGCGATTGTTTTTATAGGCTGACGTAAAGCAGATACTGGTGGATGAAAATATTCGAAAGCAGGATGGTCGTCGAAAGAGATTAATCGAACTTCACGTGGAACATTGACAAGCAACCTTCTAAACGATGCAATTAGCTGAAACGCTGCAATGTTGTTCAAGGGTAAAAACGAATCTGTTCCGTTCATTAACTCTTTCGTGACGAGTCGGTCTACAGCTCCCTCTTCCTCGGATAAATGGAAGATTTCGTAGTCAATACCCCCTTTCTCGCACGCTTCCTTAATCCCTTCAATACGCTTCAAAATTGTTGATATGTATTCTTCATTCTTTGCAAAAACCGCTACTTTTTTCGGTTTTTGTGAGAAAGATGCAATGAGTTTATGCGCCTCCTTTTGGTTGTCTACACCCACAAAATCTGCTTCTTCATCCCCTGGACGATCGGCAAAAACTACGGGAATGTGTGTTTCACGCAAAATTGGAATCAGCGCATCAATGGTGTTACACGGTGCGATGATCATGCCGTCTATTGAACTATGGATGAGCTCGCGCATGAGTTGCAGTTCTAACTGTCTGTCATCGTTGGTATTGACAAAGAACGTGTTGTATCCCCTGTCGTGTAAGGCCTCCTGAATGGTTTTGCACAGTTCAGCATAAAATGCATTGGTGATATCGGCAACAACCAGCCCGATTGTTTTGGTGGCACCCTTTCGCAAACTTTTCGCAAAAAAGTTAGGTACATATTGCAATTCACGGGCTTTCTCTGTGATTAGTCGTTGCTTCTCCTTGCTGATATTAAATTCATCTCCCTTGCCATTCAACACGAAAGACACCGTTGCCTTTGAAACACCAATGGCACGGGCGATATCATCCAAAGAAACACGTTTTTCTTTCATCGACTATTTCGGCAATTTAGCCACCATGGCTTTGTATTCAGCGGCAAAGGTATTTTCACCAGCACAGCCCATTGTAGATTTCGAATTATTAAAATGTTCGATTCGGTTTCCTGGATCTGGGTGAGTGCTTAAAAACTCAGGTGGACGCGCACTATTGGAGTCCATAATTTTTTGGAAAAATCCAGCACCCCCCGCAGCATTATAAGCGGTTGGACACAAGTAGCGCACCGAACATTCGTCCGCTTGTGTCTCATGAGCTCTTGAAAATTTAAGGCCAATCAATGCTCCAGAAATTTGTTTCAAAGCTACACGGTCACCAGCAAGCACATCAAGAAGCAACTGGATGCCAAACATTTCTGTCATTTGTCGGGTAGAATGACGCAAGTCAGCATGACCAATTTCATGGCCAAGAACACCAGCCAATTGATCCTCAGAATCAAGGTATTTAAGAATTCCTGTATAAATGTAAATATACCCCCCTGGAGTACAAAAAGCATTCAGCACACTATCGTTGTGAATGACATGCAATTTCCAACCAAATTCATTGCGCAGTGTTACTTGACCAGAGTTTAAAATGTTGTCACGCACCTTATAGAGGTATTGATACACCGACTTGTATTGAACTGAATCTAGAATCGGATACTCGCGTTTGTTGCTGTCAATTTCATGGGCTACTTGAGCGCCTAGTGCTCTATCTTGTTCTAAGGTAAAAAGATTGAACCCTTTGCTCTGGCTATTTTCGCCTATTAACCCACATGCGTTAAAAAGGAAAATGCACAGTGTTCCCAACAGTGCGATTGACACCTGTAGTCTTATCGTCTTCATTAAGCCGGATAATAAAAATTAACTAGAAAAGTGATGACAACAGCGATACTCCAACCTGTATAAACCTCAATAGGACGATGTTTCCCGAGATATAGTCGTGCTGAAATGATTGTTGCCGACAAAAGCACTGCCATTGGCAAGATCCAAAATTGGTGTTCCGCCTGCTGACTTGCATACGCCATCAAGAATCCTGTAAAAATTCCTGCACCTCCAGCATGTAAACTGATCTTAATCCATCGGTTGATGTAAGTGTACGAAGCCGTAACCAAAACGCCAGCAAGTGGTAATGCATAAATGTACTTCGGTAGAATTCCGTCTTGCGCCTTGTACACAAAAAGGATGTAGAGCACAAGACAGTAGGCCAGCATGATGAACATTGGGATGTTGCGTTCACGCTGATTTTCCATGTCTATCGTCGAAATGATTTTTCGCTTATGTAGGATAATGAATGACAGTGCAGGAGCCAGAATACTGAAAATGAAAAACATATACAAAATAGCCAATTTTGCCACGTTTGGAAGGTGATAAATGGAATCTTCATTGAAAAAGTAGTCCTGCTCAGAAGGTACATACATCGCCAGTAGCAAACCATAAACTGGCATGAATAAAGGCAAGAACAGCCAAGATATGAGGTGTGAAACTATTTTCATTACAATTCTTTACGAAGACGGGCAACGGGAATGTTCAGTTGCTCACGGTATTTTGCCACCGTTCGGCGTGCAATGTTGTATCCTTTTTCATTGAGTATTTCCGCCAAGCGCTCATCCGTCAAAGGACGACGTTTTTGCTCCCCTTCAATGGCTTCTGACAAGATTTTCTTCACCTCACGGGTAGAAACCTCTTCACCCGAATCCGTGGAAAGTCCTTCCGAGAAAAAGTACTTCAATGAAATAATTCCATACCCAGTTTGCACATATTTACTGTTTGCAACGCGTGAAATGGTGGAAATATCAAGGTTGACAATCTCGGCAATGTCCTTTAGAATCATTGGACGAAGGTTTGACTCATCCCCCGTTAAGAAATATTCTCGCTGATAATTCATGATGGCGTTCATGGTCAACAAGAGCGTGTTTTGGCGTTGTTTGATGGCATCGATGAACCACTTGGCGCCATCTAATTTTTGCTTGACGAACATCAAGGCATCTTTATCCGATTTCGATCGTTTAGCTCCTTCGGCATACGAGCGGAGCATTTGCTCATACTCTCGACTCACCTTCAATTCAGGTGCATTTCGGCTGTTTAGTGTTAGTTCGAGCTTACCTTCAAATTCTGTAATCAGAAAGTCTGGAATTATTTGTTGGTAGTTCTTGGCTGTTTCTTTCATGGAACCACCTGGCTTCGGGTTCAACTTCAGAATTTCATCGATGGCCTCTTTTAGATCTTGGTCTTCAATCTCGAGTTTCTTCGTGATTTTATCGTAGTGCTTGCGCGTGAATTCTTCGAAAAACTGCTCCAGGATAACTTTGGCCGTATAGCGAGTAATATCGCCATCTTGCTTGCGATTGATTTGGATCAACAAACACTCTTGAAGGTCGCGTGCCCCCACGCCCGCAGGATCTAACTCCTGAATAACTAAAAGCACTTCTTCAATTTCCTGCTCCGTCACCATGATATTTGCTGAGAACGCAAGGTCATCAACAATTGATTCAAGTTCACGATTCAAATAGCCCGATTCATCCAAGTTACCGATGATGGTATCTGCAATTACATATTGCGTATCATCGAGGTCCAACAGCTGCAACTGCTCCGTCAATTTTTCTTGAAACGTAGATTCCCCAGACAAAGGAATTACGCGTTCCTCATCGTCTTTGCTGTGGTTATTTGCTTTGGTTTTGTAGTCAGATCCATCTTCATCGATGTAATCTGAAATATCAAAGTCGGGATCGTCGTTATCGAATTCATCCTCATCATCTGAGGCGTTGTCATATTCATCCTCCTCGTAATCGGCTCCTTCCTCTAACGCTGGATTCTCCTCGATTTCTTGTTTGATGCGCTGATCTAGTTCCATGGTCGGCACCTGCAATAGCTTCATCAACTGAATCTGTTGAGGAGACAGTCGCTGTTCGAGTTTTTGAACAAGATATTGTTTTAGAGCCATGTTTTTTTAAGCAATAGTGATTCGATCAACTACAGTCCGAAGTTAGTAAGAAAAGTTCAAAGTAGATAAGAGCAGGTACCACTTGTTTACCAGCCTGTGCACAATATAGAACTCGTCAAAAAAACAGATTAACTGTTGACTTAAAACTCTGCGTTTTGAGGCGTTCGTGGGAAAGGAATCACGTCGCGAATGTTCGACATACCCGTCACGAACATCACCATGCGCTCAAATCCGAGTCCGAATCCAGCGTGAGGTACTGTTCCAAACTTGCGTGTGTCGAGGTACCACCACAATTCTTCTTCAGGGATGTGGAATGCAGCACATTTTTCACGGAGTACGTCCAGGCGTTCTTCACGTTGTGATCCTCCTACCATTTCCCCTATTCCTGGGAACAAAATGTCCATGGCAGCAACAGTCTCACGACCTGCTTCACTGTGGTCATTACGACGCATATAGAACGCTTTGAATGACGCAGGATAATTGGTGATGATTACAGGACGCTTAAACTCTTTTTCGACCAAGTAACGTTCATGTTCACTTTGAAGATCTGTTCCCCATTCCACTTCGTATTGGAATTTCTTCTTTTTGTAGTGGTTGGAGTTTCGTAACACATCAATCGCTTCAGTATAAGTGATACGCTTAAATTCGTTGGATACAACAAATTGCAAACGCTCAACAAGTCCCATTTCACTACGCTCATTTTGTGGCTTCGTTTGTTGCTCAGCAGCCTCACGGTCATGAAGGAATTTCAAGTCGTCAGGGAAATAAGTCATCACATAACTGCAAATGTACTTCAGCATTTCCTCCGCCAAATCCATGTTCGCATGAATGTCATTGAAGGCTACTTCTGGTTCAATCATCCAGAATTCAGCCAAGTGCCTTGACGTATTTGAATTTTCAGCACGGAACGTTGGTCCGAAGGTATATACTTTTCCAAGCGCTAATGCCGCAAGTTCAGCTTCAAGCTGACCAGATACCGTTAAGTTCACTTGCTTACCGAAAAAATCTTGTTTGTAGTCGATTGTTCCATCTTCCGTCAATGGTGGATTTTGTGCATCAAGCGTGGACACACGGAACATTTCACCTGCCCCCTCTGCATCAGATCCAGTAATGATTGGCGTGTGGATATAGTAGAAATTCTGATCGTTAAAAAACTTGTGAATGGCATAAGCTACTGCATGACGAATGCGGAACACGGCTCCGAAGGTATTGGTGCGGAAACGAAGGTGGGCTTGTTCACGCAAAAACTCCAAGCTATGTTTTTTCGGCTGCATTACCGTTCGCTGCACATCATCTGGATTTGCTTCACCGATGATTTCGATGGCAGATACTTGCAATTCCACTGCTTGACGAGCTCCTTGGGAAGCAACAAGTGTTCCCGTCAATCCAACAGCAGCTGCCGTTGTGATTTTCTTCAAGAGCGTCTCGTCAAATTGCTCAAAATCAACAACTGCCTGTATGGTATGTATGGTTGAACCATCATTGATTTGAATGAATCTGTTGCTTCGGAATGCCCGAACCCACCCTTTAATACAATAGTCTTGACCAATAACTGGTTGCTTTAGAATCTCTGCAATTTCTGTACGCTTCATGTCCGTTTGGAATATGTGCAAAAGTAGGAAGAAATGAGGAATAGACGTTAAGATGTTAGGATATTAGGATTTTAAGACGAAGCAGTAATTCGATCACTCTCTTTCTTAAAATGAGACGTTATACTATCGATATTGTTGGTAGAGTATCGTTCCTTCAGATGATAGACACCATACTCCATTCATGAGTTCAAGTGTGAGCATCATCCCGTCGGCATCTGAATAATAGCTTGTATCAGGTTGTTTTTCGAAGAGAAACACACCTTCCTTTAGAAAAACCTCTGCGATTAATTTGTCTGCTGAAAGCAGCATGCCAGCAGAATATTTTGTTCCAGCGGCAACAGAATTCAATTGGATTTCGAGCTCAAACGCACGCAGACATTTCTGCGTTAATTTACTCCATTGGTAGCCTGAAGAGGGTATGCATCCATGGTCATCACGATCATTACCAGTCATTGAAAGTTCCTGATGAGACATACAGGAAGTAATAACTGTAGCTAAAATTATTGAAAGTCCACTGCGCATCATTCTTCTGGTATCACTTATTATTCCAATTGGTCATTGTCATATTCAAACCAATTGTTACAAAGCTTTTTACGAACTCCTTAGCAACATCAATGCGCTCATTCAACGTTTCTTTCTCATCCTCTGTCCATTCGCCAAGTACATAATCCACCTGTTGGCCTTTGAAAAAATCATTTCCCACACCAAATCGAAGGCGTGGATATTCCTGAGAGTTTAGTGTTGCTTGGATATCCTTAAGCCCATTGTGACCACCATCACTTCCTTTGCCTTTCATGCGCAACTTTCCGAATGGTAGTGCCAAATCATCCGTAATCACGACAATATTTTCACGCTGAATTTTCTCGGCCTGCATCCAATAATTCACTGCCTTACCTGAAAGATTCATGTACGTGGTCGGTTTTATCAAAATCAGCGTTCTTCCCTTAAACTTAACCTCTGCTACCTCTGCTTGTTTATTAATTGCAAAGCTTCCTCCAAGCTCCTTCGCTAAGGACTCAAGCACCTTAAAACCAATATTGTGTCTGGTTTCGGCATATTTATCTCCTGGATTACCAAGGCCAATGATCAGGTATTTCATGGTGCGAAGATAGTATATTGGTGGTAAACGACAGCCCAAGGCGCTTTTGAACGAAATAGGAAAAGACAATGGACAAGGGACAATTGACTTTTAATCTCACAAAATTTCTGAAGACTAATTTATATGTATTAAATGAGTCTTGAACATAATTGGATCAATCTAAGAATGACTCAAGTCATTTGTCCTTCAGCGAAGCGGTCCTTTGTCCTTTGTCAAACAGTCCTTTGTCAATTACTACACCATATCCCACCCACTAACAAAAAAAGGCTGGTTGGATTGGGAAGGAAATTTTTCACGAACCACAATATCGACTGGGGATGCACCAATAATCGCGTGAAGGATGCCCCAGTTTATTTTGTTTTTTATTATTGTAAATAACGTATCGTTTTGATCTGTCCACCAAAGCATCAAATTCAATTTTTCTTCAAAAAGAATGGCAGAAAAAAGTTCTTGCAACGCTTTCGAATCATTGTCCTTTGACCAAACACAATCTGGAACAATAAATTGGTGGTCGTTTGGCTTTATAAGCGTCCGAAGAAAAGGAATATAAGGTACTATCTTCGTCAAAAGTCCACCAAAGCGTCCCGGTAAACGTTCAATTTTCCACCGCACCCTCGTAATATGAGCGCCAGCAATCTGCTCCCCATCCTGATTTAAGAGAACATAAAAGGGAGGTGTTTTTAAGTGGGACTCATTGTAATGTTGGTGCTTAGAAAATCTACGTTGTATTTCATCAGAAACTTCCTCCCATCGTTCTATTCTTTTAAGCCGAGTCGATTTTTTTGGATAAACTCGACTAAAACTTTGCGTGACTAGATTCCCCGCAACATGGAATCCAAAGTGCGTGCTCATCCATTTACTGCGTTCATTCTTTGGGTCGATATACGCATAGAACATTTCAACGGGTTCGTTATTTAATTTACCGTTGAATGCATCATCAAAAAAACGTGTGATCCAAGCTTTGAATAATCCATCATTCTTCGATCTATTAGAGATCTTTCCGCTTGACTGGTAGCTGTTTTTGAATGCGAAGTATCGAATGTACCACTGATTACCACGACGACAAAACGTGATGTTTCCAAGAACTTTGTGGGCTCTTTCGACAGACAAATACAAAGGTTGATCAGCTGAATGAATTCTCTCTAACACATCCAAATGTTGGTACTTTGCACCGCTCGTTCCCAATGTTGTTTCTTGCAACAACTCCAATATTTCAGGAGTTGGCGCTTCACGCAGTTGAAACGGAGGTTTCATTCTATATCGATTGATTTACAATTGCTTCCACATCATTCAGCCCTATGGCTTGACGTTCACCCATGGCAATCCAGCCGCGTTCTTCAAAGCGTTGACGAATAATTTCTGCTGCATGATCCGTATCCGCCGTATAGGTTGAGAGCTTGGTGTCAACACCCAAAGATTGGAAGAATTCTTCCGTTTTTTGTATGGCCATGCGTGCAATTTCGGTGTCTGAACCAGAAAGATTCCATACACGCTTTCCATATTGTGCCAATTTTTCTTTCTTATTCTCAAACTGATTCTCCCAAAGGCGGGGCATCACAATGGCCAATGTTCGAGCATGGTCTATTCCATATAAGGCGGTGAATTCATGCCCGATCATGTGCGTGCACCAATCTGTCGGCACGCCACAACGCAAATTCCCATTCAAGGCATGGGTTGCCGACCACATTAAGTTTGATGCCAAGCGATAATCACCTGGAGATTCAATCACTTTTGGTCCAATTTCTATTAAGGTTGAAAGAATGGCTTCAGCTTGGCGTTCCTGCAATAAATTGTCACTTGGAAAGGTGACATATTGCTCCAGTGTATGCACAAAAGCATCAATGATCCCATTGGCAATTTGACGTTTAGGCAACGTTGCTACCACCGAGGGGTCGCAGAATGAGAATTTTGGAAAAAACAATGGCCCTCCCATTGCTCGTTTTTCCGAAAGCTCTTCACGACTAATGACCGCGCCTGAATTGGCTTCTGATCCAGTAGCGGGCAGGGTAAGAATTACGCCAAAAGGCAAGGCTTCTGTAAAAGCACAGTTTTCCTTTCGAATGAGAACGTCCCAAGGATCTCCTTTATAATGAAATGCACCTGTCATAAATTTCACGCCATCTATAACAGAACCACCACCAACAGCGAGGATGCAGTCGATGTTTTCTTTTCTTGCCAACTCAACACCACGCATCAAGGTTGCAAATTGAGGGTTTGCTTCGATTCCGCCAAATTCGACACTATGGAAGCCAACCAAATTTTCACGAATGCGATTTAACAGCCCGATTTTCTCTGCCGAGCCACCCCCATAGGCAATGAGCACACGTCGATTAGGGGAACATTCATTTAATAACTCTGGCAAGCGATTTAATTGATCACGTCCAAATACAATCCTTGTAGGATTTATCACTTCAAAATTTAACATACCTTAAAATTACGCACAAAAAAACCCCGAACAAATTGCTCGGGGTCTTTTACGATTAAATTCGATTAAATATTTCCATTATCTCTTACAGCGTAAGCGATAGTCAAGGCATTAATATCTTGAAGTTCTTTACGAATATCAAAAATCAAACCTGATGGTGCATTTCTGTCCGCCTTGAAACAAGTGATTACTGATTCAATTGGTGCAGTCATACGCGCCGGTTTTTGGTCAAACTTATCTTTCTTCCATTGCGCAACAGCATTCGTAGTATATAACCCATCCACTGTTGGTTGAACAACATTATCCAAAGAAAGTGCATAACCCATTTTAAAGTCTGCTGCACGCATTGGATTGCGCGGTTCACCAAGGTAAAGGAAATCTACTTCCGAACGTTGCTTATACGGCGTAAGATCGGTTGTTTTATCTCCTACTGGAGATTCAACTTTCACAGTTGGGTCATTTTCCTTACTTGTAGTTGCCACCATGAAGAAGAAAAGAAGCATGAATACGATGTCTGGAAGCGAGGAGGTATTCACTCCTGGCATTGGTCTGCTTCCGTCTTTTTTAAACTTTGACATAACTTCTTATTTTTTCGGTGTTACTTCAATGATTCGCGCAGGGTACAAAATTTCAAGCAAGTTCATCATTGCTTGGTCATCTGCCTTTTTATCCTGATCGTAACGACGTTTCAATACACTGTAAGGCATTCCAAAAAGTCGTTCACACTCACCATTTCTCAACTCAAAAATAGCCTCTTCAATTTCCGTTTGCATTTTCGCGAAGATGCTGTAAGCCGTAGCCTGTTGCACTTCGATACGAATGTTCGCTTGCACGTGGATTTCAGGAAGTTCGTTCGCACCATACAATTTGAGTGCGCGTTTCTTTTTCTCCCATTCGTCCAATTGGTTGTACTTGAAGTTGATCACATCCGCTTTCATTCCCGCTTCCTCCATTTGTTCAATCTCAGCTTCGATCGTCGCAATGTTTTGATCAATTGCCGAGGTTGAAATTCGGGAGTACATTGGAAAGTTATTCGTTGGATCGTTCTTCTTTTCGTTCGTGCGGTAAAACTCCAAAACGAAATCAGAAATCTTATTCGGATCATCGAAAATCTTGCCTCGAACCATCAATTGATTTTGGTTGTTGGCTTTGATTGCAAGGATATTTCGCTCCTCTACATCCACTGGAGTGGACACTTCAACTTTCTTTGGAATGCTCCGAATATAGGCCTGATCCTTGTCCATTGTTGTGGTTACAAGGAAGAAAATCAGAAGAAGGAAGGCGATGTCCGCCATCGATCCTGCATTGATTTCTTCTATCTCTCTTTTAGCCATAATTAGGGTATCTTATTTTCTGAATCTTCCCATGAAAGGTCCTGCGATAATAACAAGTGCTCCAATCAGCATTCCAACCATAATGGTCCAAATACCTGCAGTCGTTGTATTCACAATTCCCTGAGAAACAGGATTCTTTAATAACAATGTGTCAGTCGTATCTTGCGTACCAGCAGAAAGACAAATCATGTAAATCACTACTGAAACTAAGATTCCAGCAATAGCGATTACTGTTTTCTTTGTATCTGTAATCATTTGAACAAGGAAAAATACCACAACGATGGCCAACAAAGCGAACATCAAAATAATGGTATACCAGATTGCGTATGACATCTGAGGTCCTTCGCGATAAGCCTCAACAGCTTCGGTTCCTTCTGACACATTTGGTGCGCCAAAAAGAAGCAAGCTCAGTACAACACCAAGTCCGCCAAGGCCATACTTGATAATTGTCATTAGTAAATTTATGTTTTTAGCACTCATGTCTAAAATATTTGAATGAAATAATCCAGCTGATTAAGCAACCGCTTTGTTTTTCAAAAGCATATCGATCAAAGAAATCGATGCATCTTCCATTTCATTAACAAGACCGTCAATTTTCGACAAGATGTAGTTGTAGAATACCTGCAACACCATCGCTGAGATAAGTCCAAATACTGTTGTCAAAAGGGCCACTTTAATACCATCCGCAACCGTAGTTGGTGATACCTGACCATCTTTTACGATTTTATCGAAGGCCTGAATCATACCGATTACCGTTCCAAGGAATCCAAGCATTGGTGAAAGTGCAATAAATAATGAGATCCAAGAAAGTCCTTTTTCCAAAAGCCCCATCTGAACACCACCGTAAGATACCACTGACTTCTCTACCATGTCAATTCCTTCACCTGCACGGTCAAGTCCTTGATAGAAGATTGATGCAATTGGTCCACGCGTGTTGCGACATACTTCTTTCGCAGCTTCAACACCACCAGATTTCAATGCCGCTTCAACTTGAGCCAAAAATTTGTTTGTGTTAATCGTCGCAAGGTTCAAATAAACCACACGCTCGATTGCCAAGGCCATTCCTACAATCATACAAATCAATACCGGGGTCATCCAAAGTGGATCTCCCTCGATGAATTTTTGCTTCATTGTTTGAACGAAGTCAAGTTGCGGCTCCTCATCTGCCGTTGCTTTGGAGTCCGTGCCTCCTTCTTTTGCCGCATCCGTTACTTCGGTTTGTGCCGGCGTTGTTTCAACATTTGTCGAATCCGCAGAAGAAACATTGGCAAAACCAAAGGTCATAACAGCTGCGATTGCGAAAGAACTAATTACTTTTTTCATGTTCTCAAAAATTAATTTAATCGTATTAGGTTTAAACGTAGCCAAAAATAGTAAAAATCATACACGCAACAAGGCTATGAGGAATTTCAGTATCATTTCACCGAAAAAATTCATATTAACGTAACATAAACAAATTGTTTACTCCCTTGATTCAACCCTTTGCTTATCCATTCAAAATCTTTAAAACCGTGCTCGACAGTTATAATAAAGGGAACGAATACGCTAAAAATTGTTTTAGGAGGAAGGAATAGCCTTGAAACACATCGGTTGCGGTCGATTCACTTTGTCACATCCATCAGCCGACGGACTTATCCCTTTTCTCCTTCACTGCGTTTCGGAGAAAATCAATTTAATGATTTGCCTACGGCTGGCACTGCGTTTCGGAGAAAATCAATTTAATGATTTGCCTACGGCTGGCACTGCGTTTCATAGAAAATCAATTTAATGATTTGCCTACGGCTGGCACTGCGTTTCGGAGAAAATCAATTTAATGATTTGCCTACGGCTGGCACTGCGTTTCATAGAAAATCAATTTAATGATTTGCCTAC
>JBEIKR010000070.1:0-13946 GCA_040379705.1 Crocinitomicaceae bacterium
CATGTGTTTCGTTAAGCAAGAAAGGAAAATGTTCTCCGACGAGGCTTCCAATGACGCTCCGATGTAATCAATTTCCTTATCCAATTGATCCTTGTCGCGGTTGGTTGTTCCCGACATAATCAATGAACCTGCCATGTCCGATAATCCGGCTTTCGGACCTTCTAAAACAGGGTCATTGCCCATGACCATATTAAAAGCAACACGCGGCAGGGTATGGTTCTCAGAAAGAATCACTGTAATCCCATTTTCTGTTGTAAACACCTGCGAATCTTTGATGTTGATTGTCGGTGCTTTTGCGGCACTAGGTCGCACTGAACGATCGATTTGACCGAACAGGATTGCAGGCATCATTAAACCTGCGAAAAGCAATACTTTATTCATGATGGTCATTTTTTAGTTCTCTTTAGGTAAGTAGTACAGAATCACACGCGCATTTTGCGTCAAGTATGTCTTTGCCACGCGAAGGATATCTTCACGTGTCACTTTCATATAGTTCTCAAGCTCCGTGTTTGCTCGGTTCGCAGTGCCATAATACACGTGGTAGTTGGCAAGGTTTTCAGCAACACCTGCAATCGTCGCATTTGAGGATACAAAGTTGTTTTCGAATTTGTTACGCACTTTTTCAAACTCTTCTTGAGAAATTAACTCCGTTTTCATTCGGTTAATTTGGGCATCAAATTCCACTTGAATAGAGTCCAAAGGAACTTTATCCGCAGCTACAGCAGCAAAGATTCCAACGCCAGCATCTTCCAAACCATAGTTGAATGAAAATGCGAATGTTGCCAATTGCTTCTTTTCTACAACTGCCTTATTGATGCGTGAAGATGATCCACCTGAAAGGACTTCATTCATCATTTCTAAAGCATAACTGTCCGCACTTGTTTGATTTGGAAAGCGGTAGCCCATGAAGATGGCAGGCAATTGAATGTTGTCATAAATCGTGTCCTGAATGACAGATTTCATCACTTCTTTATCCTTTTCAGGACGTGGGATCATTACAGGCAATTTCGCGTATTGTGCGATCAACTTTTTCGCTTCTGGTGATTTCGAGTTCATGAAATCTTTCGCGTCAAAAACGGATTTAGCTAAACCATAGCGCTTTTGGAAATCACCGTCACTAAGGTTTTCGAAATCACGGTAAAGGTTGATGGCCTGTCCCGCAGGAATTGACCCGAAATACTTTGCAATCCATTTTTTTGTTTCCTCGACATTCAAATCTCCGGCAATTGACAAGGTCGCATTGGCTGGAACATAGAATGTTTTGTAAAAATTTACATAGTCCTCTTCTTGTGCCGCATCAAGGTGCTCCATGCTACCAATCACTGCCCAATTGTACGGGTGAACGGTAAACATGCGCTTGAACATTTCAGAAATGAATGAAGCATAAGGCTGATTGTCAATGCGCTGACGTTTTTCCTCCTTAACAACACTGCGTTGTGTCTCAATACCTGTGTTGTCCACTTTAGCGTGTAATAGACGCTCACTCTCCAACCACAATCCAAGTTCCAATTGATTCGATGGAAGCAATTCAAAGTAATACGTGCGGTCTTGTGATGTATTTGCATTCAAAGCACCCCCATTTTTTTCTACCAATTCAGAGTATTCTCCGCGACCAATGTTGGTAGATCCTTCGAATAGCAAGTGCTCGAAGAAATGGGCAAATCCTGTTCGGTCAGGATTTTCATTTTTTGAACCTACATGGTACAAAATAGAAACAGCAACAATCGGTGTCGCATGCTCTTCGTGGATGATGACATGAAGCCCATTTGGCAAGTCATACTCCACATACTCGATCTTTTTCTGGCCATTCACGGAGAATGAAAGAATGATCGATAATACAGAAAGTGAAATAAATTTCATGAATATGAACATTTTGTGAGGTACAAAGAAACTAAGTTTTTTTGAAGGATTCGTTGATTTTTAATTGAATTGGCGGTTAACTGCAGGAGGAGGTGAGCAAACCGAATGTTTTCGGTCCAAATATTGCGTAAATTGGACCCGTGAAAAATTTGATCTTCTTCTTATTTGTATGTGTGGCATCTGTCAATGCACAGCGTGTAATCCCCTTCGAGGATTTCAATTACTACTTCAGGACCTTTGAAAATGATAATTTCAAACAGCTAGAATTCCAACAAATCAGAGAATTCAAAGCTGGAGACGATTTTGTTGCCTATATCGACACCAGAGGAAATCTGCGTATTTACGATGGTAAGGAGCGGAAGGATATTTCCAATATGAATGTCGTTTATAAAACATCGGATCACCTTATGGCCTACAACATCGGTCCAACGCTCAATATGTGGGACGATGGGAAATTACAAACATTAACGTACTTCTCAAGAAATTATGAGGTGAGGGACAGCATCATTGTCTACGAAGACACCCGATTCAATACCGTAAGCGTCTACTGGAATAAACAGATTTATCAGATTTACCAAATGACAGGTGAGTTGAATATGCCTGTAGTCATTGGTGACAATATCGTGGCGTTTAAAGACAATGGGAATTATTTTAAGGTTTTTTATCAAGGACAAATTTATGACTTAGGTGTTTGGAATGGGTCGATTGATTTTGAGGCTGGATGCGATATGCTCTGCTTCAATGATCCAACAACGCGTACTTTCGCACTGTTCGAAAATGGTGAATTTCTCGATGTGGAGTCCTTTTACATGAAGAAGTATAAGGCAGGACGTGGGTTTTTGGTGTATGAGGATTTAAATGGGAACCTCATTTTATACAAAAAAGGCGAGAAACAAACACTTTCTAACTTTAGTCCGTCATTTTGGGAGGTGAAAGACGACCTTGTTATTTGGGGAGAAAATTCTTTTGTTTACGCATACCAGAATAATCAAAAAATTCAAGTGGCTAATTTTACACCGAAGGATTACCTAATGAAAAACAACGTGTTCGCCTTCAGAAATATCATGGGAGGAGCGAGTGCCTTGGTAGATGGAAAAGTTGTGGAATTGAGCAATCAACCCAATTGTGAATTCCAAATTTATGGGAATAGTGTATTGGTGACGTTGTTTAATCGTTCGTACATCGTATATAGTAGGGGACGTAAGTTTATACCTTAAGCGTAACAGATTTCTTTTATTTATCAACTACGCAAAAAGGATGACCTTTTTCTATCTAAATTTGTTTATCAATCAACAACAATCATATCATGAATAATTGGTTTACCGTAAAGGTGAAATACACAAAACAATTGGAAAACGGCACATTTAAGCGTGTGTCTGAACCGTATTTGCTTGCAGCAATGACATTTACAGATGCCGAGGCGCGCATCTATGAGGAGCTTGGAAGTGTGATCAGAGGAGAGTTTGATGTCGTTGGAATTTCACGCACTGAGATTCATGACATTTTCGCTTACGAAGATGCCTACACATGGTACAAAGCGAAGATCTCTTACGAACGTGAAGATGGTGAAGGTGAGGATGCGAAGAAGAAAAAAATCTCTCAAAATTTCTTGGTTTCTGCTCATTCTGTAAAGGATGCTTATGAGCGTATTCGTGAGAGCCTTGAAACACTAATGATTGACTACCAAATCCCATCGATTATGGTTTCTCCAATCGTTGATATTTTTCCACCTACTGAAAACCTAGACCGCGAAATTAGTCGCACGCCAATGGAAAAGGAAGAGTCCGCTCCAGCACCAAAAGGAAAGGTTTTCTCAGCTCCGGGTTCAGATGTTGACGATGAGGATATCTTCGACGATGAAGAAGAGGTAGTTGAAGAAGATGAAATCGAAGAGGAGGATGACAACGAGGACGAGAGTGTGCTCGAGGATGATTTTTCTGACGAAGACTAATGGACGATATTCTTGAACAACTAAGAAACGATCATAGCGAATTTGACCGCGGGAATCTTGAAGGTTTCTTCGGACATGAACCTTTTGATTTGTTCCGGAAATG
Organism: Crocinitomicaceae bacterium; assembly: GCA_040379705.1. Lineage (GTDB taxonomy): Bacteria > Bacteroidota > Bacteroidia > Flavobacteriales_D > Crocinitomicaceae > M0103. The sequence continues at coordinate 3,915 of JBEIKR010000070.1, forward strand.
GTATGCGGAAGCATTTGATTCGAAACAGCTCGAACCAAATGCTTTTGTGCTTTCAACGGTCAACCCGGAGGGTATGCCAAGTTCAAGAATTCTCTATTTGAAAGAATTACTCGACAACAACTTTATCTTTTATACTAATTACCAAAGTCATAAAGGGCACGATTTGGCGGCGAATGGCCACGCCTCAATGCTTTTCTTCTGGCCGGGACTTCAACGTCAATTGCGCATTGAAGGAAAAGTTGAAAAGGTGCCTGAGGAAACAAGTGACGCTTACTTTGCTTCTCGTCCGAGATCTAGCCAAATCGGCGCTTGGGCTTCTCATCAATCGGCGTTCTTAAATGAGCGAAAGGAATTGGAAGATCGTTATGCCATGTACGACGAAAAGTTTCCAAATGAAGTTCCTCGTCCTCCACATTGGGGTGGTTATACCTTAAAACCTTCGCTCATTGAGTTTTGGCAAGGACGTCCTTCCAGACTTCACGACCGCATCGTCTATGAATGGGAAGGTAAAGATTGGAAACTCTTCAGAAAAAATCCATAGTCAATGTACGAACTGCTTCCAGAAATTTTCACCTTGTCAAATGGAATGCGTGTCGTGTACTTGCATGCCAATGCACAAGTGGCCCACCTTGGTGTGACGGTACTTGCAGGGTCGAGATTTGAACGACCACAAGAAAATGGCCTTGCGCACTTTTTGGAGCATTGCATCTTCAAAGGGACAACCAATCGAAAGACCTTTCACGTATTATCTCGTTTAGATTCCGTTGGTGGAGAATTGAATGCGTACACTGCAAAAGAAGAATTGTGCGTCTATGCTTCGTTTAGTAAGGAACATATTCTCCGTGCTTCTGAATTGCTGTCGGACATCATGCTGAATTCGAATTTTCCTGAAAAGGAAATTAAGAAGGAAAAGGAAATCATCATTGACGAGATAAATTCCTACCTCGATAGTCCGAGTGACAAAATCTTTGATGACTTCGAGGAGATGATTTTCAAAGGCCATGCATTAGGAAATAACATATTGGGAACACGAGAAAGTGTTCAGAGCTTTACACGTGAGCATTTGCTGGAATACATGAAACGCTCCTTTACCGCGGACAACATGGTGATTTCATTTGTTGGTGACATAGCCAAAGCCCAACTCGAACGAATGCTTGAGAAACACTTTGGAGCATGTACTGAAGGAAAACATAAGCACCAACCGGAAATTTTTGAACCCGTTCCAACCTTTTACAAGCGTTCGAAAGAGGCCAATTATCAAGTACATGCCATCATCGGTGGTATGGCCCCTGGCTACAAAGACGACGAACGAAGAGGAATGGCCTTGCTTACAAATATTCTTGGTGGACCAGCGTTGAATTCACGGCTTAACTTATCCATTCGCGAAAAATACGGCTATTCCTACAATGTTGAAGCGGGCTACACTTCCTATGCAGATACAGGCTATTGGAGTGTGTATTTTGGGACCGATCAAAAGTACGTGGACAAATCAATGGCCTTGGTCCAAAAGGAATTGAAGTTGCTGTGTGACAAGAAATTGGGTGTTTTACAGCTCAATCAAGCGAAGGAACAGCTGAAAGGATATTTAGCACTTTCTTTGGATTCCAATTCAGGATTGATGCTCGGCTTGGGCAAGAGCCTCTTGCTTTTTGATCAGATTGATACCATTGCTGAAATTTGTGAAGGAATCGATCAGTTGACAGCGAATCAGCTGCTTGAGGTTGCCAATCGCTTTTTCTCCGCTGAACACTGCTCTCAGTTGATTTTTGATCTTCAAGACGCGGATTAGTTACTAGTTACGAAGAACGATCAGGTCTTATCGTCCTAAAATCTTGATGTCTTAAAATCTAAAAGTCCTTTGTCTTTTGTCCATCAGCGAAGCGGTCTATTGTCTTTTAATTACGAATTACGAGTTATTTCGTTTCGAAGAAAGATCAAGTCTTTTTGTCCTAATATCTTGATGTCTTAAAATCCAACAGTCCTTTGTCCTCAATCCATCCGCGTAGCTTGATTGCGTAATAGCATATCTAGCAATACAATAGCAGTCATAGATTCTACAATTGGAACGGCTCTGGGAACAACACACGCATCGTGACGTCCTTTACCACGGACAGTGCTTTCCTCACCTTCAACGTTGATTGTTTCTTGCGATTGGGCAATGGTAGCAACGGGTTTAAATGCCACGCGAAATTCAATAGGCATCCCATTCGAAATCCCACCTTGAATTCCACCGCTGTGATTGGTTTTTGTGCTTTTGTCTAAATTGATTTGATCATTGTGTGCGGATCCACGCATCTCAACAGATGAAAATCCACTGCCAAATTCAACACCCTTGACCGCATTGATGGAAAACATTGCCTTACCTAGTTCGGCATGCAGCTTGTCAAAAACTGGCTCTCCGAGTCCAATAGGAACATTCAGAACCATGCAACGCACGCAGCCACCTATCGTATCACCTTCACTTCGTACGGTGCGAATGAGTGCTTCCATCTTTTGCGCTATTTCCGCATCAGGACAGCGTACTGGATTTGATTCTATGGCATCGTGCAGAAAGAATGCTGAGTCATTCAAACGAATAGCTCCAATTTGATCAACATAAGTCGAGAATTCAATCCCATATGTGGCCAATAGCTGTTTGGCAATCGATCCAGCAACAACACGACATGCGGTTTCACGAGCACTAGAACGTCCACCGCCACGGTAATCGCGATGGCTGTATTTTTCATGATAGGTGAAGTCCGCGTGAGAGGGACGAAAAACATCCTTCATCTCAGCGTAATCCTCCGATTTGTGGTCTTCATTCCGAATGATAAAACCGATCGGAGTCCCAGTCGTTTTTCCTTCAAAAATTCCCGATAGAAATTCTATCGTATCCGATTCTTTTCGTTGTGTGACAATGGCCGATTGACCAGGCTTTCTGCGATCCAGTTCTTCCTGAACGAGTTGAATGCGAATGCTCATTCCAGAAGGTACTCCATCAATAATACCGCCAATAGCAGCCCCATGTGATTCACCAAAAGTGGTGAGCTTGAAAATAGTACCGAATGTTGATCCTGCCATGCTGCAATATTAGGCAATTCGAATGAAATGAACACACACCGCTATTTACTTCACTGCGGCGGCATCTTCAATGGCACCAATCAAAATATCATTTTCTTGCATGAAGGCATGATCCAAAACACTCTTCCCAAAACTGTCGAGTTGATTGAGGTTTGTACCGTGTTGAATGAGCAGTTTTGCGATGTCATTTTGATCGAAGGTAACAGCGAAAAACAAGGCATTGGCATTATTCAGGTTTAGAGCATTTGGATTCGCATGGTACATCAAAAGCAATTCACATAAGGAATAGTGTCCTTTGAATGCTGCCCCCATTAAAGCGGTATTACCCGAAAAATCTTTAAGGTCCGTATGTGCTCCTTTGCGAAGCAGGTATTCCGCAGCATCAAAATTTCCGAGATAAACAGCGAGGATTAACGGTGTAAACCCTTTGATATCGTATTCATTGATGTCACTACCGGAATTTAAATAGGATTGAATGGCTGTCGTGTCATTTTTTCGCACGGCGCTGAAAATGTCTTCTTGTGCGAATGAAAATGCGGTCATTGCTACAAATGCAATGGTGATAAATGGTTTCATGGTATTCTGTATTAAATGGTTACGTTTTCTACCCTACGTTTGTCAATGTATGAGCAAATGAATAAGGGAAAGGCAAAGTAACGCAATCAATGCAGTCAAGAAAATGAGATACGTTTTGATTTAATCAAATTGCAACCAATTCCGCGAAAAATTAGTGGCAAATTGCTTCTTCGGTCGCTTTCAAGATGACACGCACTTCTTCCAAGGTCGGTGCTTCGGCATACGTGCGCAGGACAGGCTCCGTTCCTGAAGGACGAATCATCACCCAACGATCATCGTCAAAGAAGTACTTAAATCCGTCAGTTGTTTTTACATCACGAACGTTGTATGGCCCAAACGATTTGTAGCTATCGGTCTTGCAATTGGCAATGATACGTTGTTTCAAGTCATCCGTAATATGAAGGTCATTGCGTTCAAATTTAAACGCACCAACAATTTCATATACTTCATCAATCAATTCATCCAATGTTTTTCCTGATTTCGCCATGAATTCCCAGATAATCATACCCATCCAAATACCATCGCGTTCTGGAATATGACCTTTTACAGCGATGCCACCGGATTCTTCACCTCCGAGCAACACATCGTCTTCTACCATGATCGCAGCAATATCTTTAAATCCAATTTTTGTGGTAATCAATTCAAAACCGTAATGGGCAGCCATGCGCTCTACTCTTGGCGTTACAGAGAAGGCAATGACAATTTTTCCTGTCATTTTCTTGTACTTCGCCAAGTAGTGAATGAGCAACAAAATGATGTGGTGAGAATCAACAAATTCTCCTTTGCCATTGTACAGACCAATTCGATCGGCATCGCCATCTGTTGCTAAGGCACAATCAATATTCCCTTTTTCCTTGATGTATGCTTCAAGTGCTTGTAGGTTTTTCGCAATCGGCTCTGGTGCTTGCCCCATAAAGGAAGGGTTGTAGTCGCAATGCAAGAACTGGGTGTTTGGTAAAATGCGTTTCAAGGCGCGCTGACCTGCACCGTACATCGCATCATACACAAGATTCATCCCTGAATTTTCAATGGCTGCGATATCAAAATGTGCTTTCACATGATCAACGTAGCGTGTTTCTAGATCAACGATTTCCAATTGACCAGCAGCGATTGCACTGTCTAAATCAATGGCAGAATAATCCACAGGACAAACATCAGGAATAATGTCTTCGACCTCTTGCACATGCCATGGAGCCAATGGCCCACCGAAAAATGCTTTCAGTTTAAACCCGTTATACGTCGGTGGATTGTGGCTAGCTGTGATGATAACACCAATTTCACAGTTCAGTTGATTGGCACCAAGAGAAATCATTGGTGTTGACACAAACCCGCGTGCTAATTTCACGCGAATGCCTTGTGAAAGCAATACTTTGGTTGTTGTTTCGGCGAACAATTCACCCGCAAAACGGCAGTCATGCCCTACGACCACACATGGATTATCGTAGCGTTGTTTCATCCATTCTCCTGTCGCGAAAGTCACACGTGCGACGTTCTCAACTGTAAAATCATCAGCGATGATCGCGCGCCATCCGTCTGTTCCGAATTTGATTTTTTGTGCCAAAGTAGTTCAATTTTATGCCGACAAAGATAGTGAAAAGTAGGTCTACTAATGAACAGTTTAGGCATGTAGGGTTGAATTATGTTGTACATCGGACAAATTCATATTAAAGGAAATTGAATGAAAAATGGTTGCTTGCAGGGAATAAGGGATTAGAATCATGAAAAAAACATACTTTTATTCTTTGATAAACGCTGGCTATCGTCCGCATCACTCTTTAAGTATTTGTTAGATATGATTCACCTCCGAAAATATTTGATCGCTATTCAACTTGGAATATTGCTTCTTTTTAGTATTTCTTGTTCGAATGGGAATGCTGCAGAAAGTGAAAGTAGATTGGCGTCACCGGAAGATTCAATTCGAAAAGTGGAATTGGTTGAAGGGCCTAATTTCAAGGAGCTTAAGCTTGTGAAGGTGATTCAAAGTAAGACAATGGCACCCAAAGATCCTTTAGCGGTCTATGAACCTGCAGTCAATTCACCTAAATCAGTGACCTACACCAAAGATGGTTCGAAGTTCTATGTTAATTCTTTAGAGGGCTACACGACCATCGTTTTTGATTCGAAAACACTTCAAAAACTGAAGGAAATTCGTCATGAATTCAATGAGTCAAACAATGCGTTATTCAAAGACAATGTGAACATTGCATTCGATTACAAATTCAAGCAAGAACGGAAAGAGTACAACCACTTCTTGGGTAAGCCTGTAGAAAGTTGTTTGTCGCACAATGGAAAATACCTTTGGGTGACATACTACCGTCGTAACTGGGATCCAAAGGCAGAATCTCCATCAGCCATTGCGATTATTGACACAGAAACAGATGAAATCTTGCGCGTCATGCCATCAGGTCCACTGCCGAAAATGATTACTTGTTCATCTGACAACAAGTACATTGCAGTTACACATTGGGGAGACAATACGGTCGGGTTGATTGATGTGACAGGGAAAAACCCAATGGACTTCACCTATGTTGCGCATATCGTCGTGGACAAGCGATTAGAGATGGACTTTTCTGCTGATTCAGACCGTGATTCTGAATGCGGAAATTGTTTGAGAGGAACAGTATTTACGCCGGACAACAACAAACTACTCATCGCCAAGATGGGTGGTGAAGGGATCGCTGTCATCGATGTGGATAGTCGTGCGTACATCGGAACAATCACAGGTGCCTATGCAAATCTTCGTCATCTAGTGATCAATAATGGTTACTTGATGATGAGTTCAAACAAGTTCGGTGTGGTACAAAAAGCGAAGTTGGAAGACATCTTTGCGCAAGGGTTTGATGACAATTCAAAACTTGTATTCAAGAAATGGGAAACAGTAACGGTGGGACCTGGTGCACGTACCATTGACGTGACTGATGATGGAAAATATGTGTTTGCTTGTGTGAATGATGCCTACAAAGTCGTGGTAATAGATGCCTTGACCATGACGAAAATTGCAGAAGTCAATGCCGCAAAGTTCCCTGTTGGTATGGCGCTATCTCCAGATGGTAAACAGCTTGTCACTACCTCGCAAGGAAAGGATTCTGTTCCGAATACAGGAAACACTGTGATGGTCTTTGAGGTGGTGTACGAGAATAAAAATGATTAAAAAACTGACTGTTTTCAAGGCATTAAAATGATGAACGAAACTAAAACGAATGTTCCATCAATAGCTAAATATACCGCACTGGTTACTTTTCTTGTACCACTTGTTTTAGCTCTGGCTTTTGTAGGTTCAGGAAATATTAAGTTCCTATTTATGGGATTTTATTTCTTCATTTTTGCTGCACTCGTAAATTTGGGTGTACTCTTTTACCTTGCAATTTTAGCGTCGAGAAGATCTTATCCTACCTACCTATTGAAAGGCATCGCTTTACTTTTACTCAATGTTCTGACTGTTATTGCCTTCGTTGCTGTGGGTGTTTATTTCACCAATATTGTGCGCGTTACCCTTGTCAATAAAACTGGACATACGGTGAAGAATATTGTTGTGTCTGGATGTGAACGAATTAAAATACAAGAAATAGAGCATGACGACTCTGAAACGATTTGGGTGGACATTGAAAATGATTGCTACATACTGATGGAATATTCAACAAAAAATGGTCAACGTAAAGCAGAGATCGTCCAAGAGTATGTGACGAATAGCAATGGACAAATCCTTTATTATCAAATCGGTAAGTAAGCGACATGAATCCTCAGGTAGATGAATTCTTAGAAAAAGCGAAAAAATGGCAGGCAGAAATGAAGCTTCTTCGTGAGATTGTACTTGAATGTCATTTGACCGAAGAATTCAAATGGCGCCAACCTTGTTATTCAATGAACGGGAAGAATGTACTTTTTGTGAGCTCTTTCAAAGAGTATAGTGTTCTTGCATTTTTCAAAGGAGCATTGCTTGCGGATCAAGCGAAGATTCTTGCTCGTGCAGGTGAGAATACACAGGGCATGCGCATGATTCGCTTTACCAATTGTGAGCAGATAAAAGCGCTTCGTTCAGAATTGAAACAATACATCTTTGAGGCAATCGAAATCGAGAAGGCAGGATTAAAAGTTCCTAAATCGGATGTGGCTTCACCATCATATCCTGCAGAATTGGTGGAGGTCTTTGATAAAAATACCGAGTTTCAAGAAGCATTTGAGAAACTCACACCTGGAAGACAGCGCGCGTATATCCTGCATTTTTCATCAGCAAAACAGGCAGAAACACGTTCTTCACGCATCGAAAAGTATAAACCACGAATTCTGCTAGGCAAAGGAATTGACGATTGCATTTGCGGATTATCGAAACGGATGCCTTCATGCGATGGTTCGCATAAGTTAATGAACAAAGAGTAGTACCTTCCTTGGTGTGCGATCTATGTAACAATCATTACACTTGATCTGACGATAATGCCTTAATATCGCACCGTAAAACAAAAAAGTATGTTCAAAGCAATTATTTCATTTTCGGTATTTACGATGTTCTATTCCATGTTAACTGCTCAGGTAGCACCTTTCAATGTGGCAATGGAGCCAATGGATATTCCTAATCTCGGTGGAATTCAGGCCTATGCTTTTGGGCAGCACAATGGAAAATGGTTAATTGTTGGAGGTCGCTTAGATGGATTACATCGACGACAACCGTTTGCGGCGTTTGATGTTGCAGGAAATAACAATCAACTTATCGTCATCGATCCTGTAACAGCTCAAAAATGGTCAGCCCCTTTATCGTCATTATCGGTCAATTTACAAGAGCAATTGAGTGCAACCAACATGGAGTTTTACCAGGAAGGAAATTACCTGTATGTGCTTGGTGGATATGGATTTAATGCGGCCACTTCGGCACGTAAGACCTTTGAAAATTTGACTGCGATAGATGTTTCATCGACAATCGACGCAGTAATCAATGGGGCCACAATCACCCCCTTTTTTCGTCAAGTTTTTGATAACCAATTTGCGGTGACCGGCGGTCATTTGAAGAAAATCAATAATACATTTTATTTAGTGGGTGGAAATCGGTTTGATGGAAACTATAATCCAATGGGCAACCCAACCTATACTCAGGTATATACCGATGCCATACGCAAGTTTACGCTGTTTGACGACGGAACAAACTTGACAATTACGCATTTACCAACCATTACCGATGCAACAAATCTTCACAGAAGGGATTACAATGCTGTCGCTCAAATTCTACCTACAGGGGAGCAAGGAATAACAGCGTTTTCAGGAGTTTTTCAACCAACCATTGATTTGCCATTTCTTAATTGTGTAAATATCGATAGTGCCAATTACAGTGTGAATAACACCTTTCAACAATATTACAATCATTACCATTGTGCTGTTTTACCTCTCTACTCCGTCGCTAATAATCAAATGCATACTGTGTTTTTTGGAGGAATAGCTCAGTACTACGATAGCTCTGGGGTGCTTGTTCAAGACAATAATGTTCCATTCGTAAAAACAATCGCACGGGTAAGTCGCGATGCATCTGGAGCAATGGCTGAATACAAATTGCCAATTGAAATGCCGAGTTTATTGGGTACTGGAGCGGAGTTCATCCCAGTTTTAGATGTACCTCATTACCCAAATGAAGTCATTAAATTGGATGAATTAACAGCTGATAGTACCTTGGTGGGGTATATTTATGGTGGAATAAGCAGTACTGCAGCAAATATCTTTTTCACAAATACCGGAACGCAAAGTAGCGCGAGTAGTCAAATTTTCAAAGTCTATGTAGTGAAGAACACAGAATTGGGAGTACACGAGTTGAATGAACAAAGCAATGGGATGCTGAAAATTCAAGTCTACCCAAACCCCAATGATGGCCGATTTGTAGTGAAGTTTCACCTTGACAACATCGAGAATGTGAGGATCACCCTTCGCAATATGGAAGGTAAGGTTCTTGAGGAGCGGGAACTTACGGATGTAAAAATCGGAGAAAACACCTTTCAACGCAAGATACGCGGCTTGGAATTTGGTGGAATTTATTTCATTACTGTAGAGACACCGACAGACAAGGTCACTCAAAAGATCATTATTGAGGACTAAGAGAATTCTAAATCAACTTGATGTCAATATCAAATGTTTGTGTGCTTAACTTCTAAGGGAAGTGTATCTTTGAGCGAACATTTTCGCAAAGACTCATGAGCGAGCATAAACTCCCCAAACTTCCACCAAAAAAATACCAACCAAGTGGCTTGACGATTCTCTACGAAGACCAAGAAATCATCGTAGTTGACAAGGCGCCTGGATTACTAACGATCGGGACGGATCGGGAGAAGGAACGCACGGCGCATTATCTATTGAACGACTACGTGATGCGCGGAAACGCAAAATCAAAGAATCGTGTTTACATCGTACATCGCCTAGACC
>JBEIKR010000071.1:0-13703 GCA_040379705.1 Crocinitomicaceae bacterium
AAAAGAGCTGGTCTCAGAAGCAGTATTTACCCAAATGGGTGTTACTGATCGTATTAACAAAGCAGATAAACTGACAAAAATGCTGCAAGTGGTGGCATTCAATATTGGAGAGCCTGTATCATACAATGAAATCGGTGAAAAATGTGGTATTGATAACGAAACCGTAGAACGATATATTGACTTACTAGAAAAAGCCTTCATTCTCGTTCGACTTCCATCTTTCTACAATGGACATCGCTACGAATTGAAAAAAACGCATGTACTTTACTTCCTCGACAATGGCATTCGCAATGCGCTCATCAATAATTTTAATCCAATTGATGTGCGAAACGACGTAGATCAACTTTGGCGCAACTGGTTGATTGCAGAGCGAATCAAGTGGAACGCAATGAATGGTGTTTTTCCGAATTACTTCTTTTGGAGAACCCACACACGTCAGTCGATGGACTTTATCGAATCATCCAATGCAAGGACAGCCGCATATAAAACCTCATGGGAAAAAAAGAAAAAAGTGAAGTTTCCCGCATCTTTCCGTAATTCCTATGCGGATATATCCAATCATGTGCTCAACCGATCAACATACTGGGGTTTCCTCACTAAAAAATAATCTTCATGAAGTTTACGGACAAACTAGCCCAGTATATTGTAGATCAGCAACTCGACCTCGATCACCTGACCATTATCCTACCTTCTGAGCGTGCAAAGAAGTATATCGCTGCATCACTTTATCGCGCGTTTGGCAAACCGGTGTTGGCGCCTGAAATGCTGACGATCGACCGATGGGTGAAAGGGCTTTCGGATAAAACGGTGATTGACCGCACCAGAGCGCTCATTCGTCTTTTTAATATTCAGTTAATTGATCCTCCCGGAGATAAAGATCGTTCCTTCGATGAGTTTATGTCGTGGGGGAATATATTACTCTCGGATTTTGATGAAATTGACCGCTATCTGCTCGAAACAAAAACAGTGTTTACTAACCTGAAGGCGGTGAGAGAATTGGAGAATTGGGAGGTAGATAAATGGAGTTTTGAAGCGCCAAAATTAACGGAGGGGCAAAAGCGCTTTTTGGAGTTTTGGGAGAAATTGCCTGATTATTATACTCGACTTAATGAAGATCTTACCAAAGATGGAGTGTGTTATCCTGGTAAGGCCTACCGTGAATTGGCGGAACAAATTGACCGTGTATTTAAGCTTGACCCAAAGCGACAGTTCATTTTTGCTGGATTTAATGCCCTTTCAGCCGCAGAGATGTCGCTTATGAAACAACTACATAAATTGGGTAGAGCGCACATACTAATAGATGCAGATGCCTATTACCTTAAGAATGATGCACACGAGGCAGGACGATTTTTACGCCGTTTTATGAATGAGCTCGACGTAAAGGAGCTTCCATTTGTATCCGATGACATGTCAACGACAGTGAAAAAGATTGAGATCATTGAGTGTCCTCAAATTACTGGACAGGTAAAAGCTGCAGCCACAATACTAAATCATATCCCTGCATCAGAAATGAGTGAAACATTGGTGTTGTTGGCTGACGAAAGCTTGATTGCACCGCTTGTTAAAAACCTTCCAAAACACATTGGAAAGGCCAACATTACTCTTGGACTTCCCTTGCGGAATTCTGCGCTGCGCACCTGGGTGGATCTTATCTTTTCCATTCAAGAAAATAAGGCGCGATTTAAAACAAAGTCCATCTATTTCCAAGATTTACAACGTTTTTGGAATCATCCTTTTACAGTCGCCATTCTCGATGAACAGGAAAAACAAACCATCATCGGTCTGGAGCTTCAAATCATTGAGCGAAACACGATTTTCCTAAATCCAGATAAACTCATCACGGGCTCCACGTCGGCAGCAATCCTTCCGCTTTTAACCACGGATTGGAATGGGGATTGGCTCAAAGGATTAAAGACAATTCGACAAATGAATCAGTCCCTGTTCAAAAATATGGGTAGTGAGGATGCGTTTGAAAAAGCCGTTGTTGAGGCCTTCGACCGCGCACTGCAGGAGCTAGAGAACATTCTTTCAGAAGGAATTCCAGACATGTCGATCAAGAGTTTTCGCCACCTCTTTCAGCAACATTGGAATACAAAAAGTATCGCTTACCATGGAAATCCTTTGCAAGGACTTCAAATCATGGGGCTCTTGGAAACACGATTGCTCGACTTTAAAAATATCGTCATTCTTGGGATGAATGAAGGGAATATGCCGCCAACGAACCCAATTCAGACCTTGATTCCAATGGACTTACGAAAGTATTTTCAATTGCCGGTACCGAGGGATAAACAAGGATTGTTTGCACATCACTTTTATCGATTGCTGCACTCAGCAGAGAATATTTGGGTGACTTATACTAGCGCACAGGAAAGTGTTGGTTCGAATGAAGCAAGTCGCTATTTGTTGCAGCTTGAACTAGAGTTGTCTCGACTTAATCCAAACATTACGCTTGAACGAAAGTTCTACGCGGTACCAAATACGGGTTCAACGACAGAGGTGAATTCCATAATTCCAAAAACACCAGAAATTCTAGCGCGGATGGGGGAGTTGTTCGAGCGCTCAATTTCTGCATCGGCACTGAATAAATACCTCAAATGTCCGCTCGATTACTATTACCGCTATGTGATGGATTTTGGTGAAGAATCTGTTGTGGAAGAAGAGGTGGAAACCAATACTTTTGGCACATTCATTCACAATGTGTTGGAAGCGTTGTTTACCCCATTTGCCCGCCACGACAAAGACGGAAACAAGGTCAATCCTCAGCCCTCAAATTTGACACCGAGTGATATTGATGGAATGTTAAATAACTATGCCGCATTGATTCATGTGGAGTTTCTGAAGCATTTTGATCAAGATCCTTCGGCCTTCAGCTCAGGAAAAAATTTGTTGTCGTATGAAATGGCCCTAGAACTTACCAAGCGTATTTTGCAAAATGAAAAGGAGTTTTTAGTTAAACAGACAGCACCTGTATTTATCGAATACTTAGAATTAGAGCTTACTGCAACGGTAGATTTAATGATCCAAGGCAGACAAATGCCAATTAACATGAAGGGATTTGTGGATCGGATCGATTCAGTGGGAGGTAGAATACGCATCATTGATTATAAATCTGGAAAAACAAAAACGGATGATGTCACCATTAAAAGTCCAGAGCCTGATTTATCGAATTTGATTTCCGTCATGACGGGTGCAAAACACAACCTTCAATTGGTGATGTATAGCTATTTGTACAGGGATCGATTCGGATCCTATCCAGATGAGGTAAGTATTTATTCCTTGGTCAATCTTCATCAAGGATTATTCCCGCTGCAAGGTAATTTAACCATTGAGGAAAGTGCACAGCTATTTCCAGAATTTTTGCGTCAAGTGGTGGACGACATGTTCGATCCAGAAATCCCCTTTGAACATATGCCTGGGCAGTTCGTTAGTTTCTGTAAATACTGCGAATAAAAAAACCTGAAAAGAACCTTTTGACAATTGATCCTGTAAGATCGTCGTTAAAATTCTTTTCAGGTAAACCTGCAAGGTAAAATAAAACCAATGTCTTGAGTAGGAAGACTCATGACATATTTGATAGACGCGTACTTTAGTATTTTGGTTGGTTGAAACTGAAAAATTTATTTCTTTTTCCTTTAATTCATTTTTTAATAGTTTTGACTTGATCCGTTTAATCGTTCAGACGAGTACAAAAAAAAACACCTACAAGTGCAGGTGTTTTGTAATGCGGGTTAAAGTATTTTAATATAATTCGAGCTTCAAAGCTGAACGATAATCTTTAATTTCTTCACGGTTGATTTTGTGCTCCGCATTTTTTAGCAGATTCAACAAATACAACAAATTTTCGTTGTCGTCGATTTCAATCGGATACTCATTGCCCTCCTCGTCCTCGTCGTATTGCGCTTGAACATCAAATGCGTTGTGTTCTCCCAAGAACTCATACGTTAAGCGAAGTACTTTCGTCACCAATGGATCTTGTTCCTTCAATGCGAATTCTCTCAATTCTTTCAAATCATCGATCAACGTTCCCGCCTCTAATCCTTCTTTTTCAACCTTGGCGATGACCTCGTCCAATTTCTTGTTTGCTGCTGCAATCTTCATAACGTATGCTGTTGTTTTCAAAGTGCTTCGTCGTAACTATACGATGCACTAGTGTACAAAGTTAAACATCTTCCGAAATAATTTTGCATCGAACATGCGATCGGATGAATTTTTTGCGTTTGTGGGGCTAAGTCAGAGGATAAATGACTAGATTGTACCTGAAATTTTAATTTTGTAAAAAAGTACGACTTGATTGCAGTTATTTTAAAAGCCATTGGTACAGGGTTGTTTTTGAGTTTCTTGATAGGACCTGTCTTTTTTGTGCTGCTAGAGACAAGCATTCGACGTGGGGTTCGTGCGGCTGTAGCTCTCGATATTGGTGTGTTAGTGAGTGATTTAGCTTATGCATTTATTGCGTTAATTTTGTTTTTGCAAGGAGGTATAGGTCAAGACAGTGACTTAAACAGCGAGGACAATAAAATCATCTTAAAAATAATCGGTGGCGTCATGTTCATTGCCTATGGTGCCTACAGTTGGTTCAAGAAGCCGAAACAATCAAAAACGGACGATGTAGGTAATGCTGTTGCAACAACTGGGGATTATGTCATGCTCGGTCTCAAAGGGTTTTTGTTGAATATTGCCAATCCAATGGTCATTTTTTATTGGTTTTGGGTGGTGTCAGTTGGAAGTGATAGTGCGCAAAGTACAGCCTACCACAACGAAATAATTTACCTGTTTTTGGGGATTGTGTTTCTAACATTTTTCTCTGTGGATATGCTTAAAATTCTTGGTGCGAAACGTTTGAGACCTCTGGTGACAGATGCCGTACTGACCGCCTTAAACAAAGTCATTTCTGGGGTATTTCTGTTCTTCGGAATTGTATCACTCGTGAAAGCAATCGTTGCTATTGTAAAACCAGAAAGTGGTATGTAACATATGTTATTCCTGTAAGTTATTCGATCTGTTTGTTATCAATTATGCGTCTAAGACTTCTCATTTATTGTTGTTTGATCTGCCTTCCATCATTCGCTCAGGAAATATTGAAGGAAAACCTTACCCGTAAAAAATCCATTTATTGGGACTTTGAGCAAATACATATTCAAGCGACAGGTTCATATTATCAAGATGAGCTTGGTGAAACAATTGAAAAACATGGCAAATGGGTGTACTTCGATCGTGAAGGCATTGTTGAGGAAGAACGTAACTATTATCGCGATAAGTTATCCGGGAAAGTAGTGCTGTATTATCCGAACAAGAAATTGAAGCAAGAAGGGTATTTCAAAAACGATGTTCAAGACAGTGTCTACAGGGAATGGTACGAGAATGGAAAATTAAAGGTTGAAGGTCAGTACAGCAAGGGAGAAGCCTCAGGAAAATGGACGTACTATTACATGGACGGCCGGGAAAAATCAGTGGAGGAGGTCATTGCAGGTGTCAATTATATTCATTCATTTTGGCTGCCAGATTCTCTCCACACACAAACAATTATCAATGGCACCGGAGAGTTGCTGACGTTTTACACCACGGGCGCTGTGAAAGAATGGTATAATCTAAAAGATGGATTGAAAGATGGCCCTTTTGAAGAACGGAGTACATATGGCTATTTAATGTTGAGTGGCCACTTTAAATCAGGACAAAAGGACAGTACTTGGGCCTATGCCTATTACACCGGTGAAACGGAGAAAATTAGCAACTATAAAAATGGTTTTCTCGATGGAGAATATACCTATTACTATGGAAGTGGTCAGGTCAATGTGCATGGCTATTATAAGGATGGTAAAAAAATAGGCCAATGGACATGGTACACCAATAAAGCTACGCGTGACATGGAGGGGGAGTTTGAAAATGATCTACAGAATGGAGCATGGACATATTGGTATCCAACAGGTGAATTATCTTACACGGCAAACTATTCCAAAGGATTGAAAGATGGAATTTGGACCTATTTCTTCAAAAATGGAGATAAATTTAAAGAGGGCTCTTTCTCAAAGGATGAGAAAAACGGTACATGGCAGACATGGTATGAAAACGGAACCCTTTTAATGAAAGGGGATTATAAGGATGGGAAAGAAGAAGGGGAATGGGTGAATTATTGGGAAAATGGAAAACTTAAGAATAAGACAACATTCAAAAGTGGCCTAATGAATGGTATTTGGCTATCTTTTTTTCCCTCAGGTAGAACGAAGCTTACAGGGGAGTATGAAGAGAACTTTAAGGTAGGTGAATGGGTCAATTACTTTGATAATGGTAAAATTCGGGATATCACCAACTTCAAAATATTTAAGGAAAAATACAAGGTGGATTATGGCATCATGAAGAACCGAACCGTTCTTGAAAGTATGGAGCATGGGCATTTTGCCTCGTTTTCTTCCAAAGATTTTCAGCTTACTGAAGAGGGCGAATATAAGGAAGGTAAAAAGGATGGACAATGGATCGCCTATTTCCCTGGCGGAAGAAAACCCGCAGTGATCTCAAACTACAAGGATGGCGAACTGAATGGAATGATGCAAACATTCGATCGTAGAGGAAATTTAATGCAGGAAGCAGAGTATAAGGATGGATTAAAGCATGGACGCTTTATTGTCTATGATCGCAAAGGCAAGGTGTTGGTTCAAAAGGAGTTTCAATTTGGAATGCAGGTAATCGAAGGCACTCAAAATGGTTCCGGGACGTTTAGCCCAAAATAGTGGTTTTCACTCATTTTTTATTCCGAATTTGTCCTTCCAAATCATTTGAATTAGATTCGTTTGAGAATTAAAAAACATCAATTCATCGAACGGTAGCAATCTATGACCTTGAGAATATCTTTCTGTGGGATGCAGCAAAGATTTTCGGCTCTTGTTGGCCAAACAACACCTTTAAGTCCTTCTAATCAACTCACTACAGTTGTAAAAAACCACTCGAAGAATCTCTATATATGTCAATTCAAAACCATTCGTGGCTGTAAGGCATAGAACGTCCATATCCATCATTTCGCTATTTGTTTTTTGCCACTGTTGAAGCACAAAACTTTAACACATGAAAAATGAATTATTCTTTGGTGCATTGCTTCTTAATACCATGACCATTGCACAACAACCTTCAAACCCAACAGGGTATCCAGAATCAAATGTAAATTCACCAAACATTGGGAAATTTGCTTGGAATCGTGGGGGAAATTTTAATAACGGCCCGGCAGGGTCGAACAACATTTTCGGTACTTTTTTCAATTCGGATATCTTCGTTTATACGGATTCAAAAAAACTCTTGACCTTCACTCGAGGTAATTTTCTCACATCGCTAGGCTCCAATGGTCAATCAGCCAATTATGGAAATGGAATCCGCATTTTCGACCCAACAGCAGGCAACGGTTCTCATCTCGACTTATTTACTAGCAATAATTCTGGGGGAAATGAAAGCCACATCGTCTTCGGCGAAATGGGCCAGTTGAGTGCGCAATCAGAACGATTTGAAATTCTTGGAAACTATAAAGGGCTGTATTTCAATACGACAGGACAAAATGGGGTGTATAAGTTTGCGCGATTAGGTCAAGTGACAGCCGTTGTTGGGACTAATAATTTTTGGCGCATAGGACAGCAAACGGATATCTTGGGTGGAAACGTCGCCAACGCCAATCGAAGGCTTGAAGTATGCGACAATACATGGCAATTTCGTCTTTCGTATAATTATGATACATACACTGATTTTTTTACAACCGCCGCAGGACATTTGGTTATTGCACCGGTGAATAGTCGTGTTGGAATTAACCTTCTTAGTGCCCCCTCTGCGGCACTTGATGTGAATGGTGACCTTCGCGTCAGAAACGTACCAACAGGAAATGGTACAGCATTATTAATTGGTACGCCGAATATTACCAATGGGGATCTTTCTGTCAAAAGACTCGATTTCACAGGAAACCCAAACCAAGTGCTTCTCGGAAATGGAACGTGGGGATTGCCGCTGCCGTCGAATGCAATAACGTCGGCTGCAAATGGTGCTTGGATCAATGCGAACAATCAAATCGAATGGGGTAGTCAAGCACTTAACCATGATACACAAGTGCCCATGGACGCCTATAAAATCTTATTCAGTACTGGCGTTAATGCGAATAATAGCTTGACCATTGGCGGAAGTATCTACAATCCATCCGCACGGCTTGCCGTAAGTAATGACAACTTGGCGACAGGGATTTTTGTTCGATCTCATGCCTACAACGGTGTGAATATTCCGACAAGAACAGGAGTGAAATCATATGCCTCGAATGCAAATCAACTCTACGGAACCTACGTATTTGCGCTCATGGGACAGCGTGTGCATGGCATGTATGCACTGGCCCAAAGTGGAAGCAATTATACTGCAGGTGTTCGGTCCTTGGCAAGCAGTAGCATTACTTCTAGCTTAAATTATGGAGGAGATTTTGGCGCTTCGGGCACCACCTATTTTGAAAATGTAGGTGTTCGTGCAGAGGCGGATGGGTGTGTGAAACAAAATATTGGCGGGATGTTCAGGGGTGGGGCCGCTGGAGCAATGTCGATTGGGGTCTATGGAGAAGCAAATGTGCCCGACAACTACCTTGGGCAGGCTTATGCTGGGTATTTTGCTGGTGCAGTGCTGACCTCTGGAGGATCACTTTGGGGGGCGTCTGATCAAACATTCAAGGATAGCATTCAACCACTAATAAATACGGATTCGGTTTTGATGCAAATAGAAACTGTTTCTTTCAATTACAAACAAACAGGAAATGCCCAGCAGTTGAACCTACCGAAAGGTATTCGCTTCGGTGTTTTGGCTCAACAAATTGAACAAGTGATTCCGTCAATCGTTCGTGAAGTTACTCATCCAGCCATTTATGATACCTTGGGAATGGAAACTTCTGCCGCCTTTAATTACAAGGTGGTGGATATGTCACAGTTGGTACCTTTGATGCTCAATGACCTCCAAAAGAAATCACTTGTGATTGAAACATTGAATAATCAGATTGATACACTTGAGGCTTCAGTTGGCTCGTTAACTACTCGACTTGACCTTCTCGAAAACTGCTTGTCATCGCTTATTCCAGGCCTTTGCACGGAGCAATCTGCTCTGCCTCTAAACATCACTGATGGTGTCACAAACATCCAAACGATTGGACTGTCCGATCGAAATGCGATTGTGCTCGATCAAAATGTCCCAAATCCTTTTGCAGAATCCACCATCATTCGTTATCACTTGCCGAAATCTGTGATTAAGGCACAAATCCACTTTTATGATTCTGCCGGCAAACTGGTAAATTCTATCCAAATAGATGGACGTGGCGAGGGACAATTGAGTGTCTTCGCACAGGATCTTTCTTCGGGAACATACACCTACGCTTTAGTTGCAGATGGTCAAGTAATGCACACAAAGCGCATGATTAAGGAGTAATGTGCCAATGAAGAAGATGGTTGCTAAAGGATTCTACTGAATTTTTTGAATGACATTCAAATATTGGAATTCAATAAGATTGATAATTTTTTCATCTAGCCCCCGAGTTGAGACTCGGGGGCTAGATGATTACCATATTAATTGCCAGTTTTGACTGATTTTATAAGATACATAGACCTTTAAATAAGTGCCGAAAGATTACTTGTAAATAGTTTAATGGCTATGGCTAGCAAAATGATTCCGAACACCTTTTTTATAATGGCAATGCCACCTACACCCAAAAGACGTTCAATTTTATCGGTTAAGCGAAGTACAATATAGACAATGATGACATTAAGAAGAATAGCCAATATGATATTGATCTGAGCAAATTCCGCCTTCAAAGAGATTAATGTGGTCATAGTTCCTGCTCCCGCGATAATCGGGAAAGCCAATGGAACGATACTCGCAGTTTTTCCAGAAACTTCATCACGGAATACACGAATGCCTAAAATCATTTCTAGAGCCATGGCAAACAAGATAAATGCCCCCGCCACAGCAAACGATTCAATAGTCACACCGAATAGTTTTAAGATGTTTTCACCAAGAATCAAAAAGCCAATCATAATTCCCAACGAAACAAAACTTGTTCGCTCTTCATGAATGGTACCTGAAGATTCTTTAAGTTTTATAATTATTGGCACTGATCCTACAATATCAATGACGGCAAACAAAACAGTGGACGCCTTGAAAAGTTCTGTCCAATTGAATTCCTTAAAAAAATCAAACATGAGTGTCTATATTGAGTGATAGTTCGATAACTCCCGGAAAATGTGCGTGTTCCAATGCTTGTACTTTCATTCGGAGTGAATCAACACTGTCGTTGAAATCTACTGGACAATGAAACTGCGCAAGGGTTCTGCCTTCATCAAAATGCTCATTTACAAGATGAATGGTGATTCCACTCTCGGTCTCGCCAGCCTCCAGAACGGCCGCATGAACACGATTGCCATACATTCCTTTGCCACCGAATTTTGGCAAGAGTGCAGGATGAACATTAAAAATTCGGTTGGAATACACGTTGATAAAAGAGGCTGGAATCAAACGAAGATAGCCCGCAAGAACAACGTAATCAATGGCGTGATGCCCGCAAATGTTTTCAAGAAATCCTCCATCTGCCGCTTGTCCATTATCAATGATTGAAATGGGAATGCCCATCTCTTCAAATGATTGAATCACAGGAGAAGCCGCATTATTCGATACGAGCAACCCAATTTCTACGGAGGGATGGTGGCTGAAATAATTGGCGATGTTCAATGCGTTGCTTCCTGTTCCGGATACGAATAACGCAAGGCGGTGCTTCTTCATGGTGCAAAGGTAGGAAGGACTTGCTAATATTAAGGTAAGAAGTATGGACAATTTACTTGGTAAACAGTGAACCTGAAAGCGTCTAAAATTCTTTCACTATTCGATTGAGTATAAGATTATGCGCTTTTATTTGGTTTTTTAGCACAATGTTTTTTTCTTTGCACCTTCAAAACTTTAAAAAGAGAACTAATGTCAGACATCAAATCAAAAGTAATATCTATCATCGTAGATAAACTGGGTGTTGAAGAAAGTGAAGTAACGCATGCAGCGTCTTTCACAAACGATCTAGGAGCAGATTCACTTGACACTGTTGAGTTGATCATGGAATTCGAGAAAGAATTCAACATTGCTATTCCAGACGATCAAGCTGAGAACATTCAAACGGTAGGTGACGCGATCTCTTATATTGAAGAGCACGCTAACTAATTCCTAGCACATTTTATTGAACAATATGTTCCACATGGAATTAAAACGAGTTGTCGTAACAGGTCTCGGCGCCTTAACGCCCATTGGTAATACACTCAATGAATATTGGGATGCATTACTCAGTGGTAAAAGTGGTGCAGCCCCAATCCAACAATTTGATGCTTCATTGTTCAAAACGCACTTTGCTTGTGAAGTAAAGAACTTCAATATTGAAGACTTTATGGACAAAAAAGAAGCAAGGAAATTAGATCAATTTTCACAATTCGCCATGGTCTCAGCTTCTGAAGCCATGGCGGATTCTGGATTGATGGAGTCAGATGCCAACCATGACCGCATCGGAGTGATCTGGGGCTCAGGGATTGGTGGACTCAAAACTTTTCAGGATGAAGCGCAAAATTTCTTCGCTGGAGATGGTACTCCGCGTTTCAACCCTTTCTTTATCCCAAAAATGATTGCGGACATCGCAGCAGGACATATTTCAATTAAGTATGGCCTTCGTGGACCAAACTATGTGACCGTCTCTGCTTGCGCATCATCAACAAACGCAATTATTGATGCCTTCAACCTTATTCGTTTAGGAAAGGCAGATGCCATCGTTACCGGTGGATCTGAATCTTGTGTGAACGAAATGGGTATGGGAGGCTTCAACGCATTGAAAGCACTTTCAACGCGCAACGATTCTCCAGAGACAGCTTCACGTCCTTTTGATGTGGATCGCGACGGCTTCGTTCTTGGTGAAGGTTCCGGAGCACTTATCCTTGAAGAATACGAGCATGCGATTCGCAGAGGTGCGAAAATATATGCTGAAGTAATCGGAGGGGGTATGTCTGGTGATGCGTATCACATCACGGCTCCGCATCCAGAAGGAATCGGCGCGCGAAACACGATGATTGCTGCATTAGAGGATGCAGGTATTGATGCTACGGATGTTGACTATGTCAACGTGCATGGAACATCAACTCCCCTAGGAGATATCGCCGAGGTAAAGGCGATTCAGAATGTGTTTGGCGAGCATGCCTACAACTTGAATATCAGTTCAACAAAATCGATGACAGGCCACCTTCTTGGTGCCGCAGGAGCTATCGAAGCAATCGCTTGTGTGCTGGCCGTGAAACACGACATCATCCCACCAACAATCAATCATTTCACCGATGATCCAGAACTGGATGATCGTCTGAACTTCACATTCAATACCGCACAAAAACGTGTTGTTAATGTGGCACTGTCAAATACTTTTGGTTTTGGCGGACATAACACGAGTGTGATCGTGAAGAAATTCGTAGGTTAGTACCTTGAAGTTTCCCTTTTTTCGAAAGAAACGCACAAGCGATGAACTTGAACTGATACGGTTCATACTTTCTCGTTTTGGATACCGGCCAACGAGCCTTGCACATTTTACCCGGGCTTTGACACACCGCTCATTGTCCAATTCTGATACCGATGTTTCGAATGAACGCCTTGAATTTTTGGGAGACGCAATTCTCGATGCTGTCATTGCAGATTATCTTTTTCAACGCTTCCCATCCGAAGACGAAGGATATCTCACAAAAATTAAATCGAAAGTGGTGAGCCGAAAAACCTTGGGTGAAATCGGTGAACTGATGGAACTACGAAAAGTGATACGCTACCACAAAGGCCGAACAATAAATCTTGCAACAATCGAGGGGAATGCCTTTGAAGCTATCATGGGTGCAATTTACCTTGATGGGGGTTATGATGCAGTAAAAAAAAGCATCGAGCACCATGTTTTTCGTCGTTATGTAGATTTGAACCGAATCCTGGAAGAAGAAATTGACTTCAAGTCTAAACTTTTTATTTGGAGCCAAAAGAAACGCTTGCAATTGGACTTCGATGTTGTTTCTGAAGAAAATGTTGGAGGAAATTGGCGCTATACAATTATTGTTAGAATCAACGAAACGAATTACGGTCGAGGTATTGGAAGCACAAAGAAAATGGCCGAACAGGCTGCAGCCAAAGAAACATTGGAACTGATGGGAGAGATTTAGGGCACCGTTAGATAATCCAATACAATCTTTAGCACTTCATATTCTAGCTTACCGAGTGATTGACAATAAAAACGTGAATAACCACCGTCGATCAGAATTTTTCCTGAACCAACCTTTCCAGTCAGAATTAAAGGTTCATCGTTGTACCACACTTCAACATGTAGTTGAAAATCAAGCGGAAAAACAACAGGTGTAAGTCCAGGTGGAAATGCGCTGACTTCACGGAAAATCCCGGCATTGCCAATATCCACTTTTAAATTTTCCTTTGCTGCCCAAGCAGATTTTGAATATATACGCTCTGTGAGAAGCCTTCCTTCAGATTGTAAAGGCCAGTTTTCACTGCCTATATAGAGTCCTCCACCGCGTGTGAGAAACAGAAGAATTTGGTCGATGTCATTGGATGAAAGCCTTGAATGGGCAGATGAAAACACCATGATTGCGTCAAATTCAGCAAGTGATTCAGGGAGTTTGTCGCTAGAAATAAATCGGATATTTGAATCCGTT
>JBEIKR010000072.1:0-13527 GCA_040379705.1 Crocinitomicaceae bacterium
AATGGACTTAATTGATCTTCGAATCGTACGGTGTCAAATTCGTATTCGTAATTCGTAACTCGTAATTGCTAACTCAATCCTGCTTCGCCGCTTTCTTCGAGCCATCATAGATGCTGTACTTTCTGAAGCTGCATTCCAATTCCCCATTAAACAGACGAATTTTTTTGTCAGGCTTTAAGCCTAGTGACTTAAATCCTTCCTCACTTGATGAAATCACCCAACATTCAAAGCCCTTCATTTCGTGCTTCATCCATGTTCCTAATGCATCGTACATTTCTTCAACATTGACATCCAACCGTTCACCGTATGGTGGGTTAGTGATCATCGTGCCATTTTCTTCTGGACGCTTTACTTCATCGAAACCACAAACCGATGTCTCTACAAATCGACCAAAGGAGAATCCTCTCAAATTGCGACGCGTCTTGGTTACCATCTCATCGCTAATGTCCGAACCAATGATTCGGCAAGGCAAGCTTCTCACTTTCTTGTTAGCCTCTTCATACATTTCATCCCATACCTCCGCATCGTAATTCAAAAGATTCTTGAAGGCATAATGCTGACGTTCAATGTTTGATGGGATCCCAGTAGCCAACAGTGCAGCTTCAATCAATAGAGTTCCAGAACCACAGAATGGATCTACAAAGGTCGATTTACGGTCCCAACCGCTCATGCGAATTAGTGCTGCTGCAACAACCTCGTTGATTGGTGCCTCCCCTACTGATTCACGGTATCCTCGCTGAAACAAAGGCAACCCACTCGTATTCAAAGAAATCGTTGCTGTAGTATTGTTGACATACAAATCAATCATCACTTGAGGTGTCTTCACATTAACATCGGGACGCTCACCATACTTTTCTCGGAATGAATCCGCAATGGCATCCTTGACTACTAAAAACGGATATTGAGAATGACGAAATAAATCAGAAAAAATGGCGCCTTTCACTGCAAATGTTTTGTCCTTCCCAAAAAGTGATGTCCAATTCATCTTCGCACAGCGCTTGTACAAATCATCTTCTGTTTTCAATTCAAAAACAGCCAACTGTAACAAAACGGAAATCGCACAACGGCAATGCAAATTCAAAAAATAGACATCGTTCCAATTCCCTTTCACCTGCACAGCACGATTTAATAGCACAACCTCTGAGAATCCCAATTCCTCCAGTTCTTCCTTCAGAATCTCCTCCAAACCATAAAATGTCTTCAATGTAATCACCATTTTACGGTCTTGCTCCTTCATCTCTGTTCCCATCTTTGCCTTTTTATGATTTATTTCCTTTTACTTTGTACAAAAGAACGAATTTGAACCCAATAATGCGTTATGTTTTCTGCCTGTACCTATTGATCGGGGGTGGATTTTCGTATGGACAAAAAGTAGGTCTCGTATTGAGTGGCGGCGGTGCTACGGGATTGGCTCATATTGGAGTTCTGAAAGCACTTGAAGAAAAAGGCATACCAATAGACTACATCACTGGAACATCTGCAGGCGCCCTAGTAGGGTCGTTATACGCCAGTGGATTTAGTCCTGCAGAAATCGAAGCGTATGTCTTAAGTGACGATTTTCAGCTCATGACCTTAGGTAAATTGAAAAGCACGCAACGCTTTCTTTACAAGGAACAAGAATACAATGCATCAATGGTTGATATTTCATTTTCAGGGGACAGCATTATTAAAAAGTCCTTGCCAACAAATTTTATTTCCTCTTCTTTTCTCGATTTTGAGATGCTAAAAATACTTGGTACCACTGGTGCTTCTTACCAGAATAATTATGATAGCCTTTTTGTTCCATTCCGCTGTGTCGCAAGTGACATCACCCATAAGAAAAGTGTTGTGTTCAATCAAGGACCACTCAATCAATCCGTTCGATCATCAATGACTTTCCCATTTTATTTGTTCCCCATTCGGGTAAATGGGACCCTTCTGTTTGACGGAGGTTTGTACAACAATTTTCCAGCGAATATCATGTACCAAGAGTTCAATCCCGACTATATCATTGGCAGCAATGTGTCCAACAATGCCAAGCCACCATCCGAAGACGATCTTATTAGTCAGCTCACCAATATGCTGGTGTCATACTCAGACTACAACTTACCCTGCGATGAAGGAATCATTATTCAGCCAAAGACAGATGTATCTACATTCGAATTTGAGGATGTCAAATTAGCGATTGAGAATGGATATCAAAATGCATTATTGTACTTGGATTCTATTGGCATGCATGTGGACCGGCGTGTTTCCGTTGATGAACTTGCCGCTCGAAGAAAAGCATTTCGCCAGAAAATTGCGCCATTAACGGTGAGTGAAATTAAAACTACTTCAAACTATAAGCGACCGATAAATTTTGTGACATCATCCTTAATTCGAGTACGCAAGAATGAAGTCCTTTCATTGAAACAGCTTGAAAATCGCTATTACCGCTTAAATGCAACAAATCAAATTGCATTTTTATACCCACTTGTCTCATTAAAGGATAGTACCTATCGCCTTAATCTTGAAGTGAAAAAATCGAAAGCATTTAAGTTAGAAGTCGGAGGACATTTTTCTTCAAGACCGGTAAATACGGGATTTATCGCATTGTCGTATCGACTGATTGGGAAAACCGCATCAACCATCCGTGCCTCCTCTTATTTTGGAAAATTTTATGGTTCTGCAAAAGTCGAATACACCATAGATTTCCCCTCTGTTTATCCCGTTTCATTGTCCAGTTATTTCACCATGAATCGCTGGGATTACTTCCGGAGCTTTGCAACATTCTTTGAAGATGTGAAACCATCGTTTCTCGTCCAAAATGAGATGTATTATGGAACACGGTTCGATCATCCAATAGGAAGCAACAGTAAAAGCTCTTTTGATATGCGCTATTTCCATTTGGAAGATGATTATTACCAATCGGAAAATTTCGGCAACAAAGACACTTCCGACATTACCAATTTTGATGGCTTCACCTGTAGCTGGCAATTCGTTCAAAATTCATTGAACCGCAAGCAGTTTGCTAGTTCTGGCCACTATTTCAGTTTCAAAGCACGATACGTATTAGGCAAAGAAAAATATATTCCAGGGACAACATCACAAACCGATGTCAGCGTCGAAAATCAACACAGATGGATCAACATGAATGCAGAGTTTCAGTCATTTCTTCTTGACCAACCACTCTTTCATCTTGGGATTCATGGGAAAGGCGTTTTTAACAGTCAATCGTTGTTCACTAATTATACAGCATCGCTGCTCACTTTAACCTCTTTCTCTTTGGTACCTGATGCCGAAACATATTTTTTCAAAGAATACCGATCACCACAGTATCTTGGGATTGGGATAAATGCAATTATTTCTCCTCGGAAAGACCTCGACTTGCGCTTTGACGGCTATTTCTATCAGCCGTTCGTTACGCTACAGCAAAATAGTGACGGAACCTTTGGGTATTCAAAACCCTTTAAGGGAGAGACATACATGGCATCGGCATCCATCATCTATCATTCTTTTGCAGGACCAATTCGTGCCACTGTAAATTACTTTCCAAAACAAGAAACACCTTTCAGTATTCAGTTAAGTTTTGGGTATGTTCTGTTTAATGAAAGAGCGATACGTTAAACCAACAATATTATCTTTGCGCTCATTGAACTAATTTATGAAAAAGATTATCTGCGGAATTCAGCAAATGGGAATTGGTGTTCCCGACGTACAGGCAGCTTGGAAATGGTACCGCACTTTTTTTGGTGTGAATGTGCGCGTTTTTGAAGAAGCTGCTGAGGCGCCACTAATGACCCGTTACACTGGAGGAAAAATACATTCCCGAACAGCCACACTCGCACTGAGCATGGAAGGAGGTGGTGGATTTGAAATCTGGCAGTTCACAAGTCGTCCTACGGAAAAAGCTGATTTCACCATTCAACCGGGTGATACTGGGTTATACATCTGCAAGATTAAATCAAGAAACGTCACTGAAAGTCATGCTTATTTCAAAAAAAATGGAGCTCCTGATTTGAGCGAAATTTATACCGCACCAAACGGAAAACCTACCTTTTATTGCAAGGATCCAAATGGAAACATCTTCCAAGTGGTCGAAGGAAGGGGTTATTTCTCTAATTCTAGACATGCTTCACTTTGTGGGGGCGCAGCCGGAACGGTCATTGGTGTTCGTGACATTGACAAGGCCTTGGCCTTATACCAGGGGATTTTGGGCTACGACACAATTGAATCTGACGTATCGGGTGAATTTGAAGATTTAAATCGCTTGGGGGGAACGGGGAAATACCGAAGAGTTTTATTGACACACAGCACTAACCGAAGAGGACCCTTTGCGAAATTATTAGGTCCGACCGAAATTGAACTCATCCAAGCACTTGATCGCACTGATGTTCGCGCCATTTTTGAAAATAGATTTTGGGGAGATTGGGGTTTCATTCATCTTTGTTTTGACATTCAGGGAATGGACCAATTGCAAAAAGAATGCGAAGAAAAAGGATTTCCATTCACCGTTGACAGCGCAGGAACCTTCGACATGGGCGAGGCAGGAGGAAGATTTTCCTACATTGAAGATCCTGACGGAACATGGATTGAGTTTGTTGAAACCCACAAAGTACCTGTCATGAAAAAATGGGGATGGTATATTAATCTAAAACACAGAAAACCAGGTAAATATTTACCAAATTGGATGTTGCGCGCCATGGGCATGAACAAAGTCCGCGATTAAGGCAAATTATACGATATACTCCGTTGTTTATTTCAGTATATTTGACATCTATTTAACCAAGCCAATGAATCCGTTTAAATACATTTTTGCTGTAGTCGCCCTTGTATCATTGAGCATTTCTTCATGCTCTGAGGACATCAACTTGGTGGGGGATTTCAAAGAAACTGCCGTGATTGTAGGGCTTCTTGATCAGGAAGACACCTTCCATTATGTAAAAATTACGCGCGCATTCATCGGTCCTGGAAATTCATTGCAAATCGCTCAAATCCCAGATTCAAGTTATTTCCAGCAAATAGAAGCCACCATTCAGGAGACGAAAAACGGAACGGTTTACAGAGAGTGGACTTTGAAAGATACACTCATTCAAAATAAGGATGAAAACGGTGTTTTTTATGCTCCAGAGCAAAAAGTATATTATTTCAAAACATCTTCTTCAGCACCATTGGATGCTACCATGACCTACAAACTTCATGTCATTGTGAATGGTGGAGAATTCACAGTGGATGGAGAAACGAAATTGGTCAATGGGGTGATTGCAACGGCTGTAGATTTGCAAAATTTCCAATTTAAGTTTGCGGACAATCCCGGAAGCTATATCCCTACAGGTGTTGCAGTCGCGAAAGGAAATGCACGAGTGATCAATACAAAGTTGAAAGTGAACTTTTACGAACGTTTGGCAGGTATCTATACCCTGAAATCATTTGAGTGGAATCTTGGTGAATCAGAAACCGTGGATGGTTCCCCATCCGTGTCATTTACTGCCAATGGAAAGATTTTCTTTGAATTGGTTCGAGACCATACAACAAACAATGCAGCCATCGATCAACGCCGATTCCACTCCATTGAAGTAACATGTACCGGTGGATCAGATGATCTCTATAACTATATGACCGTTAACCAGCCAAGTTCTTCTTTGGCGCAAAGCAAGCCAACATTTACAAATCTTGTATCGAGCAATGGTCGAGTCATTGGACTCTTCTCTTCCCGACAAACCTACAAGAAAGAAAAGTTCTTTGTGAACCCTGATAATCCAAATGTGCGTATGCTCTCCGGCAAAACGACGACTGAATTGTGCAATGGTCCTATCACTGGGACTTACCTCTTCTGTAGTCAACATCCCGGGGATCTGGCTTCATCTATTTCTTGCCAATAATTTTCAACAATTTCATTCGGGGCAATCATTCTTGTAACTTTACAGCATGAGTGAACGGAGAACGTTATTTGTTGATGTGATCCTACCGGTTCCTGTCTACACTGAATTTACTTATCGCGTGCCTTTCGAAATGAATGATTCCATTCGTATCGGCGGTCGTGTGATTGTTCCTTTCGGGCGATCTAAGCTTGTCACAGGAATTGCTATCCGCACTTCAGAAGTGGCTCCTACAGCCTATACTGCCAAATATGTCAC
This sequence comes from Crocinitomicaceae bacterium, assembly GCA_040379705.1. Classification (GTDB taxonomy): domain Bacteria; phylum Bacteroidota; class Bacteroidia; order Flavobacteriales_D; family Crocinitomicaceae; genus M0103. The sequence continues at coordinate 6,096 of JBEIKR010000072.1, forward strand.
TCACTTTTTGGACCAAGAACCAATCGTAACCCAAGAGCAATATCAGTTTTGGCAATGGATTGCGAATTACTACATGGCGCCAATTGGCGATGTCATGAACGCCGCTTTACCTGCAAACTTTAAGTTGGCCAGTGAAACGAAAGTGGTCCTTCATCCTGATGCAGACCTCCTCAATACCGCGCTCGATGAACGTGAAACATTGATCATAGAGAGCTTAGAAATCAGTGAACAATTGGACCTTAAACAAATTGCAGAAATCGTTGGAATTCAAACGATTCAACCGATTATTAAGCGACTTATCGACAAGAAGATTGTGATTTCTGTCGAAGCATTGAAGGATCGATTTTCTGCAAAAACCGCCGTTTATATTTTACTTTCGGATGAATGTGCAAATGAAGATATATTAAATGGCCATCTTCAGCGGTTGGAAGCAAAATCTTCCGCAAAACAACAGTTAGAAACCCTATTGATTATTCTTCAAGAAGGCAATTTCAGTGCCTTGGGTATTGAACCCATTGAACGTAAAATCCTTCTCGACAAAGGTGTTTCCCAGTCCACATTGAACACATTAGAAAAGCAAGGCATAATACTTCAAGAACGTGTTCAAATTTCTAGATTTACAAAAAGTGGTTTAGGAGATCAATCGTTCAAAGCACTCTCCAAAGGACAAGAAAATGCGCTCGAAGAAATTCATCAATCCTTTGAAAAACATCATGTCACACTTTTTCATGGTGTCACAGGTTCTGGAAAAACAGAGGTGTATGTTCAACTGATTCAAGAACAACTCGATAAAGGCAAACAAGTACTTTTTCTATTGCCCGAAATTGCCCTCACAACGCAACTGATCCAGCGCTTGTCTGCGTATTTCGGGGAACAAATCGGAGTATATCACTCAAAATTCAATCAAAATGAACGCGTTGAAATTTGGAACCATGTATTGCAAAACGACCCAAACAAATTCCGTATCGTGTTGGGTGCGCGTTCCGCTGTTTTCTTGCCATTTAGAGACCTAGGTCTAATCATTGTTGATGAAGAACATGAGTCCAGTTTCAAACAATACGATCCGTCTCCGAGGTACAATGCACGAGATGCAGCGATTGTTTTGGCCACCATCCACAAAGCCAAAGTATTACTTGGTTCCGCAACACCAGCGTTGGAGAGTTATTACAACGCCACAATGGGTAAATACGGGCTTGTTGAATTGAATGCGCGATTCGGGGGACTTCAGCTCCCAGAAATATTCTGTGCGGATGTTAAAAAGGAACGTAAACAAAAAAGCATGCAGTCCGACTTCACCTCCTTCTTGGTGGACCACATGCGTGAGGCGTTGAATCGAAAGGAACAGATTATTCTATTCCAAAACAGACGCGGATATACGCCACTTTGGAGCTGCGAGATTTGCAACTGGACACCTAAATGCACGAATTGTGATGTATCATTGACCTATCACAAACACTCGAACTCATTAAAATGTCATTACTGTGGGTACCATTCTCCACCCGTTGGTACCTGCCGTTCATGTGGAAGTAATCGTTTGAAAATGATTGGTTTTGGCACAGAAAAAGTCGAAGATGAGTTGTCACTGATTTTCCCTGGTGTTCGTATCAAACGGTTGGATTTGGACAGTACCCGATCAAAACACGCCTACGAAACGATTTTAAATGATTTTGAAAATCGGAAAATCGACATTTTGATTGGAACACAAATGGTGAGCAAGGGGCTCGATTTTGACAATGTGAGTTTGGTGGGCATTCTTGATGCTGACATGATGTTAAATAGACCGGATTTTAGAGCTTTTGAGCGATCGTATCATTTAATGTCGCAAGTGGCAGGTCGTTCTGGAAGAAAGGGTAAACGAGGGACAGTAGTCATTCAAACGGGCGATCCCGAGCATTGGGTAATTCGCAAAGTCATTGAGCATGACTATATTGGATTTTACAAGAGTGAAATCATTGAACGAAAAAACTTCTTTTATCCACCTTTTTTCAAGATTATTCAGTTCACCTTAAAGCATTCTGATGAGCACTTAGTAGACCAAGCATCGTCCGATCTCGCAAAGAACTTGAGATCTATTTTTAATGAACGTGTGAATGGCCCAGAGTTTCCTGCTGTACGAAGAATTCAAAATCTGTATCTCAAAACCATACAACTGCGCATTGAGCGTGACATCTCAGATAAAAAGATAAAGGAGCGCATCAAAGAGCTTGTTGACTCTTTTTATAGCGCTCCTTCATTTAAATCGATTCGACTAATTGTAGACGTCGATCCCGCTTAACCCAGGTATGATTTTAACATCCGGCTTCGGGAAGCATGTTTCAATCGTCGAATTGCTTTTTCTTTTATCTGTCTCACCCGCTCACGTGTAAGGTCGAATCGTTCTCCGATTTCTTCCAATGTCATTGGGTGTTTTCCATTCAATCCATAATACAATCGTACGACATCACCTTCGCGAGGTGTAAGTGTCGAAAGAGAACGTTCAATATCTTTTCTTAGTGATTCTACCACAAGTTCCTTTTCGGGGCCTGGCAATGAATCGTTGGTTAACACGTCATACATGCTCGATGAAGATTCATCCCCTTCAATAAGTGGGGCATCCATCGAAATATGTCGACCTGTATTGGATAATGATTGGCGTACCTCTTCTGTTGTACATTCCAAAAATTCAGCAAGTTCTTCCGCAGAAGGTGGACGCTCAAATTTTTGCTCCAATTCAGAAAAGGCACGATTTATTTTGTTGATTGTTCCAATTTTATTCAATGGCAACCGTACAATACGCGCTTGTTCCGCAAGGGCTTGAAGTATAGACTGGCGAATCCACCACACGGCGTATGAAATGAACTTAAACCCACGCGTTTCATCAAAACGTTGCGCTGCTTTAATGAGTCCAAGGTTTCCTTCGTTGATTAAGTCTGGTAACGAAAGTCCTTGATTTTGATACTGTTTAGAAACTGAGACAACAAAACGAAGATTTGCTTTCGTTAAACGTTCCAATGCTGCTTTGTCGCCTGCCTTAATTTTGCGTGCGAGCTCCACTTCCTCCTCGGCGGTGATCAACTCAACGCGGCCAATTTCTTGCAAGTACTTATCAAGAGACGCTGTCTCCCTATTCGTTACTTGCTTGGTAATTTTTAATTGTCTCATGGTAATAATCGATTTTTGGTTTCATTATAATCTTATAACGTTTAAGGTACGCATTGGTTGGTTTGCATCCTAATAAATTAACGAAATTTCGCAGCTAAATGAATATATAGCCTTCACCAATGAATATTCATTGGTTTCGATGGAATAACGCTGTTTAATCCCCCAAGTCCAAGCCGTTTTGTTATCTTTGAACTATGAAAATCCTCATGGTTTGTCTTGGAAATATTTGTCGGTCGCCATTGGCAGATGGATTGTTGAGAGATAAGGTCGAAAAACTCAATCTTCCTGTCATCGTTGACTCTGCAGGCACATCGGGACTTCATTCCGGCGATAAGCCAGATCCAAGAATGATAAAAACAGCACGTCAATTCGGATTGGACATTAGCGACCTTCGATCAAGAAAGTTTACTGAAAAGGACTTCGAGACCTTTGACCACATCTATGTGATGGACGAGGAGAACCTTAAAAATGTTTCCAAATTGGCACGAAATAATGAAGAACTGAAAAAGGTTTCATTGATATTAAATCTCATAGAACCAGGAAAAAATCTTGAAGTCCCCGACCCCTATTATGGTGGTGATACAGGATTTCAAGAAGTATATTCGCTCCTTGACCGTGCGACAGATCAACTCATACATACATTGACTAGCAAATGAAAACAGGCACACTTTATTTAATTCCAAACACACTTGGCGGAGAGACACTTCAAGACATTATTCCAAATGATGTGATTAAACAAACGATTGGACTTCGTTTTTTTGCTGTTGAGGAGATTAAGTCGGCGCGGCGCTTGTTGCGCAAGATGGACCGTGAATTCCCTATTGATGAATGTACCTTTTATGCGTTGGGAAAACACGCAGGAGTAGATGATTTGCCTAAAATACTGTATGCATTGCGCAACGGCAACAATGTGGGAATTCTTTCAGAAGCGGGGTGCGCAGGAATCGCTGACCCAGGGGCTGAGGTCGTAGCATTGGCCCATCAAAACGACATTCCCGTTGAGCCCATGGTAGGACCATCCTCCATTTTACTTGCACTCATATCGAGTGGCTTTTCGGGACAACATTTTACCTTTCACGGGTATTTACCGAAGGAACGTAAAGAACGTGTTCGACGATTGAAAGACATGGAGGGAGATAGCCGCCGTTCTGGATCAACCCATATTTTCATGGATACCCCGTTCCGAAACATGCATGTATTGGATGATTTATTGAACGAACTCGCTGACCCTACCCTTTTATGCATCGCATCAGATTTAACGTTGCTAGAGCGTTCCGTGAAAACGATGTCTGTGAAGGATTGGCGAGAAAACGCCTATGATTTAGCGAAAAAACCCACCATGTTTTTAATTGGTACTTACGCTTAACTAGACACGAAAATTACTTAAATCCTCGTTGTTTTTTGATGGCTTCGTAGGAATCTTGAATTTGCTGAAATTTCTCTTTGGCACCCTTTTGAAATTCCTCACCCATTTGAGCTACTTTATCTGGGTGGAATTTAATCGCCATTTGGCGGTATGCTTTTTTCACCTCCTCATCAGTTGCGCTTGATTCTATGCCCAGTACCCGATAATCCGAATTCGTGTCACGATAGAACATGTTTTTCAAGCTTTCAAATTCGACCGTCGGAATCACCAATAATCTCGAAATATTCCGAATCACATCAATCTCAAGTGCCGAAACGATTCCATCCGCTTTTGCAATACCAAAAAGATAATGAACGAGATGAATGCGTGATTCTTCGGGCAATCGTTTGCGGATGTCTTGACAAATCTGTTCGATAGGAATTTGTCCAGAGTCTAAAAAGCGTTTTAAGGTTTGAAGATGTCCAGGAGTGAATTGCCTTCCAAATTGCTGCGTAAAAAATCCTTTGACATAATCAAGTTCTGCCTTAAGTACTTTGCCATCTGCGCGCATTACCTCTGCGGACAGCGCCATCAACATGGTCTGAACATCATTGTTCGATGATCGTTGCTGATAGTATTGAAAAAACTCTTCCGATGAAAAACTTCTCCCTTCACTTTCCGCCTGAGCACGTGCTTGTCCTTTCACCCGTTGATAATTATCGACTATTGAACCGATAAAAAATCCAAGTAGGGCCAACCCAAAGTTTTTGAATAGGAAGAATGCTCCTATTCCTAAAATCCATTTAAACAAAGTATGTCGTTTTAAGCGCAGGGGGTGAATTTAGATCCACCCCATTTATGCATTATTTATTCTTTGCGAATATCATGAAATTTGTTCAATTGTTCGCTCAATGAAATGATCTAAAGCAGCACCTTTTAACATTCCTTGCGATAGCATTGCTAAATCTGTTAATTGCCTCACCGTTTCTGTTTGAGATTCTTCCGATTTCTCCAGCAATGAAATTACTTTTGGATGATTCGTATTCACCACAAGGTTATACATTTCTGGGAAAGCGCCGAAGAAACCTCCTCCACCCGTGCGTTGTTGTTCCATCATTCTGCGGATAAATTCAGGTTGTGTTATCAAGATTGGTGCATCATCATCACTCAATGCTGTCATTTGAATAGTAAATTTGTCTTTCGCCACAGCCGCCTCAAACACCGGTTTTATTTTCTCTTCATCCTCCTTAGAAATCTTTGAAACGATTTCATCCGATTTCTTAATGAGATTTTCAAGGGTGTCCGAATCTACACGTGCGAACGCTACATTTTCCATGTCTTGTTCCAAACGAGCAATCCAATGAGGGACGAGTGGACCATTCATTTCCAATACCTTGTATCCTCGATCTTTGGCTTTTTTCACATACGCATATTGCGCTTCTTGATCATTCGTATACAAGAAGATAGTTTTTCCGTCTTTGTCCGTTTGCAGTGGAGCAATCAACTCTTTATACTCCTCGAGCGTTTTATACTCTTTTTCTGTCGTTTGAACCAATGCAAATTGCGTGGATTTTTCCTTGAATTTGTCATCGGACAACGCGCCATACTGAACAAAAATTTGAAGGTCATCCCACTTTGCTTCAAAATCTGCTCGGTCTTTCTTGAACATTTCCGCCAATTTATCCGCTACTTTTTTCGTGATATGCGATGAAATCTTTTTCACATTCGAATCACTTTGAAGATACGAACGCGACACATTTAATGGAATATCCGGTGAATCAATAACTCCATGAAGTAGCGTTAAAAATTCAGGCACGATCTCCGCAACACTGTCGGTTATAAAAACTTGGTTGGAATACAAGTTGATTTTATTCCGTTGAACCTCCACATTTTCCCGAATTTTTGGGAAATATAAAATACCTGTGAGATTAAATGGATAATCAACATTCAAGTGAATATGAAACAACGGTTCTTCGAAACTCATTGGATACAATTCCTTATAGAATGCTGCGTAATCCTCATCCTTCAAGTCTACTGGCGCCTTCGTCCAAGCAGGTGATGGATTGTTTACTTGATTTGGAACTTCAATCGATACCCGCTTCACTTTACCGTTGTCATCCATCTCACCGTCTGGCGAATCGACGTATTCCGTTTTTGTCCCGAAAAATACTGGCGTAGGTAAAAACTTGCAATACTTGTCCAAAATTCCAGAAATACGTGCTTTCTCTAAAAACTCATTTGCTTCTTCCGAGATAAATAGGATGATGTCGGTTCCTCGATTACTTTTTTCAATCTCCGTAATCACATATTCTGGTGAACCATTACTTTCCCATTGCACTGCTTGTGCACCTTCGTGACGAGAAAGTGTTTGAATTTGCACCTTTTCAGCCACCATAAATGCCGAATAAAATCCGAGTCCAAAGTGTCCTATAATTTGCTCAGCACCTTCTTTACCTTCGTATTGCTTCACAAATTCTTCAGCACCAGAAAAGGCAATTTGATTGATGTATTTATCGATTTCATCGGCTGTCATTCCGATACCATGATCGCGAATGGTCAATCTTCTTTCTGCTGAATTTAAGATGACTTCCACCTTTAATTCACCAAGAGTACCTTTGAATTCACCATTCGTTGCCAACACACGTAATTTTTGCGTCGCATCGACTGCATTGGATACCAACTCACGAAGAAATATCTCGTGGTCAGAGTAAAGAAATTTTTTTATGATCGGAAAAATATTCTCCGTCTGCACATTGATTTGTCCCGTTCTCATTTTTATAGATTAAAATTGCGTTTCGCCCTTTTCAATGTTTATGCCATGGAGAAAAAACTGACAAACTGTCCCTTAATTCCGACAATTTGTCGAAGTCCGAAGCAATATAAATGATTAGTTTTGTACAAATTAAATTCGAAACGTGCTTATTTATTCTGTTCTGTTTACGGTAC
>JBEIKR010000073.1:0-13422 GCA_040379705.1 Crocinitomicaceae bacterium
ACTGAAAATCCTAATAAGGAGGATTTGCGGGCATTGCATTTGCGAACTTTTCTTTTGAAAAGGTTTCCAAATCGGCAGATTGAAATTCGTTATATGGATATCAACGATGTCATTAACCAAAGTGAAATCCGGTCGAAAATTGATCCTTTTTTAGTGTCCTTAGAAAATGATGAAATTGACATTTTTGTTTCTCCCGGAACACCCGCGATGCAGATTGCATGGCATCTTAGTCATATGAGTTTGAATTTGCGAACCTCTTTGTATCAAACTCGGGCTGCAGTTCACACCTTAAAAAAAGATAAACCTGAGCTGATAAAGATAAATCTTGAACGTTCCGCATTGCCTATTACCGCGATTTATACTCAAGAAAATGTCAAACGCACCTCGGCCGCAGAGGAGGATTATTTCATCACTCCCACGATTCAGAAGATTTATGATCATGCCCTTAAAGTCGCTCAAACGGATCAAGTAACTGTGATGATCTTGGGGGGCCAGTGGAACAGGAAAGGAAAACCTTGCAAAGTATATCCATTCCAACTCGGTGCGCAGTGAAAAACCCTATGTACCGATTAACTGTTCTGCGTTTAGTGACAGTTTATTGGAGTCGAGATTGTTTGGATATAAGAAAGGAGCATTTACGGGGGCGGATAAAGACACCGCTGGATTGTTTGAGTTGGCCAATGAGGGGACGATTTTTCTAGATGAAATAGGGGATATCTCACCATATATGCAGCAGGCATTGTTGCGTGTGCTTCAGGAGAAAGAAATCATGCCGCTTGGTGGAAAAGCCAAGAAGGTGAATGTTCGCGTCATTGCCGCGACAAACCAGCAATTGGTGAAATTATGTGAAGAAGGAAGGTTTCGTTGGGATTTATATTACCGACTATCAGTGGTCGAATTGGATATCCCAACGCTTATTCAACGTGGCAAAAGCGATATCAAGCAGATGATAGAGCATTTTATCACGCAAAAAAAGAAGGAATTGCGGCGATCTAAAAAGCTAGTGATTGAACGCGAAGCCTTGGATGTGTTGATGAATTATTCCTATCCCGGAAATATTCGCGAACTCGAAAATATTATAGCGCGCTTGTATGTGTTTAATGAAGAACGTGTCGCAGTCGATGTCCTTCCAAAACGCTTGTTTCAAGAGGCAATGAATAAACCGATGAACTGGGAATACGTTGAAAGGGAACACATTCTTCGCGTCTTGAAGCATTATGATGGGAATAAACGTCAGGCTTCCATGGCTTTGGGGTGGGCAATAAATACTTTGGTAGCGAAAATGGAGAAATATGGAGTCAAGGACAAGGGACAGTGAATAACTCGGTAGGCAGGCACCCGAAGCCACCATGCGTATTCATATTTTTATTTTGACGTGGTTATTACCGTTAACTTTTCCGCACTATTCCGTATTCTATAGGTTTACAACTCACGAATTAAAATAAAATAAAATGGTTCCAAACGACACTTTGCCTCAAGAAAACAGAATGCTCATTACGATTGAAAACCAAAGCGATATTGAAGCCGTGTGGAATAAAATTGGATTTTACAGTGTAAGGGCCGAATTGTTGGATAGAACCTTCGCTCTTCGTTCTTGGTTAACCATTGAAGAGACAGAGGAAGTATTAAAAGATTTTGACATTAAAATTCGAAAGCTCCCAGAGAGTTATGTTTTTCGCTCAGATCGTTGATTATCATTAGGATACGTCCGATCTCTATGTTCGGTTGATTTTCATCCGGAATCAATAAGGGTGTATAAATGATCTTGGGACAGTGCACTTTCGTAAAGTTAAAATCTAGATTGCGTACTTTTGTGTAAAAGATACACATAATGCCCATTCAGCAAAATATTTTAATCGCAGTTGATGCAGTGGTCTTCGGATACATGCATGCTAATTTACATGTGCTTTTGGTGAAACGTAAAGGTGAAACCTTTCATAAGGAATGGGCATTGGTGGGTGGATTCGTTCTGGATGATGAGCCACTGACAACCGCTGTAACACGCGAATTGAAAGAGGAAACAGGGGTTCAACTTGATTATCTAGAACAGCTTTATACATTTGGTGATGCTGTGAATCGAGACCCCCGAAGCCGTGTTATTTCTGTCGCCTATTTCGGACTCATCAATTCATCGAAAATCGTCCCTATCGGCGATACAGATGCGCTGGAAGCACAATGGTATCCCATCAATGATTTACCAACCTTGGCCTTTGATCACTCGGAAATATTAAACGCAGCGCTGAATCGATTGCGCGCGAAACTTACATACCAGCCTATCGGATTTGATTTGCTCCCAAATGAATTTCTCTTCTCCGAACTTGAACAGCTCTATGTTACCATTCTAGGGAAGGAAATAGACAGGAGAAACTTCAGAAAGAAAATCATGAGTTTCGGCTTTTTAGAGGAAACCAGTCTATTTAAACAAAAAAAGTCAGGTCGTCCAGCAAAATTATTTCGATTCAATCAATTGAAATATAAAGAGTTGGAATCTAAAGGGATATACTTTGATTTATAATTAGCGTAAATATTACGCAAAATAATTTGGTGGATTGAATTGTTTAACTACATTTGTGTAAATAATACGCAAATAATATGAAAACAATCCTCAATTTAGATCGCCGCTTTCGCCCATTGAATGGAGAAGAGATCAGTTTCGAAGCATTTACCTTTGCGGGTGGTGAATTGCACATCAAAATAGATGCATCAGATCTGGCAGAAAGCGTTACAATCACACATCGCTTAAATGCATTTAGTGATATCGGCTTGTTGTACTTGGCAGCGGATGCATTGCGCAGGATGGGGGTGAAGCGACTTGATTTGTTTATCCCATATTTTCCAGCGGCACGCCAAGATCGGTTGATGGTAGAAGGGGAGCCACTTTCGGTAAAAGTATATGCCGATTTAATCAACCAATTGCACTTCGAAACGGTGACCATTTTAGATCCACACTCGGACGTTACCCCTGCTGTATTGAACCACTCTGTAATTGTGTCGAATCATTCATTTATTCATCAAGTTGTCCAAATCATTGGACAAGATGCCATTTTAATTTCTCCGGATGGTGGTGCACTTAAAAAGATCTATAAGGTATCTGAAGCATTGAATGGAATGGACGTTGTCGAATGCAGCAAGAGTCGGGATGTCAAAACTGGTCGTTTGTCAGGATTTAAAGTGTATGCGGATAATCTTGAGGGCCGCGCTTGCCTCATTGTGGATGACATTTGCGATGGAGGTGGAACATTTATCGGTTTGGCGAAGGAACTTAAATCGAAGAATGCCGGCGCACTCTATTTGGCTGTTTCTCATGGAATATTCAGCAAGGGAACTGAACCTTTAACAGATGTCTTCGATCACATTTTTACAACCGATTCGGTGAAAGATCTTCACACAGAAAAAATCACTTCGCTTTCAATCGCAAATCTCATTTATTCACAATTCTAAAACGTAAAGTCATGAATGCATTATTTCTTACAGACGGGTACAAACTGGATCACAGAAGACAATATCCAACAGGTACTTCACTTGTATATTCCAACTGGACTCCACGAAAAAGTCGAATGGAAGGGTTGGATGAAGTGGTATTTTTCGGATTGCAGTACTTTTTGAAGAAGTACCTTATCGAAGATTTTAACCAACATTTTTTCTCCCAGCCGAAAGAACAGGTTGTTGCCAAGTATGCTCGACGAATCAACAACTACTTGGGTGAACATTCCATTTCATTCGATCATATCGAGGCGCTGCACGATCTTGGGTATCTTCCAATAGTATTTAAAGCCTTGCCAGAGGGTGCCAGTGTTTCGCTACGTGTGCCAATGTTTACAATGTACAACACCTTACCTGAGTTTTTTTGGTTGACGAACTACTTTGAAACACTGCTATCAACAGTGATTTGGTTGCCATGCACTGCGGCTACTATTGCCAAGAAATACCGGGAGATTCTTAGTGAATATGCAGAAAAAACATCAACGGCACCTGAGTTTATTCAATGGCAAGGGCATGACTTTTCGATGCGGGGAATGGCAGGACTTGAAGCGGGAATTATCGCATCTGCAGGTCACTTATTAAGCTTCACCGGAACTGATACCTTGCCAGCCATTGACTTCTTGGAGGAATATTACAACGCCAATTCTGATCTAGAACTGATCGCTGGATCAGTGGCAGCCACAGAGCATTCCGTCATGTGCATGGGCACCACTTCAGGGGAATTCGATACCTATAAACGCTTGATTACCGAGATTTATCCATCTGGAATTGTTTCCATCGTGTCCGATACATGGGACTTATGGAAGGTGTTGACAGATATCATTCCTGCCTTGAAAAATGAAATCCTTTCTCGAAATGGCAAGGTCGTGATTCGACCTGATAGTGGTGATCCTGCGGACATTCTTTGTGGAAATCCACATGGCCAAACCGAAGCGGAACGAAAAGGGGTTGTTGAATTGTTGTGGGATATCTTTGGCGGAACAATCAACAGCAAGGGATACAAGGAATTAGTTCCTCAGATTGGTGCCATCTATGGAGACAGCATCACCTTGAAGCGCGCGGAGGATATTTGTCGACGGCTCATGGAAAAAGGATTCGCCTCAACAAATATTGTCTTAGGCATCGGTTCTTATACTTACCAGTACAACACCCGAGATACCTTCGGATTCGCGATGAAGGCAACTTATGGCGAGGTCAATGGTGAAGGACGAGAAATTTTCAAAGATCCAATTACAGACGATGGTACGAAAAAATCAGCCAAAGGTCTAATGAAGGTTGTTCTGTCTGAGGGCAAATACGAACTGATCGATCAAGTATCTTGGGAGGAAGAAAATAAAGGGGAACTGAAAGAAGTGTTCAGAGATGGTAAAATGACCTTAGAGACAAGTTTGGCAGAGATTCGTGAGCGAATCGGAAAATGAAACTGTATGCGTTACGAGCGACCAATTGCGAATTACGAATAGCTTAATGTAATCCCATGGTAAATTGCCTCGTCATCAAATCCGACTAGGACGTCAAGATATCAGGATTTCAAGATGTTAAGACCTTGGTTTGTATTTCGGTTTCGCTCTCAAACTGATTTTTCGGAACCAACAAATTCCGTTAGCAACAAATTGATTAAAAACCCACCAATTCCATTCATCATGATACTCAGTGTAATAAAAATTCTCGTCTTCACCGTGGCCGTTTTCATGTCATTTGCCTATACAAGGGCCGTGTTGAATTATATAGGTGCTAAAATGACAGACAATTACAGTGCGGCAGAGCGATTCATGGAAATCTTAGATTCAGATCAAAATGTGGCGTGTTGGGCCTGGGTTATTTTTTATGGTTTGCACGTGGTGTTTTGAAGATTCCGAAAACTTAGACATCAAGATATCATGATTTTAAGATATTAAGACTTGATTTACTTCGAATTTTGAATTGCTTCTGGCATCAAATTCCAAATTGCGCAGCATCAAATCCCGAATTGCGCAGCATCAAATTTCAAATTGCGGAGCATCAAATTTCAAATTGCGCAGCATTAAATCCCAAATTGCGCAGCATCAAATCCCGAATTGCGCAGCATCAAATTCCAAATTGCGTAGCATCAAATCCCGAATTGCGCAGCATCAAATCCCGAATTGCGCAGCATCAAATCCCAAATTGCGCAGCATCATATCCCGAATTTCGCAGCATCAAATCTACATACTCATCAATCTCATCCAAAACCATGTGTTGAATTGGTTCGAGCTGCTTTTTCCGAAGTGCATCCATTTCAACTTTGTAGTTTTCTAAGGTGATTTCGGCGCCGAGTGATGCATCTCTGAGTCGGTTGTATACAAAAATCTTCCAACGTTCTTTTTCATCTTCAGTGAGTGTTTCCGGAAAGTTTCGCGCTTTAATCTTGAAAACCATTTCAGGCAAACGGCTAAGGGACATTGCACAACTGTATTCGTGAAGGTTGCCTCGTTCAACAAAAGCATGGAAACGATTCATCTCATCTTTTTCCTGTTTGCTAAAAAATCCACCTGAATAAATCATCAAATCGCTGTCTTGTTCTGTCGACTCATGTTCATTGGCATAGACTTCTCTGAGCTTTTCTTTGATAAATGCTTCTTGTGTACGGATGAGATCGAGATTTTCGCGAAGTGCTTTTTTGTCAATGGAGAAAAGATCGAGCAACGCACCGTTTTCGTTTAAATCGGCAATTATTTCGCATTGATTGGCCTTTATTGTTGTAAGTCCAAGTCGCTCAAGTCCTTGCTCTTTTAAATCAGCGGTTTTACTGAAAAGTCGTTCCTTGATTCCTTCAGCATCCAGTTCGATGAGAGGTGAAACATCTTTTCGCAAATCATAATAAATCTTCGTATTTGATTGATTTGGGTGATCCATGATTGGGTAAACCACACCTAAAACATCGTTTTCTTTCCCATAATTTGCGCTTATGTGAAAAATAGGTTTTTTTAATTGACCTGTTGACTGCGTGATTCTTTGCAGATAGGTATTAAACACACTTTTGTCCCGCAATGAAAACACAAAATCAAAAAAGACAGAGTCACCATCTTTAATCTTTTTCATGATGAAAATCGTTGCTTCAACATCACTGAAAGCATCGTGCGCATTGGCATGTGTTGCTCCATTGGCTTTGGACAGTTCTTCTAAACGAAAACTTGGCATCGGTTTTCCCGTGCGCGGATGAAGTTCGATTTCACCTGTATCTCTATTTTTAGCTTTTGGAAAGTTCAATAAATGAGGTCGCAATACATAGGTCGCTAAAACGAGCGAATACACATCAAAGCGTGAGTTGTAGTTGGCGTATTCACGCGTGTAGGGATCAAATAAATTGCGGTAGGCTAAGTTGCGTGTGAATTCATCATCAAATCGGATGCTATTGTATCCCAAGGTACAAGTATGAGGGACTTTCATTTCCTCAAGAATTCGATGCGTGAATTGGTATTCATTGAGCACCTCCACATTTGCTTCTACATTTCCTTTGGGAGCTTGCTCAATCCCGGATTTGATGCGCACAATTCGTTGTGGTGTAATTCCGGTAATCAATGCGGCAATGGGTGATGGAATATTGTCAATACTCTGTTCACAGAAGATATTCACCGCACGATTGGGAAGGATGTTCAAATCGGCATCTGTTCGAATTCCCGCAAACTGTGAAGCTTTCCCGCCACGAGGGCTTGAATTGAATGTTTCGTAGTCCATGAAAAGATAGGTGAAGTCAGGGTGTAATTCACTCATTTATTTTCGGTTAAAGGGTTAAAATCCAATGGAATATCCGAAGATCGAGGAGTGGGTTTTCTAGACAAATATAAGTAATTCAAATGTTTTACGACCAAACTTCTACCGTTCAAACCGAATAGTAAAAGCGTGTAAGAAATAAATTCTTTTTGTGTGAATAAAGGTGGTGTTTTCCGTAAGCATACAGGACCTACTCAAGGCCATTCATTATCTTTTTCTAATTTTAACAGGAACTGAATGAAAGCGTTAAAAACGAACCTCTTAGTATGAGCATTAAAATACTTCACACCTCCGATTGGCACATCGGCAAAGAACTGCACAAGGTCGATTTGGCCGAAGATATGGAACGGTTTTTCACCTGGATCATTGATTTTATTGGGAAAAATCAGGTAGATGTCCTATTGATGTCGGGTGACCTTTTTGACCAAGCCAATCCAACACAAGCAGCTATGAAACAGTACTATGCGTTTCTGGAAAAAATGATTCCGCTAGAATGTCATATCATATTGACCGGCGGGAATCACGATTCACCTGCCGTGTTGAATGCACCTAAAGATCTGCTTCAGCTCTTGAAAATTGATGTGGTCGGAGGTGCGCCTGGGACAGTTGATGAACTTTTTGTTGAATATCACAAGGACAACCAATCTGTTGTGATTGCTGCCGTTCCATTTTTACGCGACCGAGATATTCGTAAGTCGTCTCCCGGAGAGACATACAATGATAAAATTGAACAAATCCGTGAAGGATTGAAAAGTTATTTCGAAAATGTCAATGCATATTACAAAGCGAATTTTGATGGGATGCCATTTGTGGTCATGGGCCACTTGTATGCGCAAGGTGCATCCGTATCTGATAGTGAGCGGGATATTCAAATAGGAAATCAGGCGGGTGTAGATTCAAGCATCTTTGGAGACCAAGCCAATTATGTGGCGCTCGGACATATTCATAAACCACAAGAAGTAGGACACCCCAATATTCGATACAGTGGTTCACCAATTCCTTTAAGCTTTAGTGAGAAGAATGACCAGAAGGAAATGGTGCTTTTGGAATTCGAAGCAGGAAAAATGTCGCAAACACGGATTGACGTTCCAATGAGCAGAAAACTCGTTCTTTTTGAGGATACGCTTGAGAATATTCGTCAGAAACTTACTGAATACACTACTGATTCACCCTTAACAGATTTGGCTGAAATCATTGTGCGCGAGAAGGAATTTAGTTTAATCACGATGGAGGGGTTGGAGCAGTTGCGTACCGAGGCCAATGTTCCTGGATTGCATATCGTCAAGTCGAAAGTGGAGTTCGATAACCAGCAAAAAGGCTTATCTACATTGCTCTCAACGGGAACTTTATTAAGTGAACTTGAACCTGAAGAGATGTTTAAGAAACGCTTGCAATTGGAACCCAATGTGGAAAACGAAGATGAACTATTGAACGCTTTCCGCGAAATCATGGAACAACTAGGTCAAAACGAAAATTAATAGAGGGAAGCACAATGAAAATTATCAGCATACGCCTTAAAAACATCAATTCGTTGAAAGACGAGCATTTCATTGATTTCACTGCTGATCCCTTGGGATCAGCCGGACTATTCGTGATCACAGGACCAACGGGCTCTGGCAAGTCAACCATTTTGGATGCCATTACTTTGGCACTTTACGGCCGAATTCCAAGAATCAAGCAAAAGGTCATCAACAATAAATTGGTCGAACAAGACGGGATCATTCTGACTAGACATGCGAAAGAGTGCTTTACTGAGGTGGTCTACGAAGTAAAGGGAAAACATTACCGTTCTTCATGGACCATGAGCCGCAACCGAAACAATAAATTGAATGATCGCAAGCAAGAATTGTTCGACATCGAAAATGACCGCATTCTAACGGATAAAAATGACGATGTGATCAAGCAAAATGAGGGTATTATAGGCTTGAACTACGATCAGTTTGTTCAATCATTAATTCTGGCTCAGGGTAAATTCGCGAAGTTATTACAGGCGCCACGCACCGAACGAAATGCTTTGTTGGAGACCATCACTGGCACAGAGATTTACCGCGATATCGGTAAGCGCGTATTTGAAAGAAACAGTAAAGCTTGGCGTGCTGTTGAAGATCAAAAAATCTTAATGCAAGGCATTGAATTGTTGACCGAAGATGAAATTCAGTCGATTAAAGCTGAGATTGCTGCAATTGAGCCCATTCGAGATCAAATGGCAAAAGAAAGGGACGCTATTCAAGCATTGATTACAATTAAAACGTCACTTGCTAATTTAGACCAAAAGCGTATTGAAAATGATACGAATATTGCCACATTAATCTCTGAAGAAGAGTTAGTTAAGGATCAACGCGTACAACTCGCAAAACACGATGAAATGGCTGTTTTTCGTGGTGAAGTAAATGAGATTGATCAGCAAGAAATCGCTATTCAGAAGTTAAAGAAAGACATCGAAAGTTGGAAAGGAGAGATAGAAGTGGTTAAGAAGTCCAATGACCAACTTCTGAGTGTGGCCTCAAGCTTAATCGGAGAAGCAGTTGCAGACGATGATTTGAATGAACGTATTGCAACATTCAGAAAGTTGATCGAGTCCTTCCAAAAGAAAATTGATGATGCACAAAGTAACTTAACACAAATCGAAAAAGAGCTTGGCAGATCACTTGAAAATTTGAACAAAGAGGGGTTGTCGATTCCATTTTTAGAATTGTCCTTGCAACGATTGAATACTGAAATACAAACCGTTAAAGGTGTGATTGAAACGTTGAAAGTCAGTGACTTGGATGATTTGAAGTCGAAAAGAGAGGAGCTTCGCAAGTCATATCAGCCAGCCAGCGATTTGCGGTATAGCAGAAAAGAGTTTGACAGAGAACAAACAAGTTTTGAGCAAAGAACCGAGAATCTTAAACTAAACGAGCTTCTATTTGCTGAGTCAGAAATCAATCTTACTGAATTGAAAGTTCACTTAATTAAAGCAACAGAAGACAAAGAAAAAGCCCAGAGAGATTACGATAAAATGAATGCTGAGCGGGGATTGGATGATCTTCGAAATGATTTAGTCCCGGGTGAACATTGTCCTTTGTGTGGGTCACTCGAACACCCCTACCACGAGGCTTATGAAGAAAAATTGTTGAGCTCATTTGAAGGACTATTAAACAAAGCAAATACCATTTATACCTCCTTAAATACAGAGTTCATTCGAAATGAAGAAGCGAAGAACAAGCTTTTCAAGGATAATGAGGTAGAGAGAAATCTATTGCAAGACTTGGAAGGAAAGCTGAAGACTGCGAAGGAAGTACTTCAACAAGAATGTATTCGTTTTGGGTGGGATATGAATGCTCCAGTCACCGTTTGGGATGAAGCCTTGAAAATCATGAATAGCGACATTCTTGCTTTAGAGCAAGGAGAAAAGGAATTTAAAAAGTGTGAGTTGCTCGAATCCATTCTTGTTGAATTTGAGAAAATTATACCGCTAAACGCTGAACTAACGGAACTTCGAAAAGAGCTAGGGGAGAAATATTCTGGACAGAACATCGAAAATGAAACACAATCCATCCTCGATTCCCGAAGGGATAATGTGGTGAAGCTTGATGAACGCTCTAAATTGGTAGCTACTACCGAAGCGGATGTTAAAAACAGAGACAAAATCGCGAATGAATCGAAGAAAAAACTCTTGCTGCGCATGAGCGAAAAGGGAATTCCTGATCTTGACACCTATCGATTATTTGTACTTGATGAAACGCATGCTCAACAGATACGCATACAATTGAATGCCCTAGACACTCGTCGCACAGCATTGGAAACCACTCAGAAATCCTTGCAAAAAGACATTCAAGAACAACAAGCGAAAGACGATGTAACAAAAGACATCGATACCCTAAAAACTGAAATTGATCAAACCTCTGATACATTCAAGAAGCTATCAGAAGATTTAGGGTTAAAGAAGGGAAAGTTGGATCGAAACGAGCAGGATAAAGAGAGATTTAAGGATTCTCAAGTGCTTTTAGATCAATTGAACAAGGACTATAAACTTTGGTCAAAAATGAATGATTTGATCGGTGAAAAAACGGGTAATCGTTTTGCCAATTTTGTTCAAGATCTCACTTTTGAGCAGTTGATTGAATTTGGGAATAATCGTTTGACTTCTTTTTCAGATAGATATTTACTTGCCATGCCAAGTGCTGCTGACACAGGTGATTTACAAGTGATGGATACCTACATGGGAAATACCACACGCTCGATTTTCTCTCTTTCTGGAGGTGAAACATTTAAATTGAGTCTTGCCTTGGCTTTGGGTTTGTCTGACTTAGCGGCCCGAAAAGTGGAAATCGAATCATTGTTTATTGACGAGGGCTTCGGAAGCTTGGATCCCGATTCCTTAGAAGAGGCTGTTTCCTTACTCGAAGACATCCAAAACAAAGGCAATAAATCCATTGGGATCATTTCGCATGTCAGTGAACTGAAAGACCGCATTGGCACGAAGGTGAAATTGGTCACACTTGGTTCGGGGTATAGTAAGATTGAGGTGGAGTAGGTTTTAATTACGAATTACGAGTTACGAATCATTGTTGTCCGACTAAATCCACCTTCATGTTTTATCCTTCAGCTTAACTTTGATTTACTGACACCATCGGGGTCGAATCCTTGTAAACATAAGGTCTCCCGAAAGGCCAATGACCCCATCGGGGTCAAACAGTTCAAATACTAAATGATTAAATCACATAAAACAAAAACCACCCCCTTGTTTCAATAACACTTCATAATGCCATTGATTTCAAGAGTTTCAAGATGAGAAGCAAAATTTTATCGGACAACAATGGTTACGAGTTACGAATTACGAGTTATGAATTATGATTTGTGAGTGACGTTTCGCTTTTTGAAACAGATAAAGTATTATAGAAATCCGTCATTAAATATTCGTTAGTCATCGATAGAAATTATAATAAACATGGAAAATGAACCGAAGTATGATCCGCCAATTTATGTCCATAATAAATTCGGTGTCATTGAACACATTTCAGACCAATGCGACAACAATACCTGTACCTGCAAGGACCGTTGTCAGGTGGATGACATGATATTTTACGAAAGCGCGTTGCTCGATGACTACAAGCGGAATATGCGGGAGAAGCAAGCCAAAACTGTTACTTCTCAGAACACGAGAAAAGCGAGTTTTCTGCTGAACGCTTATTTGAAAATAGTCGATTTTTTCAAAAAAAAATAATGGAAGGAACCACCTACTTGTTTGGATCAATAACCTCCGTTTCGATCAAATTGCCATCAACGTATTTTTCTCTTTTAACTAGATTATAGTCGGCGTCTACATAGGTCCATTTTCCATCTTTAACTCCCATTCGATAGTTTCCAGAGATAATAAGTTTACTCTCTGAATCGTATTCTGAATAATACCCATTCAATACACCATTTTTGAAGTTTTTGGTTAAGATTTCATTTCCCTCAAGGTCCAATTCAATGACATTAACAAGTTCATTGTCAATATAATAGCGAACAACTTTAGTCGAGTTGTTAGGATAAAACTCCATGTTTGACGTTTCTACCGGTCTGTGGTATTTTTTATGGCGTTTCAAGGAAACTTCGAGTGTGGCTTGACTTGTTACGCCATATTTCCTCTCCAAAGTGCTGCTTTGATAGGGACTTACCCCTATTGAATACATCGCTTTAAAATGCTTGAACTCGAAGCCAAATTGAGTATGGTACATGGTTGGAAAGTGCTTCATTGTTCGAATTCCAAGACCAACATTGAATTTATTTCGCTGATATGTCACGGCAAAATTCAAACTGGATATCCTTGGAAATTTTGCATAAATTGGGCTGTCGAAATAGGTGTATGAGGCGCAATACGTATGACCAAAATAGGGTCTAAATAGTCCAATCGATGAATTGAGTTTAATACCTAAATAAAACGTGGTGTTGTAATTCAAATGAAGCTTTTCACCATTGAAATCACCAATGTGAGGACTTCGATACATGACATACCATCCCCCATAAAAGAATGGATGCCTAATTCCCATTCCAAATGTATTGCTGTAGTAATTGACAGTGCTCGATCCGGTTAAGTTTTGATAAACACTATCCCGATAATCATAGCGGTTGAAATAGGAGGCTTCGTTTATTTTTTGCTGACCAAAATTCATGTGAAATGAAAATACCATTTTTGTTTTCATCGCTAATTTTAACTCGTAGGCCAAGTTGGCGCGCACC
>JBEIKR010000074.1:0-13134 GCA_040379705.1 Crocinitomicaceae bacterium
AGGATTTTCACCTGCGAGTATTGTCCCGCAAATGATTCATTGTGACGGGAATACTATCACAGAATTTTGGCGTGAAATCATGTCAATTGAATTCCCTCAATAAACGGCCAAGGCATTCAAGATCTGTTCGATCTTCGCCGTCGCTTGGCTACTGCTACCATTAAAGTTGTTGATGGTAATCGCAAATGCTATTTTTTTACCTGACTTTGAGTTGACATATCCCGCATAGGATTTAATTCTACTCATCGTACCGCTTTTAGCGACAATTCTGCCTTCACCTGCTTGGCCATTGCACAGTCCTGTTAAGGTACCTGATTTTCCAGCAACGGGCAAGGTGCTTAAGTAAAGTGCATAATGTTTTGAGGCGTTCATCGCTTTCAGAAGGGTACAAAAATGTGTCGCGCTGATACCATTCGATCGCGATAAGCCACTGCCATCCTTTAAGAAAAGTCCCGAAAATGATGCTTTCGCACCCCAGTATTTTTCCAACTGTTTGAGACCATCTTCAGTGCTTCCTTTACCGTTTAATTTATAACCCACCAAGCAAAGCAATCCTTCAGCGAAAAGGTTGATGCTCTTCATGTTGGTGAGTGTAGCAATCTCCTTGACGCGTTGACCTTTGTGAGTATATGCAAGTGAAAATCCACTGCCATATTTTGGTGTTTGTTCAAGGTCATCACGGCGCACTCCTTTATATCCTTTTGCGATGTTAATCCCTGCTTTTTCTAGTTCGGTAACCAATTCAAAAGCAAGTTGAATTTCTGGGTCGGGCACACTTCCTTTCACTTCATATGAGGCTCTCCCAGCAGGGAGTGATCCGGTTGCAAATCGGTCCAATGAATATGGCGCGCCAAAAATGTAGGATTGATCATCATCGATAGCAGCGGATTTTACATAGTTGTGGAAGGTCATGCCAGGAACGGTGGGTGACATAGAAACAATCTCCGTTGCACTGCCTGAGGTGCCTGTTTTGAATACAAATCGAATGGCATTATCGAAAACACAAATTCCGGAGGGTCCCGCTCCGTAGTAGTTTCCCATATCGTTCCAACTCCAACCGTCAGGAATACCCGCATAGCCAAATGCTGATCCGTCGGCGATGATGCTACCTGACACGTTTTTTATCCCAAGGAATTTTAGGGTGTCAACCCATGTCTTGAGGAAATCTCGTTCATGCCCACTCTCATTAAAAAAACGGCTACCAAGAGTCACATCCCCTCCACCACGAATCCAAATGTTCCCATCCAATCTGCCATCTTTGCTGATGGTACCTTCGATGTATATGCGCGTTTCTGGACGGTAGTCCGGACCGAGAATCTCTAGGGCTGTGGCAGTAGAAAACAGCTTTGCTGTAGATGCTGTTGGTATAGACATGTTCGGATTGTTAGAAGCGATTTCTGCTCCGGTCGAAAGGTCAATGGCTAAAAATGAAAATGTTGCCCCCACCATGTCTTGACTTTTTACGACTTGGTTTGTAGCCACTTGCACCGCGTTCTGACCTAGGCCACTAAGACTGCCGAAAGTCAGTATAATCAGGAGGAAATTTTGTAATTTTGACCGCATTCGTTTTTTAGGCTAAATTCAACAATAGAAAGCAAAGTATAGCTGATTTAGAATTTAATTTTCAACAAATGGAGAGGGATAAAATACCCTCTTCAATAAAAGTAAAAGATCACGCGTTCATGGAAGTGAAAGAAAAGATACGGGTATTGCGCATTATTAATCGCTTTAATATCGGAGGGCCAACCTATAATGCCGTGTTTTTGTCGCGTTACTTATCGGATGATTTTGAAACACTTCTTGTGGGGGGATTGCCTGAAGTGGGGGAGTCGGATTCGTTGCATATTGCCGCAGAATACAATGTGGAACCCTTGCTCATTCAAGAGATGAAGCGTGAACCATCGTTGAGTAGCGATCGTCAGGCCTACAAGCGCATTCAAAAAATCATTCAAGAATTTCAGCCTCACATTGTGCATACACATGCAGCAAAAGCAGGAGCATTAGGACGTCGTGCAGCGAAAAAAATGAAGGTTCCTGTGATTGTTCATACCTTTCACGGTCATGTTTTTCATTCTTATTTTGGTAAGTTGAAGACAACCATTTTTAAGCAAATCGAACGTTCCTTGGCGAAGAGCTCTTCAGGAATTGTTGCCATCTCGGACATTCAAAAACAAGAACTTTCGGACATTCATCGCATATGTCCTCCGGAAAAAATTTCAGTCATCAATTTGGGTTTCGACCTCGAGAAGTTTCATGAAAAGCGCGAAGAAAAACGCAAGGTAACGCGGGAAGCTTTTTCCATTGCTGATGATGAAGTTGCGGTAGCAATCATCGGAAGACTTGCACCGGTGAAGAATCACCATATGTTTTTGGATGTGGTGGAGAATATATCGAAGCGTACTTCAAAAAAAGTGCGTTTTTTGATTGTTGGGGATGGCACGGAAAGGTTAGCCATTGAAACTCGGATATCATCCATGCAATTATCTGAAACTATTCGCGTTGAAATGACCTCTTGGATTAAAGACATTAGTTCGTTCAATCCCGGCATGGACATTATTTGCTTGACCTCCCTCAATGAGGGCACCCCAGTGAGCTTGATTGAGGCACAAGCCTCAGGAGTGGCCGTTGTATCCACAGATGTTGGTGGTGTTCGCGACATTCTTTTGGAAGGAGATACTGGGTTTGTAACTCCATTAAATGATGTCGAAATGTTCTCTGATAAGGTGCTCGAATTGG
Organism: Crocinitomicaceae bacterium; assembly: GCA_040379705.1. GTDB lineage: Bacteria > Bacteroidota > Bacteroidia > Flavobacteriales_D > Crocinitomicaceae > M0103. The sequence goes on from JBEIKR010000074.1 coordinate 2,737, forward strand.
TGGAAGATGAAAAAAAACGAGAAAAAATGTCACAAAATGGATGGAACTTCGTAGAAGCGAAATTCAGTTACAAAACATTGGTTGCGAATATGGAAAATTATTATCGAGAACTATTAAAGACTGCCAAGCTATGAAGCAACTTGGAATTTTCATTGTGCTCTGTCTTGCGGCCTCATTTCTTGGTTCGTGTGATGTGAATAAGAATCTTATGTTCAAGTCTCCGAAAGGTGAATACGCGATTTCAGATTCTGTACCAATGACACCAGCAACAGATTACCAAATCTCAGTAGATGACAAAATTACTTTTGCCTTGTCAACAAACGAGGGTACAAAGTTGCTTGAATCCATGAGTGGGGTTTCTGAATTTACTGATCGACAAAAAGAAGGCAGAGAATTTCTAGTGCTGAAATCGGGTAACGTTGAGCTTCCGGTAATTGGGGAAGTACATATCGAAGGGCTTACAATAAAACAATGTGAGGATACTTTAGAACATTTGTTTTCTGCGCAGTATCGTGATCCGTTTGTTCAAGTAAAGGTAACGAATCAACGAGTGATTGTATTCCCCGGTGGAGGTAGTGATGCCAAGGTAATTCCTTTGGTGAACTCGAACACCACAATCATGGAGGCGCTTGCGCAGGCAGGCGGAATTGCCGAACGTGGAAGGGCGGCAAACATAAAATTAATTCGAAAGGAAAATGGTGAAAGAAAGGTGTATATCTTGGATCTATCTACCATCGAAGGACTGAAATTTGTGGATATGGTGGTTCAAGCGAATGACTATATCTACGTAGAACCGAACCCTGATGTTGTGCGTGGTATTGTTGCGGAAATAGCTCCAGTATTATCAACACTTTCAAGCGTGTTCATTATCATCACAGTTATCAGGAATTTGAAATAAAGTGAATAAAAAGAGTCTAATAATCAATAAGGATTACGATCCAATTATCCTTGGAACGGTACTCAAGCGCTATTGGTGGTGGCCTGTACTTTTTGTTGCTTTGTTTTCTACGGTAGCTTATTTTTTCTTGCGATACACGAAGCCTGTATATGAGTCCTCGATGTTGATTCAATTGGACAATGAAGACAACGCAGCGGAGATTCTCGAAGTGAAAAACATCAACAGTAAGCAAGAGGATATTTCATCAGACGTGGAGTTGATTCGTTCGCAATTCATGTTCGAACGTGCCATCCAACGCATCAATTTTAATGTGAGCCTTTTCTCCAAGGGCAGTGTACTGACAGAGGAAAAATACAATTCTCCTGAGTTGAATATCCTACCATATGCTTTGAAGGATTCCTCGCTCATTGGTGTCCAGATTTTCTTGGATTTCGATGGGAAATTTGTAACCTTATCATACAACCATGGGGGCAGACAACATAGAGTTAAAGGGGTGCTTAATGGACACATTCAAAATAAACATTTTGATTTAGTTGTAAAATCTGCGAATCCTGGTGACCTTAAAAAGGATTCTGACGACAATGAACTTTATTTTGTTTTTAATAGCGTAGAGTCATTTGCAGCTCGCTATTTATCATCCCTTCAAGTTGTTCCGATCGATCCGATCGCTAAAACTATACAGATTACCTTTCGAGGGAATAACGCACAACTTTGCCACAATATCGCATTGGCCGTTGCTGAAGCCTACATCGAATACAATGATGAGGTGAAACAAAAGGGGTCTGAGAATATTCTTTTGTTTATCGAGCAACAATTGGATTCGTTGTCGGGTGAATTGAAAAATTCGAAAGATAGTCTGATGGTTTTTCAGCGAAAAAGTAATTTGCCAGATCCTGAAGAAGCGGGAATGACTATTTCAGATAATATCTCAAAGCTTCAAGACCAGTTGTTCGTCATTGATGATGAAATTCGTTCGTTAAATCAGGTGGGTAAAAAGCTTAAAAATGATCCCAACCGCTTGGATGTGTATCGTTTATTGCCAGAAATGCTTGGTAAAAGTTATGAGCAATCGCTTTCGGTTCAGATTACTCAGCTCCATGAATTACTGGAGAAAAAAGAGGACTTATTGTTCCAAATCACGCCAGAAAGTGCCGAGGTGAAATCCCTCGAAGCGAGAATTCAATCCAAACTTGGCAATGTTCGAAAAAGTGTTGGTGTAATTCTAGACCGTCTATATGATCAGAGTAAAAGTCTAAAAGACCAAATCAATGGGTACAATGCGGAGTATTTTGATCTTCCTGAAAAGAAAATGGAATTCAGCCGCTTGAAAAATGTACAAGATTTGAATGAGAAGTATTACTCACTTTTGATGGAAAGCAAGGTGCTGTACGCTATTTCTGATGCAGGTTACTCGTCAAACAACCGCATACTTTCTCGACCAATCGTAAACAATATTCCAGTGTCACCAAACAGGAAGTTGATTTACACCACATTTATCATGTTTGGGTTTATCTTGGGGGTAGCCATTTTGTTCTTCCGCTATTTGACATTCAATGAAATCAATATGTTGGATGATTTGAAGAAGATCTTGCCCGAGCAAGCCACGATTCTAGGTGGGGTTCCGTTGACAAAAATGAAAATGGAACACTCGCAAATCGTTGTTGGAGACTCCCCGAAATCGATGCTTGCTGAGTCAATGCGGAAGATTAGAACCAACCTAAGCTACATCCACCCGAATTATCAAACCATTGCGATTTCATCGTCAATCTCGGGTGAGGGAAAAACATTTGTTGCACTCAATCTTGCCGGAATCATTGCGCTTTCTGGGAAAAGAACCATTGTTCTAGATCTTGACATGCGTAAGCCAAAGATTCACCTAGGCTTTGGTGTGAACAATGAGCGAGGGATGAGTGGTTTGATTGTGAATCAGTACCAACTTGATGAGTGTATACAGAAATCATCAATTGAGCATTTGGATTTTATCACGGCAGGCCCGATTCCTCCAAATCCTTCTGAGCTACTACTCAGTAATCGCTTCAAAGAAATTGTAGCAGAGTTGAAACTGCAGTACGATGTGATAATCATCGATAATCCACCAATTGGTCTTGTATCAGATGGTGTACGAATCCTTAGTGAGTCAGATATTCCAATCTATGTGTTTAAGTCACATTATTCAAAGCGGGTCTTCGCACAACGTGTAAAAGAACTGTTCGATATGGATCAACTTCAGAAATTGAATGTCGTTTTGAATGGATTGAAATCTTCAGGCACCTCTTCGTATGGATACGGTTACGGTTACGGTTACGGCTATGGCTATGGCTACGGATATTATGAAAGCGATGTGAAAACACGCCGTGAACGTTGGATGGAGCGGTTCAAAAATTTCTTTTCAAAATTCAAAAGAAAATGACGGTCGAAAATCTAGGCATTGATGGATTGATGCTATTGCATCCGAGACGATTTAGTGATAGTCGAGGTTACTTTTTTGAAACTTACAATGCGGTGAAATATGCGGAGTTACTGGGCGATCATGTGAAATTCGTTCAAGACAATGTGTCGGTGTCAAAGAAAAATGTGTTGCGCGGACTGCATTTTCAGTCCCCACCCATGGCACAGGGCAAGTTAGTTTCTGTACTTCAAGGCAGGGTGATCGATGTAGCCGTCGATTTGCGAAAAAACTCAGAGACCTATGGCCAACATGCCGCAATAGAATTATCCTCAGAAAATGGACGTCAATTTTGGATTCCTAAAGGTTTTGCACATGGATTTGCAGCCTTGGAAGAAAATACAATTTTTTCTTATAAATGTACAGAATTGTATTCTCCTCAAAATGAAGCCACTATTAAGTGGAATGACCCAAAACTCAATATCGATTGGGGATTAGATAATCCGACTGTGTCAGAAAAAGATGATTTAGGTGTAGATTTTACTAAATTTGTCTCACCATTTTAATCATACGTCGTGACTACTACCGACCTAACATACGCCCTCGGATTTTTTCTTGGGGGGACAATCATTGCGTTGATTTGCAACCTCCTTTTGCTTTCATTTTCCCAAACCTTGGGTATCCGAAATAAGAATGACGTTATCGTGCGCTGGAGCAATCAATCGAAGCCATCACTCGGTGGTGTTAGCTTCTTTGTGGTATTCGTGTTTTCTGCCATCGCCTATGAAGCGGTCATGAATCAAGGAAGTATCTTTCACAACAAACATTATCTTGGGTTATTCGGTGCAGGGTGCCTTGCTTTTGTTATGGGACTAGCGGATGACGCATACAATACGAAACCTCTGTTCAAGCTTGCCGCTCAAATTCTATGTGGAGTAATCATGGTGTATACGGATACGGTGATTGATCTTTTTCATAATGATACTCTAGATATGATTTTTACAGTGCTTTGGGTGGTCCTCATCATGAATTCATTGAATATGCTGGATAATATGGATGGAATTACTGGTACTACTGTGCTGTTCATCTTGTTATCAGCCTTTATCGGTGGTATTATCATGCATGGATTGAAGATGGATCTGTGGTCGCTGAATTTGATTGCAATGATTGGTGGGGTGATTGGATTCTTACGCTATAACATACACCCATCAAGGCTTTTTATGGGGGATGCAGGCAGTCAGTTTATTGGCTTGTTTGTCGCATTCTTTGCAGTGCATTACCTTTGGAATGCTCCATCTGAGGCGGAGTCTCCATCGTGGTCAGCAATCATATTGGTGCTGATTTCCTTTACGCCAGCGGCTGTGGATACGCTTACCGTGGTAATCAATCGGCTTAAGAAGGGTCAATCTCCGATGGTGGGAGGAAAGGATCATACAACCCATCATCTTGTGTATTCAGGGAAAAGTGATTTTCAAGTGTGGCTCGTGTTTCTATTGGTAGGTGCGATTTCCTTCATGCTCTCATTGCTTATCATCTGGCATATCCGCGGAGGGGTGGTTTGGCCTTTGCCTATGTTCCTTATTTTCTTCATCGTTGTATTCTATTTCCTCTACAGAAATACAATCCGATTCCCAGAAAAGAAATAGGCTTTCTTTCGATTTCATTCACGCTTGGAATCGCCAATTTCTAGATTCTTTCTAACTTAAACTCCGTTTTGAATGATTCAAAATGTATGGCAGCACAATTAAGTGTTCGCGTTGTTATAATGTTGACTGAGCCAAAAGAAATTAGGGAAATAAAATAGCTATGAAAGAGCAAATAGAAGAAGATTCAATCCGCATCTATGGTGCGAGAGAACACAATTTGCGCGATGTCGATTTAATTATCCCAAGAAATAAATTGGTTGTTTTCACTGGTTTGAGTGGAAGTGGCAAATCTTCATTGGCATTTGATACCATTTTTGCCGAAGGACAACGACGATACATCGAAACGTTTTCTGCCTACGCTCGTCAATTTCTTGGCGGATTGGAGCGTCCAGATGTGGATAAGATCGAAGGATTGAGCCCAGTAATCTCTATCGAACAAAAGACCGTTTCTCGCTCTCCGAGATCTACTGTAGGAACCATCACTGAAGTATACGATTTCATGCGTTTGCTTTTCGCACGTGTCGGAACAGCCTACTCGTATGAGTCTGGAGAACGAATGGTGAAGTACTCGGATGATCAGATTGTAGATTTAATCCTACAACATTACGCTGGAAAAAAAGTCATTCTCTTGGCGCCACGCATTAAAGGTCGGAAAGGTCATTACCGCGAATTGTTCGAGCAGATTGCGAAAATGGGCTTCACAAAAGTGCGTATTGATGGCGAAGTAAAAGACATTGAACGAGGGATGCGCTTGGATCGATATAAGGTACATGATATTGAAATCGTTATTGACCGGCTTCTCATCAATGACAATGACCGAAAGCGAATTTATGACTCGGTATTGATCGCAATGCGACATGGTTCCAAAGCTATGATGGTGATGGATCATGAAACAAATGCCGTTCGCCACTTCAGTCGTTCGCTCATGTGTCCAACAACAGGGATTTCCTACCCAGAGCCCGAACCGAGTTTATTCTCCTTCAATTCGCCATACGGAGCTTGTCAAAGTTGCAGTGGTTTAGGTGAAGTTTCAGAGGCTGATATTGATAAGATAATTCCTGATGCGTCACTTTCCGTGAAGAAAGGCGGTTTTGCACCCTTGGGAGAATTTAAACGAACTTGGATCTTTGACAAGATTGGAGATTATTTGGTCCAGGAAGGGTATGATTTAACTACTCCATTGGCTGAGATTTCTGAGGATGTGATGAATGTGCTTCTCTACGGCAATGAAGACATGGAGCGGACAAAACGCAGCAATGCGATCATTTTTGAGGGAATCATTCACTTTGTTTCGCGCCATTCTGAAGAAAGTACTGCTGCCATTCAACGTTGGGCGTCGAGTTTCATGAATAAGAAAACGTGTCCGGTTTGTGAGGGCACGCGATTGAAGAGAGAAGCCCATTTCTTTCGCATCCATCAAAAAAACATCGGTGAATTGGCGTTAATGGATTTATCAGAATTGGCACCTTGGTTTTCCACATTGGAAAGCCATTTATCGAAGGATGAGAAATTCATTGCGGTGGAGATTCTAAAGGAAATAAATGACCGTCTTCGATTTATTCTGGAGGTCGGTTTGGAGTATCTCACCCTACATCGTTCAGCCAAAACACTTTCGGGAGGAGAAGCACAACGCATTCGTTTGGCCACGCAGATCGGTTCTGAGTTGATGAATGTACTCTATGTCTTGGATGAACCTTCCATTGGCTTGCACCAGCGCGACAATACCCGATTGATCAATTCACTCAAACGTCTCCGCGATGCAGGAAATAGTGTCATCGTGGTTGAGCATGACAAGGAAATGATTGAAGCAGCAGATTTTGTGGTAGATATCGGCCCCGGAGCGGGAGTAAATGGTGGACGAATCATGAATGCATGTCCAGTTGATCAATTGCAGTCCGTCGATTCCTTGACGACGAAATACTTGCGTGGTGAATTGAATATTGAAATTCCCACAGAACGTCGGAAAGGAAATGGAAATCACCTTGTACTGAAAGGTGCTTCCGGACACAATCTACGCAATGTCGATTTGACTATTCCACTAGGTACATTCTGCTGCATTACGGGAGTTTCAGGAAGTGGGAAATCAACACTGATAAACCATACACTTTATCCGATTTTATTGCAACATATCTATAATGGTGTAAAAAAGCCATTGCCTTACAAGGCCATTGAAGGCTTAGAGCATTTGGATAAAGTCATTGAAATAGATCAAAGCCCAATTGGTAGAACGCCACGATCGAATCCTGCAACCTACACGAAGGTGTTTGATGAAATACGTTCCTTGTTTGCATCCCTTCCCGAAGCGCAAATTCGAGGGTATAAGGCAGGAAGATTTTCATTCAATGTTTCGGGCGGTCGATGCGAGACCTGCAATGGCGGTGGACTGAAGTTGATTGAAATGAACTTCTTGCCCGATGTTTACGTCGAGTGTGAAACGTGCAATGGAAAACGATACAATACAGAAACACTTGAAGTGCGATTTAAAGGGAAATCGATTTCTGATGTCTTGGACATGACCATTGAAGATGCCACACATTTCTTCGAGCCCATACCGAAAATTTACAGACCAATGGCCACCATGCAATCTGTAGGATTGGGTTACATTAAGATTGGTCAGCCATCAACTACCCTTTCGGGTGGTGAGGCACAACGAATTAAACTCGCATCAGAATTGGCGAAAAAGAGCACCGGAAGTACTTTCTATATTTTAGATGAGCCATCTACAGGTTTGCATTTCGAAGACATTCGTTTGCTTTTGGAGGTGCTGCAGCGCTTGGTCGATGAGGGGAATTCTGTCTTGGTCATCGAGCACAACTTGGATATTGTTAAAGTTGCCGATCATGTCATAGACGTTGGTCCAGAAGGTGGTAAAAATGGAGGAATGATTATCGCACAGGGAACGCCTGAGGAGCTTGTTAAAAAGTATGCGAAGAAGTCATTTACGGCGAAGTATCTTGCTGAAGAACTTCGCTGATTTTCAAGTGTTTTAATCTAACAAGAATCGCATTTAATTATGATGTAGCTGAGGTTTTACATCTAATATTCTCATGATCTTTGAGTAAACCACTCATGATATGTGCTTTTCAGCCAGTGCCAGTTTTATAGCAGGAGGTGTTCTTGCTTCTGTTGGAGGATTCTCCGTTGCGATCAATCGCGATAGAAAATTGTTTCCATTCGCCGCGATCCCTTTTTACTTTGCTGTTCAACAGTTTATAGAAGGGTTTATTTGGCTTTCATTTTCGGAGCCATCCGTTCATCATTTTCAACACGAGTTTATTTACCTCTTCCTTTTCTTTGCGCAGGTGTTTTGGCCAATCTATGTCCCTTGGAGCATTCTAATTGCTGAAAAAGATGAAAGATCACGAGGTTATCTGAGGTTTATCCTGGCCATTGGTGTACTCGTGGGTGGGTATCTGGCGTTTTGTTTGGCGGCATTTCCTGTGAGTGCTCAGATTTACAAGCATCATATTCTTTATTCACTTGACTATCCTGAATTCAACTTGAACTATAAGGGAATCGCATATTTCGTAGCTACGGTCATCCCATCATTTTTTAGCACCGGCAAAGGAATGCGATGGTTTGGAATTCTAATCCTAATTTCCTTAATGATTACCGAAATAATGTTCCCTGGTTTCGAAATATCCGTTTGGTGTTTTTATGCAGCCATTATTAGTGCAGCAATCCCTTGGATCATTTCAAAATCCTATGAAAGAAAGAAAAAGCCAAAGGCGCATTCGAAATCAAATTAAACAAACTTCTTGAAAATCACACTTGCGATGTGACCACCAAATCCAAAGGTATTGCTCATCGCATAGGTCATGTCTTTGGCAACACTTTTTTCCAGTGGGAAATGGAACATATCCTTAAAGTCAGGCTCTATTTCTGTGGTATTGATCGTTGGTGGAACTTGTCCTTCTTTCAAAGCCATCACACAGGCAATGGCTTCGATTGCTCCTGCCGCGCCCAACAAGTGGCCGGTCATTGATTTTGTTGCAGAAACGGATAAACTTTGGCGTTCACCGAAGATGCGTTTTGCTGCAATCAACTCAGAATTGTCACCCAAATGGGTTGAAGTGGCATGCATATTCACGTAATCGATGTCTTCCGGAGAAATTCCAGCCTCTTCCATGGCTTCTGTCATTCCGAGTACGGCTCCATCTCCTTCTGGATGGGTACCTGTAAGATGATAGGCATCTGCTGCCATTCCACCGCCTACGACTTCACCGAAGATGGTTGCTCCGCGTTGGATCGCGTGTTCATATTCTTCCAAGATCAATGCTCCAGCGCCTTCACCCATGACAAAACCATCACGTGTCACATCAAATGGTCGTGAAGCTGTTTCTGGGGAGTCGTTTCGCGTAGATAGAGCTTTTGCTGATGAGAATCCACCAATGGCAGAACCCGTGATTGCTGCCTCAGAACCACCTGTGATAATCATGTCGGCTTTGCCCCAACGGATGTAATTGAAGGCTTCAATAATGGCTGTGTTGGATGTGGCACATGCAGAAACGGGACAAAAGTTCACTCCTCGCAGTCCATATTTTATAGAAATGATACCAGAAGCAATATCGACGAGGATACGTGGGATAAAGAATGGGGTAAAGCGTGGTGTTCCATCGCCTTCACAGTATTCGGTCATTTGGTCTTGAAAGGTTTGGATTCCTCCATTCCCTGAGCCCCAAATGACGCCAATTCGATTTTTATTTAAGGTGTCAAAATCAATGTTTCCGCTCTTCACCGCTTCATCGACAGCAACAAGCGCATATTGAGAAAATGGGTCATATTTACGAATTTCCTTCACGTCAAAATGGGCGGAAGCATCATAGTCTTTCAATTCACATGCAAAAGTGACCTTGAACTTGGAGGTGTCAAATTTTGTGATTGGTGCGGCACCGCTGACACCATTTTTCATGTTCGTCCAAAATTCTTCTACAGAATTCCCTATGGGAGTCAATGCTCCAATACCTGTAATGACTACGCGTTTCATTTGAAAAAAATGTTCATTTGTTTTGCCGCCTAATTTAAAGGAAGCCCAATTCTAATTTGGCCTCTTCACTCATCATTTCTCTGTCCCATGGCGGATCAAAAACGATGTTGACTTTTGCAGAAAGCACCCCTTCTATAGTGGAGACTTTATCCTCAACTTCTTTCGGCATACTCTCGGCAACTGGACAATTTGGCGATGTCAAGGTCATGTCGATGTCTACATTTTTGTCTTCGTCAATGCGCACCTCATAGATAAGGCCTAACTCAAAAATGTCTACAGGAATTTCTGGGTCGTAAATGGTTTTGAGCATCTCGACAACCTTATTTTCCAATTTTATTATTTCGTGTTCCATGTGTCTTTGTCTTCAACGCGATGCGGATTTTAATGCATCAATTGTTTAACAGCCTCCATTTTCATTCGTTTCACCATACTCACCAATCCATTCGAGCGGGTCGGAGAGAGGTGTTCTTGTAAACCAATG
>JBEIKR010000075.1:0-13123 GCA_040379705.1 Crocinitomicaceae bacterium
AACGACAACATATAGTGTAACAGGTACGGATGCGAATGGCTGTATTGGAACGGATCAAGTGGTGGTGACAGTAAACCCATTGCCAGTGATTGATGGAGGCGCCGACCAAACGGTTTGTGCTGGTGAACCAGTGACCTTGACAGCTACAGGCGCTGTGACCTATACATGGGCACCAGTGGTGACGAATGGAACAGCATTTACGCCAACAGCGACAGGAACATATACCGTAACAGGCACGGATGCGAATGGCTGTATCAACACGGATCAGGTCTTGGTGACAGTGAATCCATTGCCTTTGATTAACGGGGGTACAGACCAAACAGTTTGTGCTGGTGAACCGGTAACCTTGACAGCGACAGGAGGTACGAGCTATACATGGTCACCAGTAGTGACGAATGGAACAGCATTTACGCCCTCAGCGACAGGAACATATACAGTGACCGGCACTGACGCGAATGGGTGTATCAACACCGATCAAGTCTTGGTGACAGTGAATCCATTGCCGGTAATACTTGTTGCTGATGCGACGATTTGTAATGGCGCGTCAACGACCTTGACAGCAACAGGTGGTACGAGCTATACTTGGTCACCTGCGACAGGCTTGAATGCAACGACTGGTTCAAGTGTGATTGCGAACCCAACGACAACAACTACTTATACAATTTCTGGTACCGATGCCAACGGTTGTGTTTCCACTGATCAAGCAGTAGTTACCGTAAATCCATTGCCAGTCATCGTTGTTGGAGCAGACCAAACGGTTTGTGCTGGTGAACTAGTGACGTTGACGGCGTCAGGAGCCACGAGCTATACATGGTCGCCATTGGTAACGAATGGAATAGCATTTACACCTGCTGTAGGAACGACGACTTACACTGTAACTGGAACAACGTTAGGATGTACTTCTACCGATCAAGTCGTTGTGACAGTAAATCCACTTCCAACCATTGGAGCTGGTCTTGATGAGACGATTTGTTTGAATGGTTCAACGGTACTGTCTGCAACTGGAGGTGTGAATTACACATGGTCACCAGGAACAGGTTTGAATGCAACGGCAGGTGCAAGTGTGACAGCAAATCCAACGGTATCAACTACGTATACAGTGACAGGTACTGATGCGAATGGCTGTGTCAATACCGATCAGGTGTTAGTTACAGTCAATCCATTGCCATCGGTGAATGCTGGACAAGATCAGTCAATTTGCGTAGGTCAAACGGCGACATTGACTGCCACTGGTGCAGTGAACTATGCATGGACTGCACCCGTTGTGAATGGTGTTGTATTTACTCCAGTTTCCACAACCACATACTCTGTATCTGGGACGGATGCGAATGGATGTATCAATACAGATCAGGTGACAATTACAGTAAATCCGCTTCCAACAGTATTGGCTGGAGCCGATCAAGTTGTATGTACAGGTGATCAAGTTACCCTTGTAGGATTTGGAGCGGTGTCTTACACATGGTCACCAGCAGTTACTAATGGATTGGCATTTACTCCTGCCGCAGGAACAACAACCTATACAGTTACCGGTACCAATGCGGGAGGTTGTACATCGACAGACCAGGTTACTGTGACGGTGAATCCAGGTCCTTCTGTAAATGCTGGAACGGATATCTCCATATGTGAAGGAAATCAAGTGACCTTGACGGCAACAGGGGCAGTAAGCTATGCATGGTTCCCAGCCATTACGAATGGTGTTCCGTTTACTCCAACGATGGGTTCAACGACTTACTCTGTAACGGGTACGGATATTTATGGATGTACCGCTTCTGATCAGGTAGTTGTGGTGGTAAATCCATTGCCTACGGTATTTGCTGGAAATGATATTGAAACGTGTGTAGGGGTTCCAATAACGCTCACGGCATCAGGAGCGACAACGTATTCTTGGTTGCCAGCTGTGGTAAATAATGTTCCATTCACACCTATTCTCGGTACAACTGTTTATTCAGTGACAGGAACAACGGCTGCAGGATGCACAGGAACAGATCAATTATCGGTAACGGTAGTTTCAAATTTAGTAGCAGACTTTATTCCTGTTGCTACTGTAGGCTGTTCACCGTTGACAGTTACCTTCACCAATAACACGCCCAATTCTGTGAACTGTGTGTGGGCAATGGGAGATGGGACAACGCTCAATGGCTGTTCTTCGGTGACGAATACATATGAGCAGCCAGGTTGTTATGACGTGACATTAACCGTGACGGCAGCGAATGGTTGTGTGTCTGATTTAACGATTCTAGATGCTGTATGCGTTCAACCTTTGCCAGAAGCAGAGTTTATGCCATCAGCCAATGTGATCAATATGTATGATACTGAGGTTTCATTCAATAACAATAGTACGGGTGCCAATCAATATGTGTGGAGTTTCGGTGATGGTTCGCCTGCGTCCAATGACGTTGATCCAGTGCATGATTATGCAAATAGTGGATATGGCAGTTACGAGGTGATGTTAGTAGCCATTTCTGAGGATGGATGTGTTGATACAGCCTATTCCTACATTGAACTCGTTGAGGAATTGATTTACTATGTGCCAAATACATTCACTCCAGATGGTGATACGTATAATCAAACTTTCCAACCTGTATTCACATCTGGATTTGATATCTATGATTATTCCCTCTACATTTATGATCGATGGGGCGAAATCATCTTTGAATCACACGATGCGACAATAGGATGGGATGGTTCCTACGGTTCTAATAATGAAGTCCAACTTGTTCAAGATGGTACCTACAACTGGGTCATTGAGTTTAAGGTTACACTCAATGATGAACGAAAACGAATCAACGGTCATGTCAATGTGATTCGATAACACTAAAAGGTGAGATGAAAGTCTCACCTTTTTATTGTTAAGTGAATAAAGCCGCGAACAATTTGGTAACTTTATACCAGAAATTTCCCATGAAGCCCAATGAACTAAATATCCGGAATAAGCGCGCGCGGTTTGAATACACCCTCCTCGATGAATATACAGCTGGTATGCAGTTATCTGGAACGGAGGTCAAGAGCATTCGAAGTGGGAAGGCAAGTATTCTGGAGGCCTATTGCATCATGCATCTTGGTGAAGTGTGGATTCGAAATATGCACGTGTCTGAATATTCTAATGCGTCGTTTTATACCCACAAGCCACGAAGTGATCGCAAATTGCTTCTCAGCAAAAAAGAGATTGGTCGGATTGAAAAGTTTCTTCAAGTCAAAGGAAACACCCTAATCCCTTTAAAAATGTTTATTTCTGAAAAGGGATGGGTGAAATTAACTATTGCATGTGCACAAGGAAAAAAACTTCACGACAAGCGTCATGACTTAAAAGAACGCGATGATCGAAGAGAAATGGATCGCGCCATGAAAAAGTAAGCCTACAAAAAACCAAGGGTAATTAAATGAAGCCAATGCATATCAGAGATTAGAAAAATCAACATCAAACCAAACCCAAGATAAATACTTAGGTAATATAAGATGGCGAAAACAAAGCTCTGGCGTTTATATAGAAATGTGAACAACGGCAACAAGAAAATCGGTATCAAAATAAAGGAAAATGACAAAAATGTGTAATGGACTGTATACGCTACCCATTGACCATTTTGACGTGACAACAAGTATTTTGCATCATGAAAAAACCATGATTTTTGAGATATAAAATCAGGGTTCTCTCCATAAAAAGAATAATTCAACCCCTCAATCCAGTAGTCTTCATTTTTCACTGTTTGAACAAGTGAAACCAGAATTTCTGACGTATTCCATGAAGAATAAATGTCTTTCGCATAATGGGTGATTCGATCGCTTTCTATATGATTGGGAATCAACAAATCGATCACTAAACAGAGGGAGAGAATAATCCCCAACACCGCACTCATACGAATAATTTTCCATCCTTTTCCTGTCACTAAACGCTGATAATACTCCTCCGCTTCACGCTCCTCTCGTTTCAATTGCTCATAATACCTCATTCGTGCAGCCCGCATTCGTTCTTCCCGATTTGCGCGCGCAGCAGTTGTTCGATTTTCTACTGAAACAATTTTCTTTTTTTGTTTGCCCGTTAATATTTCATAGGCTTCCGTAATCATTAAAAATTCTTCACGCGCACTCTCTGATGGATTTTTATCAGGATGGTATTTCATGGCCAGCTTACGAAACTGACGGCGCACATCCTCCGAACTTGCGGTTTCGGATAGACCAAGTCTGTTATAGTATTTTTTCAACGACACAGTCTTGGATTATTTCTTTTGTTCGAATACGGTCAATCTTTCCGCTAAGGGTGCGAACGAAAGTGGGAATGTAAATGACTTCCTTAGGGATTTGATGACTAGAGATTAAAGCAGAAAATTCTTCTTTTTTGAACGGAAATGGGTGCTCTGATTCAATATATAAAACAACCCGCTGTCCCATATGATCATCGTCAACCGCTGAAATGAAATAAGGGCTTGGAATGATGTCTTGAATTTTCAATTCTATTTCTTCGGCATAAAATTTCTTTCCACCACTAAGAATCACGAAATCTGCGCGCCCAATCCATTTGAAATGTGAATTATCAATTTTTACAATTAAATCGTTTGTTTCGATTGGTCCACTTTTTAGCAAATGGTCGTTAATGACTAATTGATCATTAACAATGTCGATTTCAACACTAGGTAAAACAGTAAAATAGGGGTCAGTAATCATCCCAATGGACCGCAAAGCAATATGTGAAATGGTTTCAGTCATCCCAAATGTATGGTAGGCATTGTGACCGGTAGCTTTCAACAAATCGATAGCAGTTGTTGAAATAGGACCTCCACCAATAAGATTGATCCGAATAAGATCTAGTTGATCGGGATTTGTTTCCAGAATATTCATCAATTGCAAGGGCACCATGGCGCACAAGTCAATCGTTAAATGAGTTGGGATATTCACATTTGCCGAATTATCACCTGCGATTAGGTTCAATTTTCCAACAATGGAACGCACAATCATCATTTTCCCTGCAATGGTATCAGGTGATAAGCAAAGAAATGCAGTTGAGCCCGGTGTAATCTTGAAATGGTCTAAGGTACGTCTAGCCGAAAGCTTCATCGAAGACTTTTTCAACGTAATTTCCTTTGGTATCCCTGTTGAACCAGATGTTTTGGAGATCATATAATCATGTTCATTGTACCATTCATTCAAAAACCGTTCAACACTATGTTTCTGTTCCTCCTGGCAATATGAATAATTTACGTTCAACATTCGAATTGTTGGAATGAAATTTGGTTCAAAGGTAACAACTTTTGAAAGGGGAAACTTTGAGTATGTGTACCTTTGTATTAGAAAATTAGATTAACTTAAACAGAAAAACATGAAAAGAATCGCACTTATCGCCGCCATAGGATTTACAGCAATGGCCTTTGTTACATCGAATTCGAAAAAATCATCAAGTACAAGTGCAGAAGGCTCAGGTATTAAGTTTAGTCACATTACCTTGGAGGCTGCAAAAAAAGAGGCTGCAAAAACTGGCAAACTAATTTTTATAGATGCGCACACTTCTTGGTGTGGTCCATGTAAAAAAATGGCAGCAACGTCTTTTATGGATGCAGTGGTGGGGGAGTTGTTCAACGACAATTTCGTGAATTTGAAAATTGATTGTGAAAAAGATGTCGATGGACCAGAAATCAGTCGTTTATACAAAATCAGTGCGTATCCTACATTGTTGTTCATTGATGCAAAAGGAAAGCAAGTAAAGCAAGCGATTGGATTTAAGACGGAAGATCAACTTATCGCTTTAGGTAATTCTGTTTTATAGAACCATAAGAAACAAAAAAACCGACTCCTTTTCAGAAGTCGGTTTTTTTATGTCTTGGATTTGGGTTATTTATTTCCCTTGTCCATTTTTTCTTTCAATTCAGCAAGTGCATCAAGATCACCAAGCGTTGATTTCTCAGAGTTTTGATTGATTGCTTTCACTGCTTGTGAAGTAGATGATTCACCACCTGATTTCTTTCCAGTTCCTTTCGTCGCAGCTGGACGATCTTCACCTTCTTCAAATGTACGGGAGTGAGAAACAACGATTTTCTTCGATTCTTTGTTGAATTCGATTACTTTGAAATCAAGAACTTCTTCCAATTTCGCGTTAGATCCATCTTCTTTACGTAAATGTTTCGACGGGCAGATTCCTTCAACACCGTAAGGCAATGAAACAATACCTGACTTGTCTTTCATTTCGATGATTGTTCCTTGGTGCACTGAACCTTCGTTGAACATAGATTCGAATACATCCCATGGGTTTTCTTCAAGTTGTTTGTGACCTAGAGAAATACGACGGCTTTCACGATCGATTTCCAATACAATCACTTCCATCTCATCACCAACCTTACAGAATTCAGATGGGTGCTTGATTTTCTTCTGCCAAGAAAGGTCAGAGATGTGAATCAATCCATCAACACCTTCCTCAAGCTCTACAAATACACCAAAGTTGGTGAAGTTGCGCACTTTCGCGTTGTGTTTTGTACCTACTGCATATTTAGATTCGATTTCGGACCATGGATCTGGCATCAATTGTTTGATACCCAATGACATTTTGCGCTCTTCACGATCCAATGTAAGGATAACAGCTTCAACAGTATCACCAACATTCAAGAAATCTTGAGCAGAACGCAAGTGCTGAGACCAGCTCATTTCTGAAACGTGGATCAAACCTTCAACTCCTGCTGCGATTTCAACAAACGCACCATAGTCAGCCATAACAACCACTTTACCAGAAACTTTATCACCAACATTCAAGTTTACATCAAGTGCATCCCATGGATGTGGAAGAAGTTGTTTCAATCCAAGGGCGATACGTTTCTTATCGTCATCGAAATCAAGGATTACAACATTCAATTTCTCATCAAGCGTAACGATTTCTTCTGGGTGATTCACGCGACCCCAAGAAAGGTCTGTAATGTGGATCAAACCATCTACGCCACCAAGGTCGATGAATACACCGTAAGAAGTGATGTTTTTAACCGTACCTTCCAATACTTGTCCTTTTTCAAGGCCAGAGATAATTTGTTTCTTTTGTTCTTCAAGCTCTGCTTCGATAAGTGCTTTGTGAGAAACGACAACATTTCTGAATTCTTGGTTGATTTTCACCACTTTGAATTCCATGTTCTTTCCTACATAGATATCGTAATCGCGGATAGGCTTCACATCAATTTGTGAACCTGGAAGGAATGCTTCGATTCCAAATACATCAACGATCAAACCACCTTTCGTACGGCATTTCACGTATCCTGTGATTACCTCACCAGTGCGAAGTACGTCATTCACACGAAGCCATGCTTTGTGCATACGCGCTGTGCGGTGAGATACGATCAACTGACCATATTTGTCTTCTTGACATTCTACGAATACATCAACAGTATCTCCAACTTTAAGATCCGCGTTGTAACGGAACTCAGAAGCAGCAACAACACCTTCAGATTTAAATCCGATGTTGATGATTACCTCTTTTTTGTTGAGCATAACCACTGTTCCTTCAACCACTTCTTTTTCGTTGATTGAAGTCAATGTGTTTTCGTAACGATCTGACATTTCAGAACGTTGAACTAGAGAATACCCGTCTAATGCGAGTGCATCCCAGTCAAAATCTGCAGTTCCCTGCGTTGGTTTTTCTTTTGCCATTTTGGCTTTTTTACTTGTATTTCGGCACCCTGTACATCCGAAAGAAATGAATACATGCTGCTTTAACAGGGATACAGCGCTTTTTCAAGGGGGCAAAGATAGATAAAATCTCCTGAAACTCCAATAGAACCAATAAAAAAAGCCACCAGTACAGGACTGATGGCTTTCATGTCATTTACTTTACAAGGCGACTATTTAATCGCGTCTGCTCTTTTCTTGAATTCGATGGCTTTTTCTGAGTTTCCAAGGCTACGGTGTAGTTGGAACAAAATAGTCAAAACATCCTTATCATTTGGATTCTTCGCAATGTATTTTTCCAAAGGAATCAACGCTCTTTTGTAGATATCATCTGCTTCTTTTAACATGGCATCGTAACGTGCATCGCCAAATTTCAACTGATTTGCAGCAGTTTTCGTTTCACCTGCCCATGTTACTAAAATCGCACCCAATTGATACATTGCATCGTCGAATTGCGGGTCTATTTCCAACGCTTTGTTTAGCGCTGCTTCGGCCTTGTCATTTTGCTTTAACTGGCTGTAAATAGTGCCAATTGTATAATGAAGTACTTTGTTATTAGGGTCCGTTGCAATTGCGGCGGCTAATGCAGCTTCAGCACCAGCATTATCGCCTTCATCGATACTTATGTTTACCAATTCTAGAAGTAAATCACGATCAGTAGGGAATTTCTTTCTTCCTTCGCTGATGATGTTTTTTGCTAAATCACTCTTTCCTGCAAGACGGAAATTTCCTGACGCCTTCGCATATGAAAAAGGTAGTTTGTAGTTAAAACGAGCCGCTTCACTGAAAATTTCTCCAGCTTTCATATAATTTTTTGCCTTTTCATAACAAATTCCCGCATTGTATAAAGAAACGGTATCTACTTGATTCATAGCATCGGATAATTTCACCTGCAACTCATAAGCTTCGCCTGTTTCAGCATATTTTTCTTCTTTGTACAATTGGTCGATACCCATGCTAAAAAGTTGTTTCTTCTGGAATATAGATTCCTGAATGTCACCTTTAAACTTTGTACTCACAGCAAGGGATTGCTTGTATGCCGCAAGACCGATATTCAGATAATTCTCACTTTCGGTTTCCGCAAATACGGTATCTGTAGCAAACGCCATTAAATAACCCGTGTAAATTTCTCCCTTGTAAAAAAGTGTTTTGGGGCTAGATTTAGTGGTTTCATTGGCAGCAGCTAAGTCAATATATTCTTTCGCTTTTTTAATAGTTGCTTGCATAGCCGGGAAATCACTTCCGCCACCCATCATCATCATTGTTACCTGGTCCTTGAATTTGTTGTATTCAATTGCTGCAGATGTTTCATTGTTTTTCTGAGCAAACGCACTTGACGAAAGAAGTGCTGTCCCGATCAGAATCGCTAGATTTTTCATACGTTTTTTCATTTTATTTAATACGATGCAATATTGTTATTTATTCCACAACGCCGTCGTTGTCAACTTCTGTGCCGTTATCCGAATCTGGAGCAGATTCATTGGAATCAATTGGGTTTTCACCATCAATTTCCATTTCCTCTTCTTCATCTTCACTACGTGGTACTCTTGCAATTGCTGCAATTTCAGAATTTCCTTTGAGGTTAATCAAACGAACACCTTGCGCTGCACGTCCCATGGTGCGAATGGTATCGATGTGCATACGAATAGTAACACCAGACTTCGTGATGATCATCAAATCTTCTTCATCTGTTACATTCAAGATAGACAACAATGGTCCTGTTTTATCCGTGATGTTCAAAGTTTTCACCCCTTTACCACCACGGTTTGTGATGCGGTACACTGGTTCTTGATCTTCAGGGTCATTTAAGAATGTACGTTTTCCATATCCTTTTTCAGATACGACAAGTATTGTTGAGAATACGTCTTCAACGCAAATCATTCCAACCACTTGATCGGCATCACCTGCCAATGAAACTCCACGAACACCAGAAGCATTTCTACCCATCGGTCTTACAGTTGCCTCATTGAATCGAATGGCACGTCCTGATGATGTAGCCAATACGATTTCGTTTGTTCCATTGGTCAATTTTGCCTCTAACAATTCATCATTCTCACGAATTGTAATGGCATTGATACCGTTTGAACGTGGACGAGAGTATGCTTCGAGTGATGTTTTCTTGATTACACCTTGCTTCGAACACATCACGATAAAGTTGTTCTCCACATAATCTTTATCGGTCAAATCCGTCACTTTCACATAAGCCTTCACTTTGTCATCTTGTGGGATGTTGATCAAGTTTTGGATGGCGCGACCTTTCGATAATTTGTTTCCTTCTGGAATTTCGTACACACGCATCCAGAAACAACGACCTTTTTCAGTAAACACTAGGAGGTAATTGTGGTTCGTCGCAACAAAAAGATGCTCCAAGAAGTCCTTGTCGCGCGTGGCTGAACCTTTCGACCCCATACCACCGCGATTTTGAACCTTATATTCATTCAGACTTGTACGTTTAATATAACCAGCATGCGAAATGGTAATGACCACCTCCTCATCAGCGATCAAGTCCTCCATGCGCATTTCGCTCGCGGAGTATTCAATCGTCGAACGGCGCTCATCGCCATATTTCTCACGAACTTCAATCAATTCATTTTTGATGATTTCCATTCGACGGCTTTCATTCTCAAGGATATCTTTCAAATCAGCAATCAAGGCCATCAAATCGTCGTATTCAGCGCGCAATTTATCTTGCTCAAGTCCGGTCAATTGACGCAGACGCATGTCAACAATCGCTCGTGTTTGAATTTCAGAAAGACCGAAGCGTGCAGACAAACGATCTCTTGCATCATCTGGACTTGCTGAAGACTTAATGATTTCGATTACTTCGTCAATGTTGTCAGAAGCAATGATCAATCCCTCAAGGATGTGAGCACGCTCTTCAGCTTTGCGCAATTCGTAACGTGTGCGACGGATCACAACCTCGTGACGGAAATCTACGAAGTTGGAAATCATGCTTTTCAAGTTGAGCAATTGCGGACGACCGTCAACTAAACAGATGTTATTTACAGAGAATGAAGTTTGAAGCGCTGTAAACTTATACAACTTGTTCAATACGACATTGGCAATGGCATCGCGCTTAATTTCATAAACGATACGCATACCATTACGGTCAGACTCATCGCGCAAATCAGAAATACCTTCGATTTTCTTGTCATTAACAAGTTCAGCCGTTTTCTTGATCATTTCCGCTTTGTTCACCATGTACGGGATTTCCGTTACGATGATTTGCTCGCGACCATTGTGCTCTTCGATTTCTGCTTTCGCACGAATAACAATTCTTCCACGACCTGTAAGCAGTGCTTCGCGGGCACCTTCATATCCATAAATGATCCCCCCGGTAGGGAAGTCAGGAGCTTTTACATACTGAAGAAGTTCCTCATCTTCAATCTCTTTATTGTCAACATAGGCAATGATTCCATCAACAACTTCAGTTAAGTTGTGCGGAGCCATGTTCGTTGCCATACCAACAGCGATACCCGAAGCCCCATTTATCAAGAGGTTTGGGATTTTTGTTGGCATAACCGTTGGTTCTTCTAAGCTATCGTCAAAGTTTGGAGCGAAGTCTACCGTCTCTTTGTCAAGGTCATTGAGCATTTCCTCAGCAATCTTGCGAAGACGAGCTTCGGTATAACGCATTGCTGCAGGGCTATCACCATCGACAGAACCAAAGTTACCTTGACCATCAACGAGTGGATAGCGCAATGACCATGGTTGAGCCATACGCACCATAGTGTCGTAAACGGAGCTATCTCCGTGTGGGTGATATTTACCCAAAACTTCCCCGACGATTCTAGCAGACTTTTTATGTGGTCTGTTTGACATTACACCTAAGTCCTGCATACCGTACAATACTCTGCGGTGTACAGGTTTGAATCCGTCCCGAACATCGGGTAGGGCTCTTGAAACGATTACGGACATCGAATAATCGATGTATGCCGATTTCATTTCATCTTCAATATTGATCTGGATTATTTTTTCTCCGTCTGCCATCTTGTCACATTAAATTTTAAGCACGCTTGTTGCTATTTTTAGCAAGGTCCGAAATTAGTGAAATTGTTAGTTTAAGTCAGTGGTAAATCATGCTTTTTACTAACAAAAATGTGTGGAAAATGGACTTTTTTTGCCACTTATTAACAATTTTTTCGTTTTATATTTGTAGTGTGGCAGAAATGCAGATTTTTACCTAAAAATAGAAGCCGATTATGGAAGCTAAGTTTTCACCGCGTGTTAAGGATGTGATCACCTACAGTAGGGAAGAAGCGCTCCGCCTTGAAAATAATTTTATTGGTGTAGAGCACTTGTTGTTGGGATTGATTCGTGAAGGAGATGGGAAAGCGATTCGCATTCTCAAGGAATTTCAACTTGACTTAAAGCAGATTCGTGCAGAGGTTGAGAAAAGTTTGTCAAGCTCTCCAAAGTCAAGCTTGCAGTCGCTAGGGAATATTCCGTTGACCAAGCAGGCGGAGAAAGTGCTGAAAGTTACCTACCTTGAAGCGAAACTATTTAAAAGTCCGATGATTGGCACGGAACATTTGTTATTGTCGATGTTGAAAGACGAAAACAATTTCGTGTGTAGTTTATTAAATAAGTATGGAGTAATATATCACAACGTGAAAGACGAATTAGAAGCAATGATTGACGAAAACACAACACCTCGTTCGGAATTTCCTGGAGGACAGGAAGATGAAACAGACCCATTTGCTCCACAACGCAAGCCTGCAGATCCGAAATCAAAAACGCCTGTATTGGACAATTTTGGCCGTGATCTTACAAAAATGGCTGAAGCTGGAAAGCTAGATCCAATTGTTGGTCGTGAGAAAGAAATTGAGCGCGTAAGCCAGATTTTATCTCGACGTAAAAAGAATAACCCAATTTTGATTGGTGAACCAGGGGTGGGTAAAAGTGCGATTGCTGAAGGATTGGCATTGCGCATCGTTCAACGTAAAGTTTCTCGTGTATTATTCAATAAACGTGTGATTTCCTTGGACTTGGGTTCATTGGTGGCAGGGACAAAATACCGTGGGCAGTTTGAAGAACGCATGAAAGCAGTGATGCAGGAGATTGAAAAAAATCCAGATATCATTTTGTTTATTGATGAGATTCATACCATTATCGGTGCTGGAGGTGCGAGTGGTTCGCTGGATGCTTCAAACATGTTTAAGCCTGCGCTTGCTCGTGGTGAAATGCAAGCCATCGGAGCGACTACATTGGATGAATACCGCCAGTACATTGAGAAAGACGGAGCCCTAGAGCGCCGTTTCCAAAAGGTGATTGTTGAACCAACAACGATTGAGGAAACGATTCAAATCTTGAACAACATCAAGGAGCGTTATGAAGACCACCACAATGTATCGTATACACAAGAAGCAATTGAAGCGTGTGTGAAATTGACAGAGCGCTACATCACTGACCGCCATTTGCCAGATAAGGCGATTGATGCCTTGGATGAAGTAGGTTCTCGTGTACACATTACCAATATCAATGTTCCTCA
>JBEIKR010000076.1:0-12849 GCA_040379705.1 Crocinitomicaceae bacterium
ATATTCCAAGAAAGTGGAGCAGATGTTGTTGTTGTCGTTCCTACCACCAATGCTCCCGGAGCCGGACATGTTGGAGCCGGAGCAATCGTGATTAGGTAATCTTCAGTTTCACCCCAAGTGTAGCTTGAACATGGGTTCAAACTAACACCATTTTGCGCATATGCACAACGAATTCTCATTCGGTGAACACCAGCTGGTGGAGTACATGCCAATGCGATAGTAAAAGATGATGATGCATTTACCACTCCTGATGTGAATCCTGTACCAATTGTTGTTGGAGTTGCACCCACCAATTCAGACGCACTAAAGATACCATCATCATTGTAATCAATCCATGCTGCAAAACCTTGAGACCCCCATTCTCCTGTTGACACTTGAAGCGTGTATGAAGAAGAAGGAAGCAAGGTCGCTGTATAGTTTGGTTGTCCTGTGTAGAAAGTATAGGAAGGAGTACCAGCAACAAATCCTGTATTGTTCGCCAAAGTAGTACCAACAATCTGAACATTTGAAATCAAGTCACCAGCACCTGTACCTGTAGTATAAACCGGAATACAGTAACATTCAGTAGGTGGATTCAATCCAACACTCACAGGTGTCGAATAAACCATAGTACCACCACACGATGCAATTCCGATGCGGTATTGCGAAGCAACTGTCAATGAAGTGGTGTAACTCAATGCTGTCGCGCCAGTAATATCTGTCCAAGACAATCCACCGTCTGTGGATACTTGCCATTGGTACGTCAAACCATCTGTAATTCCTGTATAGTCTGCAGAAATACCGAAAGTGGCACCACTGCAGGCTGCTGGAGCACTTGCGAGGGCATTCACTCCTGATGGCGCTACCGTTCCAAGAACCGCCATAGTCACTTGCGCAGATCCTGGTGCATTTGTACACCCCGTTGTTTGATTGGTGTAGGAAATTGCATAGGTCGTTGTTGCGGTAGGTGTAACGGCTTGAGAGAAAATATTTGTTCCCGTGTCGAACTGGGTACCATTCGCAAACCATGTAGTTGTGTAGTTTGATGGTGGAGTAAAGCGGTATGCAAACGGGTTAACAATAGGGTTTGTTGCATTCGCAACAGTCCCAGATGCATAAGCCAAGACACCTACAGTACCGTTACCATTATTCACACCGACCAATTTGTTGCGGTCGATATTTGTAGATGAAGTTACGTGTACTTCGATAATTCCTGTTGTCTCGTAGAAGATCGCTTGAGCTGTAGAGAATTTCGTATCAGCATATTCCTGAACACTGTTGTAGCTTACGATAAACTTACGGTTTGGCGCATAACCTTCTGTCCAGTATTTAATTGTACCACCAGTAGCACCAGCAAGGTTATTATCCATTGCCAAAACTGCCACCATGTTGAATGGTTCAGCGGCACTTGGAAGCGTTACGAATGTAAAGTCAGCAACGTTACCACCACCAAAGAAGAGTGTACCATTTGTTCCTACAGTGATGGTATTGTAGTTTGTTCCAAAGAAGTTGAAATTGAAGCCCATTGGGATATTGTTCCAACCACCATCGTCTAATGATCCAGAAGAAAGCGCTGGAGTAGCAACACCACCTGAAACCAGTGTGCTTGCATACCCTGGAGCAGCAGCAGGTGCATGTGGAATAGAAACACTCGAAAAGTTACCAGCGCTCAATCCAGATCCAATGGTTGCAGATGTACCAGGACAAACACCATTTGCAGTGGTCGTTACTGTAGCTGAAGGCAATGGATAAACACCGATGCTGTAGTTTTGAATTTCTGCACATCCTGTCACTAAGTCAGTACCTGTAACACGAATCGTTGATGTTTGCGCAACAGTTGCATCTGTAGTTGCTCCTGTCGTTGTAGAAAATGTAGCGCCATCAGGTGAAGACCAAACATACGCATAAGATCCAGTTGAAGCAGCAGTTACTGTTGATGTACCACCTGTTCCACAGAAGCTCGGTGTAGTAGCTGTTAAAGTTACAGCTGGAGGAGCCGTATAAACGATGCTAGAAGTTGCCGTGTTCACACACCCATTTGCGTCTGTACCAGAAACTGTAAATGTTGTATTCGCAGTAGCAATGGATGTTACCGTAGCACCTGTGTTGCTCAACAAAGAAGCAGCTGGTGACCATGTATAAGATGTTCCACCCGTAGCATTCAAAACACCCACACCACAGAAGTTACCGCTGTTAGAAGCAGTAGCTGATATTGTTGGAAGGTTATTCACAGTAACAGCTACCTCATTCGATACAGAAGTCACACCTGAATTCGCACAAGTCGAAGTCAACACATAATAATATGTACCTGGGGTAGCAATTGCCGCTGTTGTATGTGTTGCTGTTGTAGCTCCTGTACCACCCACGACATTTGTGTAAGGTCCACCTGAAGTAGACGATACTTGCCATTGGTTAGTGATTCCAAGGAATCCTACTGTCAAGTTCGTTGCTGTCATCGTAACTGTTCCATTTGGACAGATTGATGCTGAAGTCGTAGCAACCGCTTCAGGAGCGTTTGGTGTTCCTGCACATGGATATTGGTTGTCTACACTTGCGATTCCCATATATAATGGTCCAGCCGTCAATTGTGCTAAGCTCATTCCGGTGCGTTGTGCGCCTGGTAATGTAGTACCATTTTGATGGATACCTCCTGCAGCGGCATTCGCCAACATTACACGAGAGTTACCATTTAATGGAGGGTAAGCACCTTGTCCAAGAAGCACAGCACTATGCAAACCAGCATGGAAATAACCTGGTCCAGATGTTACTGTCCAGTTACCATCGTAACGGTCAGTAACAGTGTAAGCGCCATCAACAACCGATAGACCAGTTGTCATGGTTGCAGCATCTGCATAAGTAACAGCCAATTCACCCGCTACGTTTCCAGTTGTCGAACCAGTTCTCGAAATATACATCGCACGGTTACCTGTTCCTGCAGTATTCAAGAAAGGGTAACGGCTTGTTGTGTTTGTAGGATCAGTTCCTGCGGTAACTAAAGAACCGGTCGCTGTAGTAGACCAAAAACGCGCAAATGTTGCACCTGGAAGGAAACCAGCTGTAACTGGCGCAGTCAAAGTTCCTGCCGCAGCGTAGTTACCGAAGATCATTTTGTTCGTTCCAAGGTTAATCCGTGCACCAGTAATGTTTAAGTTGTTTGCAATCCGAATATTATTAAATGACCAAACGATGTTTGGAGTTGCAGTACTTGTGTTTGAACAAGTCATATTACGGATAACACCAGCCGTGTTGGTTGTAGTTGTACTTGAAACACTACCCCCCCAAGTTCCCGCTCCAGAAATGGTCTGCACAGCAGAACCGTTTAATGTAAGGTTACCGGCTGTTCCAGCACCAACAGAAATATCGATTCGTCCATTATTTACAATGTTACCTGAGACTGTAAGAGTCTTGCCAGTTGTTCCGGCAAACACATTGAATAAACCACCGTTATTGACGGTCAACAGGTTGTTGACATTGAATCCAGCAGGTGTGGTACCATATACCAAAGTACCATTTACAGTCAGGTTAGTAATAGCTTGAGCCGCAGCATCAATAGTTACAGTGTGTCCTGTAGAAACGATCACGTTATCAACCGGTGATGGGATTGCATTTGCATCCCATGTAGCTGGCGTTGTCCAGTTTCCTGTAGTGATAGAAGTAAATGTTCCAGGTACTTGTGAGGTAAGATTGATGTTGTCAATAGAGACTCCTGGGCTTGTTCCAAACAAATCATCGTTTTGCCAAACAAAAATCAAACGAAAGGTTGTACCAGCCAATGAAGTTGGCAGGAAAAGATTCGCATTGATATAAGGTGTTTGAGGGAACGTAGCTTGTGTAAACACCAATGTAGCACCAGTCAAAACCGTAGAGTTTGCAGCAGGAGTGCCAGCAACAGGGGTTACAGTGGTTGGAGCAACATATACGAGTAGTCTATCCCATCCTAATTCACCATTACCTTTCCATTGGAACTGAAGATTGATCTTCGATTCACCAGCTGGAACGGTAACGTCACGGTAGAAGTGGGAAGTACTTATTACCGAATTTGAATATGCCCATGTGACACCCGCGTCATTCGAGATGTATGCAGCATTGGTTCCTGCAAACGTTACTGGAGTCGCACCGACATACCAGTTGTTATTTGCTGTGGATGCATGGTTTACAACGGTCCAACCATTAGTAGCCATGTCTGGGCCCAGCTCAAATCCTCCTTCAGCGGCTGGATTGATAAGCTGTGTTTGCCCAATCCCTGTGAACGCAGTAAGCACCAGTGTCAATACCAACGCAAGCGGGATAGATAAATACATAAATGTTCTTTTCATGAAATATGATTTTTTTTACAATGCGCAAAGTTAACCGAGTATTAACAAGAAAAAAAATAATATTCGTCAAGTTTTTAACATACTATACGTTAGTTTTGCCCAATCATTCAAATTGATGAAATTTATGGAATTAACATTAACGGGGAAAACAGCATTGGTGTGTGGAAGTACTCAAGGTATCGGAAAGGCAGTAGCAGTCGAACTTGCACTGCTCGGAGCATCAATTATTTTACTTGCACGTAACGAAGAAAAATTGCGCGAAACGGTGGCGGAATTACCAACGAATGAAAAACAAAAACATCAATACATTTCTGCTGATTTTAATCAACCTTTGGAATTGAAGCGGATCGTTAGTGCCTTCATTCAGAATGGGATAACTATTCACATTTTAATCAATAACACGGGTGGCCCGAAAGGCGGTGCAATAAAAGATGCTGACCCGTCAGAATTTATCATGGCGTTTAATCAGCATCTTATTTGCAATCACCTACTTGCGCAATTAGTGTATCCTGGAATGATTGCCGATAATTATGGCCGAATCATTAACATTATTTCTACCTCCGTGAAACAACCATTACCTAATCTTGGTGTGTCAAATACCATTCGAGGTGCTGTTGCTAGTTGGAGTAAAACGCTTGCCAACGAGTTGGGTGCATATGGGATTACAGTAAACAATGTCTTGCCGGGAGCAACCAACACGCAACGCCTTCAAACCTTGGCGCAAATCAAAGCAGAGCAAACGGGGGATACTGTAGAAGATGTTCTTATTGAAATGGGTAAGGAAACTCCGATGAAACGCATCGCACTTCCAGAAGAAATTGCTTCAGCTGTGGCCTTTTTGGCTTCGCCTGCAGCTGCCTATATCAACGGAATTAATGTCCCTGTGGATGGCGGTCGAACGAAATGCCTTTAACGAATAAGGTTGATGTGACCAGTGATGGTAGCCTCTCTTCCTGAGTTTGTTATGTACTTGATTTTCCATATATATGTGCCGTCTTGACACATATCACCCTTGAAAAATCCATCCCATTCGAAGTCAAGTTCGTTCGATTGAAATAGCACTTCACCCCAACGATTAAATACCCGCACTTCGAGCCATTTTATTCCAACCACGCTGGCACTGAACGTATTGTTGTATCGAAGCCCATCCGGAGTGAAGGTGTTCGGAACATAGATGTAATAGGCCTCTTCAATTTCAATGGGCTTAGTAATGGTATCGGTGCACCCTTTGTCATCGGTGGCGATCAGTGTTACGAGATACGTTCCTGGCAAACCAAAGATGTTATTCGGGTGGACCAATGTTGATTCATTCCCGTCACCAAAATCCCATTGATAGCTCGTCGCATTGAGGCTTAAATTCTGAAACGAGATCAACAAACTATCGAAAAGCGTGGAGCTCGATGGAGTAAAATCGGCCGTGGGAGCGACAACGGTGACCTGCGTGCTCGCTGGAACGCTAAATGTTTGACATTCGTCCGAAACGATTACGCCATAAGTGGTGGTCGTGCTTGGATGCACCCAAACGGTATTCGTCGTTTCGCCAGAATGCGGCCATAAGTAATAATATTGTCCATAACCACCAGTCGCGAAAGCACTGATTTGAATGCTGTCTCCAGGGCAAATATCCACTGCCGGTGACATGGTTACAATCAACGGAGGACTTGTTATGGTGTAAAGCACATCTACCGTTTCAGTGATTCCACATTGATCGGTAACAACTACTTGATATGTTGTAGTGGCGGATGGTGAAACAACCTGACTACTTACCGTCCCCAAAGGACTTCCTCCAACAACACTCCACTGATACATGTATCCTCCCGCGCCTCCAGTTGCATTGACCTCCAATTGTGTGGGTATATACGGACAAATTTCCGTGATATCAGGACTTTCAATAAGGACCATTGGAGGATAAACAGGCACATTAACGATATCAGTAGCCGTGGCAGATTCCATTAAACAATTGTCCGTGACGGTGACCGTAAAGGTCTGGGTACTCGTTGGTGAAACAAAAATGGATGGAGTCGCTGCGCCCGTACTCCATGAATAAATGTATGGCCCAACTCCTCCAGCGGCTGTTGCAATGAGTTCGATATTATCTCCTGGACATAGGACATCTGAACTTTCCAAAGTGACAGTAACAGGCAAGACATCGGCGATACCAAGATCAATGACAATAGGAGTAATGTTGCCACATGGGTCCGTGATTTCAAAACTTAAAAGAATGGTTTCTGTGCCTTCCACAAGTGCATCCGAAAATGCATCGAAAGTGAAGGTGATTATTGTTTGCCCTGGCGCAAATGTGACTGAGTTCGGAATGTTGGTGTAATCCACACCTTCCGTAGCTGTTCCGCTCACTGCAATCGGCACCGTCAGCGCCGAATTTGCGGTTCCACCGCGTTCCAAGGTTACGGTCGTACTCACGCACCCTTCACCCATTAAATCAGGATCATTAAATGCTTGTTGCGACAACTCATAGGTAATATCAACGGGGGTGTTGGAGCTTAAGCTATTGGCTTCAAGAAAAATCCCAGAGTCAAAAATGCCATCACCAACATCCGCTATAGCCATGATCAAGTGGTATGTTTGACCACATTGAACTTTTGAAACCGCTTCAAGCACATCCGTAAAACCATCATATTGGATAAAGTATGGATTGACGTTTTGGGGTTGTGTATTACCGTCGCCATTGTTATTGAAGAATGCTGAATTGGTGATGCCATTCACATTGTTAATTGATACAACCGCCCCACTGGGCAAGAGCGCAATATTTTGATTCCCAATGATTCCAGGCCCAGAAATGAAAAAACCAAAAACATCATTGTACGACGAGTTGTTCGGTGGAGCAAATTCGGGATATTCTTCCGATCCAAATACATAGCGAAACCTTACGGTGTCTGAATATGGAATGAAATCAAATTCTAATATAGAGGCATTGAAGGTTTGTGTTCCTCCAATAATCCCGGAAAGCAAGGGGTAGCCACCGAAGTTGTTGTCCACACCAGAATTTGTTTGATTGTTAGGTCCTTGAGGTCCGGCTCCGTTATTTAAAACGGTACCTGTTGTCATCGCAATTCCCTCGGTAATACCTAGATTACTGCCATTTGCTGTGAAATAACTAATCGCAGTCGGACTGCCATTGTACATGATGTTTGATACCGTGACTCCAGCCCCCAATAATACATTCTGAACCAAGCTGGACGGACTTTGACCCGGAGTCGTAATCAACTGCCCATTGGCGGAGAACCATGAGACTAAAATGGGCAATATGAGAGTGAGTTTCTTCAAATCCTTGTATAAGACGTTTGAGTAAGTAAAAAGTTGTCAAAAAGTCAAAAATTCACCTTTATGAAAAGTACAAAATTTTGAAGAACTTGTCAAGTGTTTATTTGGTGCTCTTGGCAAAATTGAGCAGTTTTGTCATAATTACATGAATAAAATCAGAAATATATTCACCGCATTAAAGCGTCGTGTCAAGTTTTCAGCTTCTGACCCGAAAAATTTTGAAGTGCAATGGAGTTTTACTGCCAGTCGATTGCAGGTGATTTCATTATTGGCTTTATTAACGCTCATCATCGGGTTTGTCATGACCATCATTATTGTTTCGAGCCCATTGGCAGGTTACTTCGGTACGGATGATGTCAGTATCGAACGAAGTCGTTTGGAACGTCAAGATAAGGAAATAACGCGCTTGAATAAGTTGGTTGCTGCGCAAGAAAAATATGCGCGTTCTATTCAGTCATTGATTTTGGGGAAGGATGTGGAGGAGCAAATTGATACGCTAGTGCCAGAGCTAGCGAGCGATTATTCATCGGAGATTAGTACTGAATCGACAAAGGAAGAAATAGAATTGGCCAAAAAAGTAAAAAGCGACTTGCGCACAGGGAAGGATCGAACTACGGACCATAAACAGCACAGCTTAATGGCGCCAATAAGTGGACAGCTTCTCAGTAATTTTAACGCATTAAAGCGGGATGGTGTGGACATCGCTGCAAAAAAAGACACGCCTGTGCTGAGTTGCTTGGCGGGCACAGTGGTGTATGCCGGATTTTCAACTCAAGAGGGATATGTTATCGTGATTGAACATGCAGACGGTTTTGTTTCTACTTACAAGCATGCCAAAGCAGTACTGAAAAAACAAGGGGATAAAGTACAGGTCAGCGATCCAATTGCCATTGTCGGGAATTATGGTTCAAGCTTTAAAGAACCACACATTCACTTTGAATTGTGGCTCAATCAATCAAGTGTAAATCCTGTTGACTACATTCGGTTTTAATTGACTAATCCCGCATTCCTTGAAGGGAGCAAAGGTTGAAATAGGTCCCTTTGAGGGACATCAATGCCTCGTGATTTCCGCGCTCAATGATTTTTCCATGGGACAAAACGATGATTTCATCCGCTTTACGAACGGTACTCAAGCGATGAGCGATGATCAACACTGTTCTATCTTTCATCAATTGATCTAAGGCATCTTGCACCAACTTTTCAGATTCTGTGTCCAACGCAGATGTTGCCTCATCAAGAATCAAAATGTTCGGATTTTTCAATACGGCACGTGCGATGCTGATGCGCTGTTTTTGTCCACCCGAAAGTTTGTTTCCTCGTTCTCCAATGTTCGTGTCATACCCATGTTCCATACGCTCGATGAATTCATGGGCATTGGCTACGCGGGCAGCATTAATAATTTCTTCTGTCGTAGCTTTGGGCATTCCGAAGGCAATGTTATCCCGAATCGAGGCATTGAACAAAATGGATTCTTGCGAAACGATGCCAATTTGTTCGCGAAGATCATGCAACGAATAAGAAGTAACGGGAATGTTATCGATGAAAATGGTTCCTTCGCTCGCGTCGTAAAAGCGAGGCAATAAATCAGCGAAGGTCGATTTTCCAGAGCCAGACTCTCCCACTATGGCCAGTGATTTACCTTTTTTTAATTCAACATCAATATGCCTCAACACCCATTCTTCCTTATATTTGAAGGAAACATTGTCATAGCGAATGGATTCAGAAAACGAAGTCATTGGTGTTGCATTGGCCTGCTCATGAATCATCTCATCTGCAAACAAGATTTCATTGATGCGGTCTTGCGATGGTTTTGCTTTATTCAAATTCGCCAAACTGGTCGAGATGCCTTGAATAGGTCGCAGCAACTGAGAAAACACAATAATGAAGGTCAAGAATTTCTCACCGTTCAAATCACCATTTCCACTAGCTTCTAAGATCATCGAACCTCCAAACCATAAGAGGCAAAGCATCACAGCAGCACCCAATGTTTCATTCAGAACAGGTGAAAGATCGCGCTTTCGAAAGGCTTTGGTGATTAACTTTTGATGTGCCAGGTTGACGTGGTGAAAGGTGTTTTTCACTTGTTCGGCAGCGTTGAAGGATTGGATTATTCGAATTCCTCCAAGTCCTTCGTCAATGGTCGAATAAAGCAATCCCATCTGCTCCTGTCCCTTTTTCGCCGTGCGCTTTAAGCTTTTGCCAATGCGTGAAATCACAAATGCAGAGACAGGAAGTAAAATCAAGGAGGCGAGGGTGAGCTCTGGACTTAGCCAGATTAGTGTGCTAATGTTGATGAGAATTGCGATGGGTTCACGGAAGATTAATTCCAACATGCTGATCACGGCAATTTCAATTTCTCCCACATCACTATTCATGCGTGACATCAAATCGCCTTTACGTTCATTCGTGTAAAAGGAGATAGGCAATCGTAAAGCTTTGGAAAAAATGGAGTCTCTTAAGTCGCGCACCACTGCCATCCGCAATTCAGACTGATGCCAAATGGCACCGTAGCGAAAAAGGTTTTTGAGGAAAAAAGCAATGAATACCGTCACACAAACAAAGAATAAGGCATCTTTAGGGTCCTTTGCGACAAGCTCTTGCATGAAATACTCGTATTCCTGAGAAATATGCTTAGGAAAGGAGAGTAGTGAACCGTTCCAATCTGGATTACTCAAGGCCTTGCTTTTAAGTGCTGTAGGTTTAAAAATCAGTTGAAGAACTGGGATAAACAATACAATGGAAAGCAAGTTGAAGATGACAAAGAGGAGGTTGCATAGAATAACTAAAAGAGCACGCCATTTATAGGCGAAGGTGTACTTGTAGATCTCAATTATTCCTTTCATTGCGCTGTCAAAGATACAGTTTGTTGTGTGATGTTCATTTCAAAGGGCGAACTATTGTTAACTTTGCACTATGGGTTCAATCAGACAGAACAGAATTGAAGGTGTCATTCAGGAGGAATTAGGCATGTATTTTCAACGCAATGCGCGCGAGGTTTGTCTTGGCGCAATGGTTACAGTAACCACGGTACGCGTGACATCAGATCTTTCCTTGGCACGTTGCTACTTAAGTATTTTTGCAGGTCCTGACAAAAAGGAGGTGCTGGATAGCATCAACGTGCATTCTACCAAAATACGTGGGGAAGTTGGAAAACGCTTGAAAAACATGCGCAAGATTCCTGAGTTGGTTTTTCACATCGACGATTCATTGGATTATGCCATGC
The DNA here is from genome assembly GCA_040379705.1 of Crocinitomicaceae bacterium. Lineage (GTDB taxonomy): Bacteria > Bacteroidota > Bacteroidia > Flavobacteriales_D > Crocinitomicaceae > M0103. The sequence continues at coordinate 10,801 of JBEIKR010000076.1, forward strand.
AAATTGATTCCTTATTAAAGAAGTAACTCCATCAAGGTTCCATTCTACATAGCGCGTCGTTACCTAAAATTCGATCGGAAGAAAAATGTGGTCGGATTTATCACGCGAATTTCTGTGATTGGAATTACGATCATTACCGCAGCGCTTGTAGTACTTTTGTCTGCTTTCAATGGCATTGAGTCGTTGATTGAGCGCATGTATTCCGACTTTGATGCAGACCTAACTATTCGCTACACAGGTGGAAAAACTTTCCCGGAGGATGCCATTGATCTTGCAAAATTGAACAAAATCGAAGGTGTAAAGACGATCTCTCGAGTAGTTGAAGAAACCGTTGTTTTAAAGCATGAAAAGAAATGGGTGAATGCTCAGTTGATCGCAGTAGATCCTGAATTTCTTGTGATGAGCAGAATGAAGCGTCACATGGTTGATGGTGTCCCTCAAATTGAAAATAATGGTCAACCGATGATGTTGGTAGGAGCTACCCTGTTGGATAAACTTGGCGGTTTTATTCCCGAACGATCTTTTGAGCAGTTGATTGTTTTTGCACCGAAGCGCGAAGCCAAGATGAAACTAGGGTCGAATCCATTCCGACAGAAAATCATGAATGTGTCAGGCCGAATGAATTTTAATGGGAACAGGGAGGTGAATGGAGAAAAGGCAGTTGTTCCTTTGGAAGTTGGTCGAGAGTTATTGAATTATGAAAATGATCTTACAGCCATCTATGTGCAAGTAAAGGATGGATTTGACCCTATGGAGTTGAAGGAAGAGGTAAAGAAAGTGACAGGTCCCTCTTTTGAAGCCAAAACGAATCTCGAAAAAAACGCGTTAATTTTTAAAACCAGCAAATCTGAAAAGTTAATTGTTCTTGTCATCTTGGTGTTTATTTTCATTTTGGCTGCGTTTAATCTTATTGCTTCGATTACCATGTTGTTTGTTGAAAAGAAGGATAATTTGATGACGATGATTTCTTTCGGAGCAGAGCGTAATTTCGTCTTTCGCATTTTCTTGTTTGAGGGCTTATTGATCTGTGCGCGAGGGATTTTTTACGGATTATTGATCGGTTACCTGGTGTGCTTTATTCAGATCAAGTGGGAAGTGTTAATGATGCCCGGCGCCGCGGGATTGCCTTTTCCTGTGCGATTGTCGGTGATGGATGCGAGTGTAATCATCGGTTTAGTGACAGGTTTAAGTGTACTCTTTTCTTACCTCCCTGTGCGCTATCTCATGCGCCGCAATTTTGAACGCGTCTCCTTTTAATGCAAAATTCCTTCTTCACTTCTTTTGTAATTAAGTTCAAGATCATTCTTGTGTTAAAAAATCTTTCAAATTTTCATTTGCACTCCGAATAATTGGTATATCTTTGCACCCAAATTGGCGAGGTAAAAGTATCAGCCCAAAAGATGTAAAATCGTTAAAAAGACACTCAAATGTCAGCAATTAAAGGAAGAATTTCCCAAGTTATTGGTCCAGTTGTGGACGTTAGTTTTGAAAAAGGAATGGCTCTACCAAACATCTATGATGCGTTGGAAGCGCGTAAACCGGATGGAACTCGCGTAGTTCTTGAAGTTCAATCGCACGTTGGTGAAAATGCTGTTCGTACCGTTTCGATGGACTCAACAGACGGGTTTAGCCGCGGGATGGAGGTAACTTCTACAGGTTCGGCAATCAAAATGCCTACAGGAGATCAAATTCGTGGTCGTTTGTTCAATGTGGTTGGGGAAGCAATCGATGGAATAAATGTCATTGATAACTCGAATGGGTTACCCATTCACCGTGAAGCACCGAAATTTGATCAGTTGTCAACAGCGACGGAGGTTCTTTTTACAGGAATTAAAGTAATCGACTTGATTGAGCCATATGCAAAAGGTGGTAAAATTGGACTTTTCGGTGGTGCCGGCGTAGGTAAAACTGTATTGATTCAAGAGTTGATCAATAATATCGCGAAAGGTCACGGTGGTCTTTCAGTCTTCGCAGGAGTTGGTGAGCGTACACGTGAGGGGAATGACCTTCTTCGTGAGATGCTTGAGTCAGGAATTATCCGCTACGGAA
>JBEIKR010000077.1:0-12763 GCA_040379705.1 Crocinitomicaceae bacterium
AATTCAGAACCATGGATGAAGTGGTACCACTCCCATGCTTGAGAACCTACAAAGAAGAATCCACCAATAATCGTTGCAATCATCCATTTCACCACCCCACGCTTGTCCATGCGGTGACCAGCCTCAACCGCCAACACCATCGTCACAGAAGAAACGATAAGAATAAAGGTCATCAAAGCAACATACAACAATGGGTATCCGTGACCTAGGAAAGGCATCGAGTTGAAAGTCTCTTCCCCAATTGGCCATGCATCTTGAGCATCATGTCGTGTGTATCCGTAGGCTATCAAAAGTCCTCCGAATGTCAAAGCATCCGACACCAAGAAAAACCACATCATGAGTTTTCCGTAGCTCGTGCTGAATGGTGATACCTTCCCCCCCCAAAGGGCCGAGTTATCAATTTGTTGTGTAGCGTGTCCTGCCATTACAAAAATTTTTGTGCAAGTTTAATGAATAAAAAGTAAAAACAGCAACAAATAGAGCCATAATACACCTAAAAAATGCCAGAAGATTGCTCCAAGCTTCAAACTAAGAAACTCAGACGACGAGAATTTACCTGTAAATGAGCCAATTGTAACGCGTAAAAGATAAATTAATGCGACCGCAATATGCAGTAAATGCAGGAAGGTAATCATGAACAAATACGACGATGCCGTATCAGAAGTTTCCATTGCTTTGATCTGCAGATAACGATTCAATTTCTGTCCTTTGAAACGCAATTCACGTTGCGCATATTCGAGCTTTACGCCTTTAAAATAAATATCGAAGTCTGTTCCAATTTTTCCTCGATGAAAAAAGTCACCGCGCTCATCTTTCACATTGACGGCCAATTGCTGCAAACGAAGCAAATCCACATATTGCAGTTCTTTTCCGTCTGGCGTGCACAATTTGTTATTGATTAGGCCAACTGGCACATTCGATAAATAAAGAATAAAGTCTTTGCCGTAACTCTTTACAAACAATTGCTTTCTGCGATCAACTTTTAAGAATTGAGCCATGAATGCCTTGTACTCATCCAGTTCTTTTTGAGTCATTTCACGGCCATTGATCAAGAATGTATTTCCATCAATTTCAACGAAAGAACCTTTCATTTTAACATTGTAATATTCTCCGTAATTTCCTTCTGTTACTAGAATTCTATTGTTTGCTGGATGTGCTCCTTCTGAGATGAGCTGACCGTAGCCTTTGAACTGAAAGAAAACAAATCCGACCGCTGCAAGAACAGTCAAAAACATAAAGACCTTCAACATTTTGATGTTGTTCTTACGCACAAAACGCAAGGCCATCTGGAAGAAAATACTACTCGCAACAATCGCTGCCGTACTCATCCAAAATCCTGTAGGCAAGGGGTATTTCACCCAAAAAGAATCACCCATCGACACGATGTATGCTGAGGTGAATCCAGCAAAAAGCATCACGATGCTAAAAATCCCAACATAGACCAAGTTCTTTTTGGTCTTTTCTCTCAATTCAGGAGATAATTCGTCTGTAAAATTTCTTTTCATGGCTTATTTCATTAAATAACAATCAATAACATATACAAACTGTACAACTGGTAAATAAACAAATGATGCAAACATAAGTTTTCGCGCATCTGCTGTTTCACATGAAATATAAAGTCGGTATGCGTAAAGGAAGAAAACTGTTCCCGCAATCGTAGCAACGACGAGTGACATCGTTCCTACCATATCCAATACCCAAGGCAACAAGCTGAATGGGATCATTGCTAATGCATACACAATAATTTGAAATGCTGATTCCTTAGATCGACCAGTCCGAGAAGGTAAAAGCGAAAATCCTGCGGCTTTGTAATCGTCGTACACGACCCAAGCAATGGCCCAAAAATGGGGGAATTGCCACATGAACTGCACGAAGAAAAGGATTCCAGGTAAAAGTCCGAAATCGTCCTTTGCCGCTATTGCCCCCAACATTGGCGGGATTGCGCCTGGGAAAGCACCAACGAACACTGCCCACGGTGAAACACGTTTCATGGGTGTATAAATGAACACATAGGAAATGTAGGCTGCAAGACCTAAAATTGCAGAAGAAAGATTGATTTGGTACAACAAATAGGTTCCAACAAGCAGGCAGACAGCTACCACGATGAATCCCTCATTCACGGTCATCATGCCTTGTGGAATCGGACGGCGTTCAGTGCGCTTCATCAACTTATCTAAGTCACGTTCCCAAATTTGGTTTGATCCATTTGATGCTGCTGTAACAAGCATTCCACCAATCATTAAATAGGCGATAATGGACCATTCTACTTCAACATTGTTGGCAAATGCAGAGAATAAATAGCCCGCTAAAGCAGATAAAATCACGGAGAATGAAAGTCTGAACTTCGTAAACACGAAATATGCCCGGTATTTTTGTTTAAGAGATATGCTAGTGCTCAGGGCCATCGTTTGAATAAATTCGGAGTACAAAAGTAATCAATATCACTTTCTTTTAGTGGTTAAAACGCTGCTTTTACATTGCCATTTTTCAAACACGCTTGATATCCTTACATTTGTGCATGCAGCCTATTCAAAAACTGTCCATTTTAATCCCGGCATACAACGAGGAACGCACCATTTGTGAACTTCTAGAAAAGGTCATTCAATCTGTTCTACCCGAAGGAATTACAAAAGAAATTATCATCGTGAATGACTGTTCAACAGACAACACACACTCGGTAATTACATCCTTTATTGAAAATCATTCTGAGATAAATATTCTATTGTTTAGTCAAGATCAAAACAAAGGAAAAGGAGCAGCGATAAATCGTGCCATTCAAGAATGTACCGGCGACTACTTGATCATTCAGGATGCCGACCTTGAATATGATCCTGATGAATATTCCTTGTTGTTGAAGCCTGTTTTCAAGGACAACGCGGATGTCGTATACGGTTCTAGATTTATTGGTCACCACCCACACCGGATCTTATTCTACTGGCATTCCATCGGAAACAAGTTCCTAACGCGGCTTTCCAATATGATGACGAACTTGAACTTAACGGATATGGAAACGTGTTACAAACTAATGCGGACATCCATCGCCAAAAAAATCACTATCCGTGAGCGACGTTTCGGTATTGAACCAGAGATCACAGCCAAATTGGCCAAAGTCAAAGGCATTCGTATTTATGAGGTTGGGATTTCTTACTACGGCCGCACCTACGAGGAAGGGAAAAAAATTGGATGGAAAGATGGGTTTCGCGCCATTTATTGCATTCTAAAATACAAGTTTACCAACTAGCAGATGGTTTTCTCAGGGATCATATTCGCAGTATTCTTTCTGCCGATATTATTGGTGCTTTACACCATTGTTCCTGGAAAATTTAAAAACATACTTCTTCTCCTTTCTAGCCTCTTTTTTTATGCGTGGGGCGAACCCGCCTTCCTGTTTGTCTTGCTCTTGGAATGTGTGACGAACTTTTTTCTTGTCAAGTATTTAAGTTCACTCGAAGGACGATCCCGACGAAAGGTCATGATCTTCAGCGTGGTTTTCAACCTCGGATTTCTCGTCTACTTCAAGTATTTCAATTTTTTTCTGGAAAACACCAACTCACTGCTTGATGTGATGGGTAGCGGGATGATTGACTGGAAATCTGTTGTGTTACCGATCGGAATTTCATTCTACACCTTTCAATCCATTACCTATGCGGTGGATGTGTACCGAAGAAATGCGGAACCCCAGCGCTACCTTCACAATTATGTGTTGTACAGCTTTTTGTTTCCTCACCTCATCGCTGGACCAATCGTAAAATATAATCTTGTCGCACAGCAGATTACAAGCCGTGTCGAGACCGCCAATCAGTTTTTGGCAGGATTTACTCGTTTTTCAATAGGCTTGGGTAAAAAGGTACTCATCGCCAATGTGCTCGGGGAGTATTCCTCACAGTTGCTTAATAGCCATTCTGACCTCACTTCTGCCTCAGCCTGGTTGGGTATGTTGGCGTATACCTTTCAGATCTACTTCGATTTCTCAGGTTATTCTGATATGGCCATTGGACTTGGAAAGCTCTTTGGTTTTACCTTTCCTGAAAACTTTGACCGTCCTTATACCAGTCGTTCCATCACAGAATTTTGGAAAAAATGGCACATCACCTTGGGGGATTTCATGAAGAATTACCTCTACATCCCGCTCGGAGGAAATCGCAAAGGTGCTGCACGAACCTACCTCCACTTGATGATTGTCTTCTTGCTCAGCGGACTTTGGCATGGCGCCAATTGGACCTTCGTACTTTGGGGAGTGTTTCACGGCACTTGGCTTATCTTGGATAGACTCTTTTTAGAAAAAGTATTGCTTCGGTCATCCATCCTCGCTGTGATCTTCACCTTCATCGTGGTGCTCAATGGTTGGGTGCTGTTTCAAGCAGAAAGTATAAGCGATGCTGTTTCCGTGTATCAGCACATGTGGAATTTCCGTAGCATGGCACTACCAAACATTGCCAACGGTACATATTACATGGTTCACATGCTCTTGGCGGCTTGTATTTGTCTTTTCGGTTTGGTTCCATCACTGCGCACTTTCAGTACACATTTTATTTCAGAACAGTCTGCTTCATTAAAACAATGGGCGATTACTGGATTTTCGTGCATTCTCTTTTTAGTGAGCTTGTCTTTCATCGTGGCGAACGGATTTAACCCTTTCATTTACTTTAAGTTCTAATGGAAAAAAGAAGGGAAATATCGACACAAATCTTGAAAGGTCTCGTCCTGCTATTTCTCTGTATTCCATTGAGTTTTCAATTATTTCATTGGCGCGAGTTTACCCCTTTGAATGGCGTTCAAGTTTCGAAAGCGGAGGGGATGAAAGATTCCTTGAAAGGAAAATTCGATTGGTTCAACGGTTCGTATCAGCGCTATACTGAGTTGTATTTAGAAGAAAATCTTGCGGTTAAAAGTCCCTTAGTACGGTTGCGTAACCAACTAGAATACTCCATTTTCGGAAAGATCAATGCCCAACAGATTTATGAATACAATGGAAATCTCTTCCGTTTTTACACTTCCTCTTACAACGAAGGGACGGCGTTCATTGGGTATGATGCGGTGCACGAAAAGGTTCGCAAGTTGACCCAAATTCAAGCATACTTGGGTGAAAAGTGCCCTGTTATCTTGGCCATTGCACCGTCGAAAACCTATTATTATGAGGAAGATCTACCCAAGGTGCACACCTTCAAAACCGATCGATCCAACTACAAGGCCATCAAGAAGGAAGCGCTAAAAAACGGGATCCATGTCATCGACTTCAACACGTATTTTCTGGACATCAAAAAATCGGCGGCAGCCCCATTGATTTCAAAATCGGGCATACACTGGTCGATGTATGGTGCCGCTCTTGCTATGGATTCGCTCGTTCGCAAAGTGGAACACATCAAGCACATGAAGTTTAGCCACCCAAGCTATACCTTAGACAGAACCTTCCGCTTGTTTTACAACGACAATGACCTTGCACAGCTGTTGAATGTACTTTCACCTCCCAATGATCCGAACTTACGTTGTCTTAGATTCCCGGCTCAAACTCCAAGAGGTAAGAAAATTAGGGCGCTCATTATTTCAGACAGTTTCTTTGATGTTGTTTCCATGACAGCTTTGCGTCAACAGCTATTTACCTCAGATACCAAGTTCCTGTATTATTTCAACACCCGAAAAGACCCTACGAACAACAACCAAGGATTGGAGGGATTGAGTTTATTGTCGGAAATGAAAAAGGCTGATTGCATCATTTTATTGAATGACATCGTGAACATGGAGAATATAGGCTGGGGATTTGTCGAGCGGGCACATTGGGAAATTGGCAGGGATAAAAAGTAAGGCACAAAAAAAGGGGCAAATTCTCATTCACCCCTTCCCTTAATCTATCGATTTAATTACAAAATCAACATCGCATCTCCATATGAGTAGAAGCGGTATTTATTTTCAATTGCTTGCTTGTAGGCTTCCATCATTAATTCGTGACCACAAAAAGCTGAGATCATCATCAATAAGGTAGAAAGCGGTGTGTGGAAGTTTGTCACCATTGAATCAGCGATACTGAATTCGTAAGGTGGGAAGATGAATTTGTTTGTCCATCCATCGTAAGGCTTCAACATTCCGTTTGTCGAAACAGAAGATTCAATCGAACGCATCGAGGTTGTACCGATGGCACATACACGCTTTTTATTTTCTTTTGCGTTGTTGACGATTTTCACACATTTTTCAGAGATTATCACTTGCTCAGAATCCATTTTATGCTTCGTCAGGTCTTCCACTTCTACTGGGCGGAATGTTCCAAGTCCCACATGAAGTGTCACTTCTGCAAAGTTTACACCTTTCAATTCAAGGCGTTTCATCAACTCACGAGAGAAATGCAATCCAGCAGTAGGTGCTGCAACCGCGCCTTCTTCAGACGCAAAGATTGTTTGGTAACGCTCCTCATCGGTTGCTTCTACTTCACGTTTGATGTATTTCGGAAGTGGCGTTTCACCCAATTCAGTGATTTTCGCTTTGAAGTCCTCGTAAGGTCCATCAAACAAGAAACGCAATGTACGTCCGCGCGATGTAGTGTTATCAATAACCTCAGCTACCAATGAATCATCGTCCCCGAAGTACAATTTATTACCAATTCTGATTTTACGCGCTGGATCAACAAGCACATCCCACAATAGGCTTTCACGGTTCAATTCGCGTAGCAAGAAAACTTCGATTTTCGCTCCCGTTTTCTCTTTGTTTCCGTACATACGTGCAGGGAAAACACGGGTGTTGTTAGTAATCATCACATCGCCATCATTGAAATAATTGATGATGTCCTTGAAGAGGTGATGTTCGATTGTTCCTTCTTTCCGATTGATCACCATTAACTTGGCTTCATCTCTATTGTCGCTAGGATATTCTGCAATCAGTTCTTCTGGCAAGTCGAAGCTGAAATCAGAAAGTTTCATTTTACTCATACATTCTTATTTTGGTGATCCGCTTTGTTAAGAGGAGCGCAAAGATACAACATTAAGACCCCCTTGTCAAGGGCCTGCAAATTTTAAGACTTTAGACAATAGAAAATAGACAAAGGACCGCTGCGCTGAAAGACAAAGAACTCGAGAATAATTTTGGTGGCTGAGGTTCCGAAGGAAGTCTCGAAGTCACCATGAAGGACAAGGGACTTTTAGATGTCAAGACTTTAGACAATAGACAAAGGACCGCTGCGCTTAAAGACAAAAGACTAAGGAGATATCAAGATGTTAAGACATCAAGATTCTAAGACTAGTTCTTACTTCGAAGTAAAAAACAAGTAACTCGTAACTCGTGGCTTCGAGTATGCTTGCGCACCTCAGCCACCAAATTCGTAATTCGTAATTAATAATTCGTAATTAATAATTAGTAATTTGTGTTTGTATCACTTCGAGCAAAGCCTCTACTGTAAAGGCCTTTTCGACGTCAAAAGTTCCCGATTTTGTGCGACGTAAGCGAATTAACGTACCCCCTGAGTTCAGCATTTTACCGAAATCGTGGGCGATGGAACGGATATATGTTCCTTTAGAACACGTGATTTCAAAGTCTATTTCAGGAAATCTCGAGGCATCGATGCTAAATTTCGACACTTCAATCGCATTGGCTTTCAACTCTACGGTTTTTCCAGCGCGGGCCAAATCGTACGCGCGCTTGCCATCTACTTGTTTGGCAGAAAACACTGGGGGTACTTGCATGATGTTTCCCGTCAGCTCTTTAACCACGGCCTCCATTGCTTCTTGTGTAATCTGTTCAACAGGATATTCTGCGTCATATTCTGTTTCCAGATCGTATGATGGTGTTGTCTTTCCTAAAAGAATGGTCCCCGTGTAGGTTTTCTCCCCTGCCATGATGGAATCAATGGTCTTGGTATGTTTTCCTGTGCACAAAATCAGTAAGCCGCTCGCCAAAGGATCTAGTGTTCCTGCATGACCCACTTTAATATTTTTCACACCGAGTGCTTGCTTGAGGTTCCAACGGACTTTATTGACGACATCGAACGAGGTCCATCCCAATGGTTTATCGACCAAGATGGTCTCTCCAGCTAAAAAATCCATTAACGTGTAAAGTAAATTAACAGGATTGTTCCTGCGATGATGCGGTACCATCCCCAGATGCGAAAGCCATATTTATCGATCAGGCCAATAAACACTTTAATGGCAAGCATCGCTACAAAAAATGCGAGGATGTTTCCAACGATAAAAAGGGTCATGTTGTCCGACGATTGAGTAATCATTTCATACCCTTTTTGGTCAACGCCTTCGTATTTCCAATCTTTCAGAAAAATGGAATATGCGGTTACTGCGAGCATCGTCGGTACGGCGAGGAAAAATGAAAATTCGGCTGCCAGCTTGCGTGTTAATCCTTGTTGCATTCCGCCAATAATGGATGCTGCCGAGCGACTGGTTCCTGGCATCATGGCGAGGCACTGCCAAAATCCGATGATGAGTGCTTTGCGAATAGTAATGTTTTCTTCGACTCTAATTTTCGGACGTTTGAAAAGACGATCAACGAAAAGAAGAATGACTCCACCAACAATCAATACAATAGCAATAGGAATAGGATTTCCGAGGACTGCTTCAATCTTATCGTCAAATAGCTTCCCCAACACCAAGGCTGGAATAACGGCGATGGCTAATTTAATGTAGAAATTGAACGATTTGAAGTCCAAGAACTTGCGCCAGTAAAGGACGATAACAGAGAGAATTGCACCGAATTGAATCGACACTTGAAACATCTTCACGAAGGCGTCGTCCTGTGTTTCGAAGATGGCACTCGTAAAGATCATGTGTGCCGTCGAGGAGATCGGAAGAAACTCTGTGAGTCCTTCAACAAATGCCAGGATCAGCGCCTGAATTAAATCCATTGAAAAAGGGGATTATTTCGATGTGTTGTCCACCGATGATGAAGATGGCTCAGCTGAAGTACCCTTTGAAGACGGCTTTTTCATGATTGAATAAAGGATAATCACGAATCCAGCAACAATAAGTATTGGAGCAACAGTAATGCGCACTTCACTGAATAGTTCTGATTCATCGAAAGTATTTGGATCCTTCGCAGCACCTCCAATCATCAATAAATAGCCGATAATGTTGACTGCAAGACCAATGATTAAGAATTTGTAATTCTCTTTACGAAAGCCAAAGGCGTGTGCGTTCTTCTTTTCCATGGGTCAAATTTAATACAAATCGTCTAATTTCATTCTCAAATATTTGTTAAGCGCAAACCACGTTGAGACCACTGAAATAACGATTCCGATGGCAAGGAGCGAAGAACAAAGGAGAATGAAACTTTTTATTGAATAGGTAATTTCGATCGTGTCCAGGGAATTATTCAATGCGAAGAACAAGGTCATGAGCAAAGCCAAGCCAATCACCGCTGAAATGATTCCGTTGAATACAGACCGAATAATGAATGGTCGGCGGATGTACGAAGGTGTCGCCCCAACCAATTGCATCGTTTTAATCGTAAAGCGTTTAGAGTACAAAGCCAGACGAATGGTATTGTTAATCATGGCCACTGCAATAACGATCAGGAGCGCCGCGACTGTCAAGAAAAGAAATACAAACTGCCGAAATCCAAGGTTTACATTCTCAACGCTTGACTTATCATAATTGACCTCGTCAATTTCATCAGGATAGGCTTTGAGCAATGCGGCCTTGATTTTTTCCATTCCTTGCTTCGTCGCATATTCCGCTTTAGGCTTGAATCCAATGGTTGGTGGTAGAGGATTTTCACCGTCGAAGATGGCCAAAATTTCTTCGGCGTTTTCATCTTGACCGCTAAACTCCTCGATAGCACGTTCAGGTGAGATGTAAAACACATCGCTAAACTCCTTCCATGATTTCAGTTCCTGTTCGATTTGTTTGATGTCCGCGTTGTTCAGTTCAGGCGTAAAAAACAAGTCGCCTTGTAGGCTTTCCTTTGCTTGACGTTGCACATTTTCCAATCCAAAGACACCGCCAAGGACGAGGCCAATCATAAATAAAACAAGAGAAATACCGATGACTGTTGAAACAGAGCGATAGCGCAGCCCTTTGTTTCCGTTCTTTTCTGATTGTGTGCTCATGGACAACGAATTTATGGAATAATAAGAAAACTGCATCAAGTCTAAACCAAAATTAAGAACAGCAGATTGTTTGATACTCAATACACCTAATAAATCCCAAAAAAAGTTAAAAGCTGAACAGATGATGTAATTATTGCGTCTATAATGCGTTAAACATTCAAATCTCAGATCAAGCAAGCCAACTTTGGCATATGATTTGAAATCACAGATTAGAACGTTTAGTTAGTTTTCATAAGTAGTAGTAGGTTAGGTAAAGTGAAGAGGAGCACACAAGCTCCTCTTTTCTATTTATGATAATTCATTCGGACAACGAAAATCATTCAATTCGAGATTGAACAAGAGGTAAACCATTAAAATGATTGAACAATGCGGCTTAATTGGCACTTTCTAATCTGGGGTGAAACCCAGGACTCAATGAAAATTGAATTTCTTTATAAAGCGCAAGCTCTCGTTTAACAACTCATTAACCCTTCAATTCATATCCAAAAATTGGGATTTTTAATGTATTTTTGCACGCTTAATGGCCTAGAAAACGAACGGCAAAGAATTATGAAAAACATCCGCAACTTTTGCATCATCGCACACATTGATCACGGGAAAAGTACCTTGGCAGATCGCCTTTTACAGACGACTGGCACCATTTCGGACCGTGAAATGCAAGCGCAGGCGCTCGATGACATGGATTTGGAGCGCGAACGTGGAATTACCATTAAGAGTCACGCCATTCAAATGAACTACACGTTTGAAGGGCAAGACTATGTACTGAACCTCATCGACACCCCTGGACACGTGGATTTCTCGTATGAAGTTTCGCGTTCGATTGCCGCTTGTGAAGGTGCCTTGCTGATTGTGGATGCATCTCAAGGAATTGAAGCACAAACCATTTCCAACCTCTACTTGGCTTTGGAACACGATTTAGAAATCATTCCAATCTTAAATAAAATGGACCTTCCGGGGGCAATGCCTGAAGAAGTGTCTGACCAAATTGTTGAACTTATTGGCTGTGATCCCGACGATATTATCCCAGCATCCGGAAAAACCGGACTTGGAGTGGATCGCATTCTTGAAGCAGTAATCAACCGCATTCCTGCGCCTAAAGGTGATGAAAGTGCTCCCCTGCAAGCCATGATTTTTGACTCTGTATTCAACTCGTTCCGCGGAATTATTGCGTATTACCGAGTGAAGAATGGTGTCATCAAGAAAGGTGATCGCGTGAAATTCTTCAATACCGGTAAAGAATATAATGCCGATGAAATTGGGATTTTGAAAATGGATCTCAGCCCTAAAAAGGAAGTACGCGCGGGGGATGTTGGATACATCATCTCCGGAATCAAGCAGGCGAACGAAGTAAAAGTGGGTGACACCATTACCCTTGCAAACAATCCATGTGAGACAGCCATCAAAGGATTCGAAGATGTGAAGCCAATGGTCTTCGCGGGAATTTACCCTGTTGAAACAGACGAATACGAAGAGTTGCGTTACAGCATGGAAAAGCTTCAGCTGAATGACTCATCGTTGGTTTTTGAGCCTGAATCTTCTGCAGCACTTGGCTTTGGATTCCGTTGTGGATTCTTGGGGATGTTGCACATGGAGATCATCCAGGAGCGTCTTGAGCGCGAGTTCAACATGACGGTGATTACTACAGTTCCGAACGTATCATACTTCTGTTACATGCGTAAAGATCCTGAAGTTGGATTGATTGTCAACAACCCATCTGAATTGCCTGATCCTGCAGGAATTGACCACATCGAAGAACCGTACATCAAAGCACAAATCATCACGAAATCAGAGTACATCGGTCAAATTATGACTTTGTGTATTGAGAAACGAGGAGAGCTAAAAAATCAGGTTTACTTGACACAAGACCGCGTAGAGTTGACCTTTGAAATGCCTTTGGCAGAGATTGTCTTCGACTTTTACGACCGTCTGAAATCTGTGTCACGTGGATATGCGTCTTTTGACTACCACCCAATTGGGTACAAAGCATCCGATTTGATCCGCATGGACATGTTGTTGAATGGCGAACAGTTGGATGCCCTCTCGGCCTTGGTTCACCGCAGCAACGCCTACGACCTTGGGAAGAAGATTTGCATGAAATTGAAGGAGTTGATCCCGCGTCAACAGTTTGAGATTCCGATTCAGGCTGCGATTGGTGCGAAAGTCATTGCTCGTGAAACGATAAAAGCCCTGCGGAAAGATGTTACTGCAAAGTGTTACGGTGGAGATATTTCTCGTAAACGCAAGCTCCTTGAAAAGCAGAAGGAAGGTAAGAAGCGTATGCGTCAAGTTGGACGTGTGGAAGTACCACAGGAGGCGTTCATGGCGGTGTTGAAGCTGAATGATTAGTGGGGGGGACCCGCTGCGCTGAAGGAACATAGACCGCTGCGCTGAAGGAACATAGACCGCTGCGCTGAAGGACAAGGGACAATGGACTTAATCGATCTTCGAATTGTTTAGGTTCAATCTCTTAACTTGTGGCTTCGAGTCTGCTGCCGCACCTCAGCCACCTAACTCGTAATTAATAATTTAAAAAAGCACTTCTTCGCTCTTTGAGCTTCGAAGGACAAAGGACCGCTGCGCTGAAGGACAAAAGACAATGGACTTAATCGATCTTCGAATTGTTTAGATTCAATCTCTTAACTTGTGGCTTCGAGTCTGCTGCCGCACCTCAGCCACCTAACTCGTAATTAATAATTTAAAAAAGCACTTCTTCGCTCTTTGAGC
>JBEIKR010000078.1:0-12687 GCA_040379705.1 Crocinitomicaceae bacterium
AAATTTGCGAAGCAATCAAATTCCCTTGGGAACAAATTCGCACAGCGACCAAATTAGAAATTTGATGCCTTAGGCAATTGTATCGTAAACACAGAACCCATCCCTACTTGTGATTTCACCTCTAGAGTACCATTCATCCGCTCGATAATTTTCTTCGTAATGGCTAAGCCTACGCCAGATCCTACCTGATCCGCTGGTATTTGAATGCGGTGAAACAAATCGAAAATTTTCCCTTGAGATTCCAAAGGAATTCCAATTCCGTTATCTTCCACTTCAATGATGTAGTGATCGTCATTTTCCAACGCACGAATATTCACTATTGGGGAAATATCGGCATGCCTATAACGAATGGCATTGCCAATGAGGTTTTGAAAAATCTGACGCAACACGGAAACTGGCGCTTTGATCTGCGGCATGCTCCCAATATGTATTTCGGCTTTATTCGATTCAATCACATTGTTGAGTAGAATGCGTACATCATCCAATACATCATTTAAATCCACTTTCGGTGAATCACCCAAAATGAGTGCATCGGCTTTGGAATACTCCAATAAATCAACGATTAAACCCTTCATTTTTTGGGCAGACTTCACCGCAAAGTCGATGTATTTCATCCCCCTTTCATCAATAGAATCGCCATATTTTAATTGCAACTGACCCAAAAATTCAGTAATCATCCGAAGCGGCTCCTGCAGGTCATGAGAAGCGATAAAAACAAATTGTTCCAACTCTTGATTTTTCTGCTCAAGCTCCACCGTTCGTTCCTTGACCTTTTCCTCTAACGACTCATTTTGTCCTTTCAAAGATCCCATCAAATGGCTGATCATTAACAAGTTGTTGATGCGAAGCAACACTTCCGTAAAATCGAATGGCTTAGTAAGAAAATCAGTTGCGCCCACTTGCAAAGCTTGCTGTTTGGATTCTTTAGTTGAATCCGCCGTTAAGACTAAGATTGGCATAAAATGACTCCCCGTTTCCTTTTCGCGCAAACGCTTCATTACTTCAAACCCAGACAAGTTTGGCATCATTAAATCCAACAAGAGAACATCTGGAGAAAATGACTGAACGAGATTCTCCACCTGAAGCGAATCTGTTGTTGACTTCACTTGTTTAAAGCCTTTAATATCGAGCAAGCTCTCTAGAATACGCACATTTGCTTCCTGATCATCAACGATCAAAATTTTCGAATTGGTTAGGTCAATCTTCATCATTTACGAAAGGTATTTGTCTACTTCCTTAAGGAACAGTCCGATATCAATTGGTTTAGTCAGGTAATTTTTGGCGCCAAGGGACATTAAACGTTCTATTTGTTCGGCCATGGCATCGGCACTGATGACAATCACTGGAATGTCTCGAGTCAATGGTTCCTTTTTTAGTCGTTGAATGACCTCTGATCCATGTATGTCTGTGAGGTTAAGGTCAAGCAAAATCAAATCTGGCTGATGTTCGGAGGCCAATTGCACAGCTTTCAATCCTGCAGCATTGGTAATCAATTTCACTCCAAACAACTTCAATTCAACAATTTGCTGGACTAAATCCACGTTCGCACTGTTATCTTCGATATATAAAATAGTCCCATGGTGGGGATTCATGTCTAGGCTTTTTTGCACACTTGAGTTGGTATCATTTTCCGATACTTGTTCATTTGCAGATGAAAATTCAACCCAAAATGTACTTCCAATGCCTATCTTACTTTCCAAGCCAAGTTCTCCATTCATAAGCTCAGTCAATTGTTTCACTACGGCCAAACCAAGTCCGGTACCTTCCGTTTCAGTATTTTCCGCACCAATGCGTTCAAACGGCAAAAACACTTTTTCCATATTATCCGGACTAATGCCATACCCTTGATCTCGAACAGCAATACGAATGCTTTTCTTCCCATTAAATTCATTCTCGCCTTGCAGTACATCAACATCAATCATTCCATCTGGACGGTTGTATTTCAGGGAATTGCTCAGAAGGTTCATGATGATTTGCTTTAAACGCTGTCGATCTGCCATCACGTAGGCCACATCTAAAAGGTGAAAGTGCGATTGTATGGTAATACCTCGGGTTGCAGCCAACGGTGTCAATGAATCAATTATTTCATGAATGACGCTATTTAGTGAAACAGGCTCCATAGAAAGCGACATTTGTCCAGATTCGATTCGAGAAATTTCCAATACCTCATTAATCAAATTCAAGAGGTGTTTTCCACTTTGCAGAATATGTCCAACGCTGCGTTCTTGTGTAATGTCAAGTGCACCCATTTCGAGCAATTGTGCAAATCCAAGAATGGAATTCATAGGTGTACGCAACTCATGGCTGATGCGCGATAAAAACTCACTTTTTGAAAGATTGGCTTGATTTGCTAACTCTTGTGCATTTCTCAATTCATTTTCTTGCTTCAAGCGTTCTGTGATATCGCGGCTCGATGCAAATATGTATCCTCCAACGGGGGCTGCAGACCATTCTATGGATCGGAAATTGCCATTTTTTCCAATGAGGCGAATCACGAAGTTGGAAACTGATTTGTGGGTATTCAATTGCTCAAAGATGCTCACTGTTGGAGAAACATCATCCACATGAACCAAATCCATGAAATTCACCCCTTCCAATTCATAGGTTTCATAACCTAGTATTGTTTTCCAAGCTGAATTTACCTTGATTAACGTTGCCTTAAGGTCTGCAATGCACATGAGGTCTTGAGCGGCAGAGAAGAAAGTTTCTAATTCTTCTGATTTGGATTTCAGCTCTTCTTCGACCCTACTTCGGTACGCGATCTCTTCAAGGAGATCCTTGTTCATTTTGGCTATTTCTTCCGTTCTGATCTCCACTTTCTTTTCAAGGCCTTCATTCAGCTCAACAATTTCTTGCTGGTATTTTTTACGTTCCGTAATTTCCGTATCTGCGCCAATAAAACCAATGATATGTCCTTGGTCATTTTTTATCGCTGTACAATTCGTTGACACCCAAATTTGTTCGCCCGATTTCTTAATTACCGGATTTTCGAAATCAATTAAACTTTCGTTTTGGAGCAACAATTCAGCAGCAGAATTCACATAGGTCTCACGAAGTTCTTTTGGAAATAAATCGTAATAATGTTTTTTGTTCACTGTTTCCTCTACCGTATAACCAAAAACCGACTCACATAATGGGCTGATGTAGGTATATATTCCGTCAAGGTTAATCTCCCATATCACCGATTTGCCATGTTCCGCAATTTGAGCCAAACGGTTTTCACTTTCAACCAAAGACTCTTCTATTTCCCTAAGTTCCGTGACATTTTCTTGAATTGCGGCATAATTGGTGATTTGCCCCTTATCATTTTGTATAGGAAAGATTGTCGCAAATTCCCATATAATCACACCGTCTTTTCTCTTATTTTTTAGGTAGCCTTGCCATTTTTCTCCCTTGATGATTTTACCCCACATCTTCTGATAAAATTCTTCGGCAGCATCCGGTGACTTCCATATTTTCGGATTCTTCCCAATAATTTCTTCTGGCAAATATCCTTTGTTAATGGATGTCGCTGGATTGGCATATTCTATTTCACCTGATATGTTGGTGATGAAGATACTTGTTGGACTTTGATTGATGACATACGAAAGTTTACGCAACTGTTCGGCCGACTCTTTCTCCGAAGAGATGTCCCGCAATACAACAAAAACAGCATTTTCACCATCATATTGCATCGTAGATAAACGCACCAATGCCAAGAATTCTGACCCATCGAATCGCTTGTGGATCCATTCAAATTGAACGACTTTATCGTTTTCTACCTGCCTGATAAACTTGCGGGCTAATGCCGAAGAAAGTTGATTATCGCCTTGATATATTGGGGAAATCATATCAGGTGATTTCCCGATAATATCGTTTCGATTCCCGCCCATCAAAACTGCAGCAGAGGCATTGCACTCTATAAACACTCCATCGCTAATAATCAAATAAGCCTCTGGTGAATCAAAAAATAAGGATCGGTATTTACGCTCACTTTCTTTGATTCGTTCATCAGCACGGCGCTGCTCAGTTATATCGATGCCCATGCATTGAATCTCAATTGGCACACCCACCTCATCCGTCAAACATAAAAATTCCCACAAGGTAGTTTGAATCACCCCATCTTCACGAGGCTTATCGAGTTCTATACGAATAACACTCCCTAACTGCGCCGCACTATCCACTACTGCCTGATTTACTCGTCCATGGTGGTACTCACAGATTGAATCCAATGCCGATGACTTGCGAATTCCCTTCTCTCGATAAGCCCAGCCGTAGTCTTCTTCGAACTTATTATTCCAGTAGGTAATCCTGCCGAACATGTCTGTTCGAATCACATAACTTGTTTGGGTATTAACCAAACTCATGAGCATCTGCTCGCGTGCCTGTAGCTTGTAATTGGACTGATTTAATTGGGCTTCAATGAGTTTTTTATCTGAGATATCAAATAAGGTAGCAAAAACTTGGTAGGGTTTGTCTTCACCATCACGAAATTCAGGATGTACACTAACGAGAAACCAAACAAAGGTGTTTTTGTCGGGCCGATAGATTCCTATCTCTTGATTTTCAATTATTAAACCAGTCTCCAACGCCTTTGTTACCGGACTATGGTCGAACTTAAATTCCTCCCCATTCTTCCCAACAATTTGCCAACGTTCTGGTCGTTTCTCAAGGCCAGACAACTGTTCAATCGAAATACCCATCATTTGTTTTGCTGAGGCATTCATTTGGATAGCCTTTCCTTTGGAGTCAAAATAAACAACCCCTAAAGACATGTTCTGAAACAATTGCTCAAAATCCATTGTATCTGCTTTTCTGCTTTGGAAACTTCAGTCTACGCTATTCAAACGGAATAGAATAAAGGCATTTTAACAGATTCACACCATTAAAAAATGCAAGGTAAAGTTAGGAAAATCAATCGGTTGTTACACCTAGTTTTTATTCAAAATCCCCTGTAAATTTACCATAATGACAATAGCACTTACTAAAACCAAAAGCGCATCCTGTAATCAACCCTATCAGATTGCTAAGAAACGTTCTACTTAGTGAAAAACGATTGATTGCGCTGTTTATCGTACTTTTGCCAAAACCGAAAGAATGAGCGACAAACGGACTGAGATTAGTGATTTAGGCGAATTTGGATTGATCGAACACTTAACAAAGAACTTCGATTTGAAAAATTCCAATTCTTTATTGGGTGTTGGTGACGATGCTGCCGTCATTGATCTAGGTGGAGATGATGCAATGGTAGTGAGCACCGATTTACTTGCTGAAGGAATTCACTTCAACTTGATGTATATGCCCTTAAAGCATTTAGGATATAAAAGTGTGGCTGTAAATGTTTCGGACATCTGCGCCATGAATGCCAATGCAACGCAAATTACCGTTTCTATTTCTGTGTCAAACCGTTTTCCACTTGAGGCTCTCGAAGAACTTTACGAAGGAATTCGACTCGCATGTGACCAATACAACGTTGATTTAGTAGGTGGCGATACCTCCTCTTCATATGCTGGATTAACCATTTCCATCACGGCTCTGGGCACCGTGAAAAAAGATAAAATCACCTACCGCAATGGAGCAAAAGAATATGATTTGCTCGTTGTAACAGGAGACCTCGGTGCCGCCTACATGGGACTTCAAGTGCTTGAACGTGAAAAGGAAGTATATCGCGCCAACCCGAATGTTCAGCCCGATCTTGATGGTCACGACTACATCATCGAACGCCAATTAAAGCCTGAAGCACGAAAAGACATCATCGGATTTCTTGCAGAATTGGATGTCGTTCCTACGTCGATGATTGACATTTCTGACGGCCTTGCTTCTGAAGTGTTGCATCTTTGCAAATCGAGCAATGTCGGTTGCTATGTGTACGATGAAAAATTGCCTGTCGACGCAAAAACTGCCATGACAGCCATCGACTTTAATCTTGACCCAAGCACCTGTGCACTCAACGGAGGCGAAGATTACGAGTTACTCTTCACGATTAAACAAAGTGATTTCGACAAGATCAAGGGCAATCCGCACATGACAGTCATCGGCCACATCACCAACGCACAAGACGGCATTTATTACATCGACAAAAATGGTTCAGCCATAACGCTTCGTGCGCAAGGATGGAAGCATTTTGATGAAGAGTAAAATTCGCAGAGTTTAGGATTGAAGGAAGTTGATGATTTCGTTCTTCACTTTTTCACTTTGCTCAATGTGCGCCATGTGTCCTGCTTGATGGATGGCCACCCATTTCACCGGCAAGTCAATCATTTTTTGGCGCATTGTTTCCAAACTTACCAACGGATCATGCTCTCCATGTAGGACTAAAAAATCGTTTGGTGAAGTCAAAAGGAATGATGAACTATCCATCCGGTTTCTCATCGCCAAGGCTGCATAGGCAATGGATTCAGACAACATATTTTTCGCTTCCTTGATCAAGAATTGTATGTGTTCACTGTGGTGTTCCTTTCGGAAGAAAAGGCCAGGAATCGCTTGCTGTATCAATAAATCTTTCGCATTAAACGCCAAATCGGCTACCCGAACACGGTCACGCTTTTTTTCTGCGGTATCCTCCCAAAAATTTGAATTCAATAGAACAACGCGTCGGCAACCAAACATTCTTTTTTTTAATTCCAACGCGACATAGCCACCCATGGAATGTCCAACGACATCAAAATCTGCAATGTTCAAGGCCTCAAGAGTCGCAATGACATGCACTGCCATTTCAGCGATGGATGGATCACCCTCCCCCGTTAAGAGTGGAGAATTCCCATGACCAGGCAAATCAATAAAAACCTTTGTATGGTTGAGATTTTTGAGCGAAAGATGGTCCCACATGGTGCTGCTCTCCATAAATCCATGAAGAAAAACCACTGCTGAACCAGCACCCTCAATCCGAGACCAAAGCAGTGAACTATGCATTCATCAATGCTTCGATTTCGTCTACCTCAATGGGAATATTGCGCATTAAATTGAACGGTGCACCAGAATCTTGAACAACGAGATCATCTTCGATGCGAATTCCTAATCTTTCTTCTGGAATGTAAATTCCCGGTTCACACGTAAACACCATCCCAGCTTTAATTGGCTCATTCCATAAACCGACATCATGCGTATCCAAGCCCAAGAAGTGGGAGGTACCATGCATGAAATACTTTTTATATGCTGGCCATTCTGGTCGTTGATTTTGGATGTCTGTTTTATCAATCAAGCCCAATTGAAGCAATTGCGCTTCCATGAGGTGCCCCACTTCCTTGTGGTAGTCCGCCATAACGGTTCCTGGCACAAGTAATTTCTCCGCTTCGCGTTTCACATGCAAAACGGCATTGTACACGGCGCGCTGACGATCAGAAAATCGTCCATTGACAGGAATACAGCGCGTCATGTCCGAAGAGTAGTTTGCATATTCAGCGCCTACATCCAATAGAATCACATCACCTGCTTCACATTGTTGATTGTTTTCGATGTAATGCAACACACACGCATTCTTGCCAGAAGCGATGATTGGTGTATAAGCAAAACCTTTCGACCGTTTTCGCAAGAACTCGTGGGCAAATTCAGCCTCGATTTCATATTCCCACACACCTGGATTCACGAATCCAAGAATGCGTTTGAATCCTGCTTCCGTGATGGCACATGCTTCCTGCATCAAGGCCAATTCGACATCTTCTTTGATGGATCGAATGCGGTGCATGATCGGCGCGCTTTTGCGCACTTGGTGTGCTGGATATTCTGATTTTACACGTTTAATAAATCGATCTTCGCGGGTTTCCACTTCCGTAGATGCACGAAGGTGCTCATTCGTATTGAAATAGATTGTTTCCGCTTCAGCCATCATCTGCTTGAAAATAGTGTCAAACTGATTCAACCAATAGACTGTTTTTACGCCAGAAGTTTCGAAGGCCTGCACCTTGTTCAATTTCTCTCCTTCCCAAACCGCAATTAGGTCACTTGTTTCTTTGAGAAACAACACTTCACGGTGTGCTTCATTTTTACATGTTGGGAAAAGCACCAAGATACTTTCCTCCTGATCTACACCTGCAAGGTAGAAAATATCGCGGTGCTGCTGGAATGGCATGGTAGCATCCGCTGAAACTGGATATATGTCGTTTGAATTGAACACTGCCAAAGCACTCTTTTCCATGTGCGCGTTGAATTTTTCGCGGTTTCGAATAAAAAGTGCTCGATCAATTTTATGGTACTTCATATGAGTTTAATTATCGGTTGAAATTATCATTTTTTTCACGTTTTGAGGTGAAAAGTGCTATCTATTTAAGAACATCGTAAAACGTTTACGATGTTCACCTTGCATCTTTGCACCATAAACGACGAGGATATGGCAACGCAAATCAACATCAAAGGTATTTATTTTCTTTCAAGCTCGCAGGAGGTGAGTATTGTTGGAACGGTAGAGCAAGGGATTTTATCTTACCCATCAGAGATTATTACGGACTACAGCGGTTTGAATCTTGTGATGAATCAATTGCAGCAACTGAACCCCGACATGGAAGTACACAATTTGCTGGAAAGCATGAAAAATGGAGCTACTCGTTACTATGAATTAAACACAAAATCCTTGAAACAAACATCCATTGAAACATCCTTCATATCAAAGGCAAAACCTTATCGAGAGCTTCGTGCTTAAGCGATTCGTGCAAGCTAAAAATGCGTGTTTTTGTTTTTTCATAAATTCATTGTAACTTTCCGACGTCTTTCCTTGTTTAGAGGAAGCAATACAAAGCTGCAAATATGAAAAACATGAGATTTATTTTATTCGGTTCGATTGCTCTAACAATCGGTCTATCGTCGTGTATTGAGCATGAAGTTATCCCTGCGCCAGAACCAGTTGTTGACAAGTACTGCCATTTCGAGGGGTTAATTAACGGAATTAACACAGAATTCACAGAGAATGTTAACGGATATTACTGCAGTGGGACAAAGGCGAAGTACATTTTGCCAGCGCCCGCTTTTTCAAGTGCAGTGTATTACTCAGAAATGATTTCTCCCGCATATCCTGTTTCCATTCGCATCGGACTTGGAAGTTTGCAATGGGATGCGGCACTTGCTGCAGAGCCGAGCTTATCCTCATTCAATGATTTCCACATGAACAATACCACGCCTTCGTATTCCAATAGTGGAGCGGCTGGTTTTGAGGTAGCTTATAAAGATGGAAGCGGACTCTTGTGGACGTCTAAGCAAAATAGCGTAAACTTCCAAGATGTCACCTTTTCTTCGATCAAGCAAGGCTCAGATGCTACCGGTAACTATTCAAGGTATGTATGTACATTTAATTGTTATGTCTATCGCCAAGATCCAATTACATTGGTGTTGGATTCAATCAGAATTCAAAATGCCGAAATGATCGGTTTCTTCAAACGATAAGAATATGTAAAGCCGTTTCTATGAGACGGCTTTTTCATTCACATGTGTGATGAGCCAATCCCTGAAAATAGCGATCATTGGTGATTACAACTTCACCTACAATTCGCACCAAGCGACGAATTTAGCGATTGATCATTCTGCGCGTTTTCTTGAAATTGATATCAATTATTATTGGATTAAGGTCAGTGAAGCCATCAATTACAAAGCTAAGGGCTTTGAGCAATTTGATGGTATCCTAATTGGCCCTGGTCCACATACCAATATTTTCTTTCTCAACGGAATTATTCGAACGCTGAGTGCCTTAAGCATTCCTGTGCTTTTGACCGGTGAAAGTATGCGCTCGTTGATTGAGGTGTTGATCAATACCTATCAACTCAATCCTAATGGAGAGAAGTTAATCTCAGACAATCTTGTGGATGGAAATACATTTGAGCGCATCCAAGTGGTACCGGCATCGAAAGCGTTCATTCAATTGTACGAAAATCACTCTACGATGGAGTTGACTTCGTCGCGCTACAGCCTTTACCCTAAGTTGATTCGTTCCATGGTGCATGAATTTGTGGATGTGGAAGCCTACAATCAATTTGAAGAACCTGAAGTTTTGAGTTTAAAGAACCATGATTTCTTTGTTGCTTGTGCCTATTGCCCACAGGTATCCTCAACGCGGGAAATACCTCATCCATTGATTTACACCTTCATTAAAGCGGCACTTTCTAAAATTCCAGGAGAATTCGCACGTCCAGCGTAAGACTTAATCACCATCAAACTGGTGCGCTTCAAAGTAGGCATCGATCAACTGATTGTTCGACTCAGCGCCACGCACAGCCAGCACATCACAGCGTTCGTTTTCAGGATGACCATTGTGCCCTTTCACCCAATGATAGGTGATTTTAAATTGACCATAAACACCTAGAAATCGTTGCCACAGGTCTGGGTTCTTTTTTCCTTTAAAGCCCTTCTTCTGCCAGCCAAACACCCACCCTTTTGTGATGGAGTCGATGACATATTTTGAATCTGAATAGACTTCGACGGGATATTGATTCGTTTTCAATTGCTCCAAGGCCACAATCACTGCCATCAATTCCATGCGGTTGTTGGTCGTCAATCGAAATCCTTGGGAAAATTCCTTTTCCTTGCCATTGAATTTCATGACAATACCGTAGCCCCCAGGACCAGGATTTCCTTTTGATGAGCCGTCAGTAAAAATTTGAATTTTCATAGTTGATCGACAACTAAGGTACGATGAAAGTCTTGAAACAAGGAAAGTAGGAACAGAAAGTTATTCAAAGAAAATCGTTACAAAATTGAACTCCTTCGAACTTTACCCAACATTGATTGTTAATAGAAGTAGACAAGTAGTCTTTTTCAGTGAATAGTGGTTAGGTAAGAAAGGAAGTGGTGTTGCATCACTTCCTTTTTCATTTCTTAGAGTTTCACAGACGATAGCCAACGATCCATTTCGTCGAAGGATACATTTTTGCGGTCAGACAAGTCACGAATTTGTTCTTCGGTAATCTTTCCTAAACCAAAATACTTCGCGTCTGGGTGCGCAAAATACCAACCCGAAACGGATGAAACAGGTGTCATCGCCAAGTTTTCAGTCAATTCTACAGATGTATGCAAGGTAGCATTCAAAATCTCGAAAAGCCCAATTTTCTCCGTGTGGTCTGGACATGCAGGATATCCCGGCGCCGGACGAATTCCTCTGTAGTGTTCTTTTATTAGCTCGTCATTGGACAACTGCTCATCTGAACCATAGCCCCATTGTTCCTTGCGCACCACCTCGTGCATGCGCTCTGCAAAGGCTTCGGCCAAACGATCCGCTAAGGCTTTGATTAATATGGAATTGTAATCGTCATGGTCGGCTTCAAAACGCGCAACATGTTCATCCAAGCCAATACCCGTTGTGACCACAAATCCTCCGACATAATCGTCTACACCACTTGATTTTGGTGCAATGAAATCCGCCAACGCAATGTTCGGTTGTCCCATGGCTTTCTTTGTCTGCTGACGCAAGCTTCGCTGGGTATAGATTGGTGTTTTATCGTCTGTAGTCGCATAGATCTCAATGTCATCACCCGTTGAATTCGCCGGAAAAATACCTGTTACCGCTTTCGCAGTCAGCCATTTCTCAGTAACAATACGATTCAGCATCTCCTTTGCATCCGCAAAAAGTCGCGTTGCCTCCTCTCCTACAACCTCATCGGTCAGGATTTGAGGATATTTGCCATACAACTCCCACGTTTGGAAGAAAGGTGTCCAATCGATGTAAGGAACCAATTCTTCTAAAGGATAGCTGACATAGACTTGAACACCTGTTTTCTTCGGTGCCGTGCAGGTTGTTGCATTAAAATCCAAAATCAACGCATTTGCACGTGCTTCTGCCAAAGTCAATAGTTGTTTGTCTGCTCTGTGAGCGGCATGGTGCTCTCTCAAGCGCTGGTATTCAGCTTTAAGGTCAGCGACAAAGTCTGTTTTCTTTACGCCCAACAAGCTTTCCACCACGGTCACCGCACGAGATGCATCCACCACGTGCACGGCTTGACCATTTGTATAATGTTCTTCGATTTTCACGGCGGTATGCACACGTGATGTTGTTGCACCTCCAATCAACAATGGAATACTCATTCCAGCGCGTTGCATTTCTTTCGCCACCGTCACCATTTCATCCAGCGATGGAGTAATCAAACCGCTCAAACCGATCACATCCACTTGCTCATCGATTGCGGTTTGAATGATCTTGTCGAAAGGCACCATGACACCAATGTCAATCACTTCATAATTGTTGCAGCCTAAGACTACGCCAACGATGTTTTTTCCAATGTCGTGTACATCACCTTTGACGGTGGCCATGAGTACTTTTCCTGATGATGTGCGACCACCTGACTTTTCTGCTTCGATGTACGGCAAGAGCACCGCCACTGCTTTTTTCATCACACGCGCCGACTTCACTACCTGTGGCAAGAACATTTTTCCACTTCCGAATAAATCCCCAACGACATTCATTCCATCCATCAAAGGACCTTCAATCACGTGAATCGGACGATCGTAAAGCTGGCGGCATTCTTCCACATCCTCATCGATAAATTCAACGATTCCTTTCACCAAAGCATGCGAAAGCCGGGCTTGAACAGGTGCATCTCTCCACGACAAATCGACCTCTTTTTTCTTGCCATCGCCACGAACGGTTTCAGCAAGTTCAAGCAAGCGTTCTGTGGCATCTGAACGACGGTTCAACAACACATCTTCCACATATTCCAGCAATTCCTTGTCGATATCGTCATATACCTCAAGCATCGACGGATTGACAATTCCCATGTCCATTCCATGCTGAAT
>JBEIKR010000079.1:0-12583 GCA_040379705.1 Crocinitomicaceae bacterium
CGACATTGGCCACGTGTTCGGAACAAACAGTGGTGGACTGGCAGGTCTTGGTGTGGTATGTACCGGAGGACAAAAGGCGAGGGGAGTTACGGGAAGCGCAGCGCCTGTTGGTGATCCGTTCGACATCGACTATGTTGCACACGAGATGGGACATCAGTTTGGTGGAAACCACACACAAAACAACAACTGCAACAGTGTTGCTGCAGCACGTCGCGAACCTGGAAGTGCAAGCACTATTATGGGGTATGCAGGAATATGTGCACCCAATGTGCAAAGCAACAGTGACGATTATTTTCATGGATACAATCTGGGAGAAATAAGTACCGAAATCCTTAGTGGTGGCCATACGTGTGAGGTAATAACCGCCTTAAACAACTCCGCTCCAACAATCACGTCCGCTGGAGGTAATATCACAGTGCCAATCAATACGCCTTTTGTTTTAACAGGTGTTGCTACAGATGCTAATGGTGATGTCTTGACATACTTGTGGGAACAAATGGACAACGAGGCATCCACGCAGCCTCCTGTTGCCACCGCGACTGGAGGACCGAACTTCCGCAGTTTTGACCCGAGTACCAATCCATCAAGGTATTTTCCAAATTTGGCTTCTTTAGCGGCCAATGGACCTTATACTTGGGAGGTGCTTCCTTCAGTGTCTCGCGTCATGGATTTCCGTTTGACGGTGAAAGACAATCATGCCGTTGGCGCGTGTAATGCCTATGCGGATGTCACAGTAACAACTGTCGCTGCTGCGGGACCTTTCGTTGTGACCTATCCAACCAACACAGGAATTACCTGGGGTTCCGGATCAACACAAACAGTGACATGGAACGTTGCAAATACTACTGCGGCACCTATATCTTGTGCCAATGTGAAGATTTTACTTTCTCTGGATGGCGGTGTGACTTATCCAATTGTGTTGTCTGCAAGTACGCCAAATGATGGTTCACAGGCGATCACGGTGCCGAATGCATCAACAACAACCGCGCGCGTCATGGTGATGTCTATCGCAGGAACATTTTTTGATATTTCAAACAACAACTTTGCAATTACATGCCTTACACCAGCAACTCCCGCATTCACAGCTGTCAGTGCATTATGTCAAAATAGCACAGCGCCAATTCTATCTACCACATCCAACAACGGCATCACAGGTTCGTGGTCTGCACCAATCAGCACGAGTACTGCAGGAACGAGCACGTACACGTTTACACCGACGACCGGATTGTGTGCCTCAAATGCGACGATGACAATTACAGTGAATAGTTCTACGACACCAACCTTTACACAAATTTCACCATTGTGTCAAAATACTGCGGCGCCGACCTTGTCGACAACGTCAAATAATGGAATTACAGGGACATGGTCTTCACCAATCAATACAGGTACAGCTGGGACGAGCACGTATACGTTTACGCCATCGGCCGGAACATGCGCGTCAACTGCGACGATGACAATCACAGTAAATAACTCTGTGACACCAACATTTACACAAGTTTCAGCCTTGTGTCAAAATACTACGGCGCCGACCTTGTCGACTACTTCAAACAATGGAATTACCGGAACATGGTCTGCGCCAATCAGCACAATTGCAGCCGGAACGAGCACATACACATTTACGCCATCAGCTGGAACATGCGCATCAACGACAACGATGACAATCACTGTGAATAGCTCTTCCACGCCTACATTTACGCAAATTTCACCGTTGTGTCAAAATACTACGGCACCGACCTTGTCAACAACGTCAACCAATGGCATTACAGGAACATGGTCTTCACCAATCAATACAAGTACAGCCGGCACGAGCACCTACACCTTTACGCCATCAGCTGGTTCATGCGCATTAACGACGACGATGACAATTACAGTGAATAGTTCTGCGACACCAACGTTTACACAAGTTTCACCATTGTGTCAAAATACTGCGGCGCCGACCTTGTCAACAACGTCAACCAATGGCATTACAGGAACATGGTCTTCACCTATCAATACAAGTACAGCCGGCACGAGCACCTACACGTTTACGCCATCGGCCGGAACATGCGCTTCAACGGCGACCATGACAATCACAGTAAATAACTCTGTGACACCAACATTTACACAAGTTTCACCATTGTGTCAAAATACTGCGGCGCCGACCTTGTCCACGACATCAAACAATGGCATCACAGGAACATGGTCTTCACCAATCAGCACGTCAACTTTAGGCACAACGACTTATATATTTACACCCGCCTCAGGACAATGTGCGACGAATGCAACGATGTCTGTTAGCGTTACAAATCCAGATGTTCCGGTGCTAAGTGCCATTCAACCGAATTGTTATGGTGATGAAGCAATACTTACTATTGAGTCAGGAAACTTAAACGGAGCACAGCAATGGGAGTGGTATAGCGGATCATGCAATGGACTTTCGATTGGGGTGGGAACATCCATTACGGTAAATACCCTTACGAATGCAAGTTATTTTGCCATCGCCAATGGAAATGGCTGCACAAGTGCGAATTGCGCACAGATCGATGTGTTCGTTCCAGGTGTAATCAATACCAATGTCAATCAAAATGGAGCGACATTGACGGCTGCAGCAACAGGTGTGACCTACCAATGGATTGATTGTGGCAATGGAAATTCAGCCATTTCAGGCGCAACGAGTCAAACATATACACCTACATTGTTGACAGGTAGTTATGCGGTGGTTGTGACCAATGGTGCATGCAGTGATACAAGTATATGTGTGTTAGTGGATCAAAATGGAATCGACGATCTCATTGGGATTGTATTCGACGTCATCCCCAACCCTGTGGACGATCAAATGACACTTCTTTGGTCAACAAGCGACATGCAGGATATGGAACTATTGGATGCTGCAGGCCGTTTGGTTTTCACCAAAAATATCACTGGTAAAAATGAGCTAAATGTCAACATGGAGGCATTGCGATCAGGGGTGTATTTTGTGCGCATGATTGGTCAATCAGGAACTGCCGTTAGACAAATTGTGAAACAGTAAAGGCATGCGTTTGGCGCGTTATTTTTTTCATTTTCTCTGGCTCCTGTCTGTTACCAGCGCGTATGGTCAACAACCGGTGTATTACCTTATGGGACGTCCAGCTGATTACACCTACAACAATGCGGTGCATACCATTGCCGATAGATGGAAAATAGAGGTAAACTATGCAGGTTTTGATGTGATCGAACAATTTGGTTTCGAACAACTCAACCACTACAATGACTCGGTTTCAAAGGTCATTGCCACACAAACTGGCATTGGAGAAGGTTGGATTGATTCCTTCCTGCTTTTGGTACGTTTGGAAGACGAGCGCCAAGATGCATTGCGAACGCAATTAGTGAAAATTCTTTCTGAGGAAATCAACTCCTTGAGTGTTGAATTTGTTGAACCATTTTTTCTTCTCGAGCGAAATCATCGAACACTTCGCTACACCTGCTATTTGGTAGGACAAAAACGAGAAGGGGAGGACAAGACATTTTATGTGAAAGCGGCTTGGAAGGTGCGCCAAAAGCGAGACAGATTTCACCGCATCTGGCTAGACGATTTTCGCCGCATCCGAAAGCCTTCTTCTTTGCTGCCCTTTAGTATTAAAGCGAATGGGATTGGCTGACGGTTGTTTAATTACGAATTACGAATTACGAATTACGAGTTAGGTGGCTGAGGTGCGATAGCAGACTCGAAGCCACGAGTTACGAATTTGATGCTACGCAATTTGATGCCTTCGGCAATTGAGAATTTGATGCTGCGCAATTGAGAATTTGATCCTGACGGAATTTTAAGTTACGAATAAAAGTCCTAAAGTCTTAAACTCTTAACATCATGATATCTAACAGAATTTGATTGCTTCGCAAATTGAAGATTTGATGCTTATCGCAATTGAAAATTTGATCCTAGCGGAATTTTAAGTTACGAATTACGAGTTATGTGTTAACTCCACAGCAGCGGACACGTGAGGCAATCGAAGTCGCGAACAAAAGTCTTAAACTCTTAACATCTTGAGGTCTTGATATCTAATGGATTTTGATTGCTTCGCAAATTTGTAATTGAGACATAAGACCCGCTGCGCTGTAAGACATAAGACCGCTGCGCTTAAAGACTTAATCATTCTTCGTAACTCATAAATCGTAACTCGCGACTAGTAATTCGTAATTCATCATCCGTAATTGGAGATTCCCTCCAGGATCTTATCCGCCAGAACATCACTTAGCTTAAAGTAACTTTCATTCGTCCAACCACCAACGTGGGGTGTGAGGAGTACCTTATCGGAGTGAAGCAAATAGTGAAAGTCTTCTGGAAGCTCTTTCCCATAGAATGATTCGAAGCTCGTGCTTTCGTATTCTAGGACATCCAATCCTGCACCAAGCACTTTGCCTTGTTTGAGTGCAGAAACTAGCGCAGATGTTTGCACGATTTTTCCGCGAGATAGATTTAACAGAAACACAGGTTTTTGCAGTCGATTGAAAAAGGCATCATTGGCCATCCACATCGTTTCATTGTTCTGCGGAACGTGAAAGCTGATGATGTCTGCATTTTTTAGGATCGCGTTGAGGGTGCATTCCATGACAAAATGATCACCAAACCCCTTTTTGTACTTATCGTAGGCCATGAGTTTGACGTCAAAGCCGCGTAATTTCTTTGCAAATGCTCGACCATTGTTTCCAAACCCGATGATTCCAACCGTTTTTCCATCGAGTTCGATTCCTCTGTTCCCTTCACGGTCCCAGATACCTTTCCGAACATCGCGATCAGCGGTATGTAGCTTGTTCATTAAGGAAAGCAACATTCCGAGTGCATGTTCACCCACGGCATTTCTATTGCCTTCCGGGGCGTTGTGCAGCGTGATTCCGCGATTCTTGCAATAGCGCTCGTCGATATTTTCCATTCCAGCTCCTGATCGCGCGATGAATTCAAGATGAGGTGCAAACTGCAAGAATTCCTCATTCATGGTAAAGCGTGAACGAATCACAATGCCAATTGCGGACTTTGCTGCTTCAAGACATTGCTCCTTACTCAAATCCCAACCCTCCACACAGGAATATCCCGCCGATGTAAGCCGTTCAGCCAGTATTGGATGCACGGTATCAAGAAAGAGGACATTTTTCTGCATGGACAATGATACGGAATTAGAATTTAGAATTGAAAATTTAGAATGACAAAAGACAAAAGACAAAAGACAAAAGACAATGGACCTAATTTTTGGTGGCTGAGCATTCTAAGATAAATCCAAATTTTTAAGCCGCTAATTTTACAAAAGGTTCATCTCTGTTTGCAACTGCAAAAATTCGAAGTACAATTTTGTTTGCTACTGCGTTTAGAACCGATAGTTTATGTTTTCCTTCTCCAACTTTTCTTGAGTAATAATTTTTCAGTTGTGGATCATGTTGTATTGCAGTTGATGCGGCTTTAAATAGTATTGATTTAAGCCCTTTATTACTTAACGGACTGGTTCTTGTCTTTCCTCTTACACTTGACCCTGATTGATAATCGAATGGGGCTAATCCACAGTGACAGCTAAATTTTCTACCGTCATTGAATTTGGTAAAATTATCGGTTTCAATGATGCATTTAACTGCTGTAAGCATTCCGACACCAATGACTGTATTCACCTTTTTGAAGGTCTTTTTCAGCTCCTCATTGTTATTTATTATCTCCATGATTTGCAGTTCAACTTTATCGATAGATTTCTCTTGTCTTTTGATCAATAGTCTATGGTCATTGAGTTGTGGCCTAATGTTTATTGATTGATGAATGATTTCAAGAGCTTTGAAACTGTTTTTAAGTTGCACATTAATCTTGACGTATCCATCGCGCATACTCATTAATGTTCTTAACTTCTGAATGTCATGGATGGGTATAATATGTCTCTTTAGTTTACGAACATGCGTAAATCCATAGTAAGCAATACGGTATGCATCTATGGCATCATTTTTTCCTCTTGTCATACCAATAGAATTTTTAATTTCTAAGGGATTTAAGAGCGTGTATTTGATCGTTCTTTCTGAAAACTCTGAAGCTAATAAATAACCATAATGTCCCGTATGTTCTAAACAGATCCATACATCATAGTCATCCCACCTCTTCAATGATTTACAGAACGCTAAAATACCCTTCTTCGAGTTTTCAAACACCTCCTTCGATGTTTCAATATCACCATTTTCATTCAATGCACAAAAATCAAAAACATCTTTCGAAACGTCAATACCTACAAATAACTTTTTCATACTTTTACAATTAGGAAAAACAAAAACTGAGAGCCAGAAGGGTTCGTACTATCACTATTAATAAGCCTGGAAGCTTAACATTCTAAATGGTACATGAACCCGGAGAAGATGAGGACTAATGCTCAGCTAAAGTCTAAAAGCTTACTACTCGAACTAGTTCACCTCGCCTTCTCTGGTTCTTCAGTTGTTCTAAATTAACTTCATTTATTTAATGATGCTAATCTAATAGTACTCGAAGGTCCAAACTCAATCTCACACTTCCATTACTTCTTGTAAATCCTTAACCAAGTTCGATATTTCAAAGCTATGGCCTACTGAAACAGAGTGACCCTTCGATAGACTCAGGGCTAAAAGTGAAAAGCGAGAGCGGTTCACTCCACTTTGTTTTACTTCGCACTCACTCTCCTTCTCGCTCTTTTCTAGGAATTTCTGGTTTTACACCCCAGTGTGTTACTTCCTTTAATCCAGTATAAAAGTTCGATATTTCATTTTTTGCGAATTTCGCAACCCCTTTCATTTTCCTTGCGCAATTCATTTTTTTTAAGTGTTTAATATTGCGCATCTTTGTACCAATATTAAAGACTGAAATTATGTTAAAATTCATGTTAAGCGCCTCACTTGTATTGATTTGCTCGTTTGGTGCCTTTTCGCAAGCAGAGGGAATTACGGATTCTACGATGATTATCACAATGAACAATGGTGATGTTCGCGTGGGGGTGATTATCAGTGATGATGGCCGCGAAATTCTTATTTCAACCTTGGATATTGGGAAGATTTATATCCGCAAGCAGGACATAAAAAATATAAAACCGTACAATCCCGAGGCTGGTGAAATTGTGGATGGTGATTTTCTGGCAAACTCCCCGTTTACAACACGTTATTATTTTACTACCAATGCACGTCCTTTAAAGAAGGGGGAGGATTATGTCATGATTCACTTATATGGTCCGGAGGTGCATTTTTCTGTGAACGAGCGATTTTCTATTGGGATTATGACTACGTGGATTGCGTCACCATTTGTGTTGGCTGGGAAGTATTCCATTCCAACAAAAAATCCAAAAGTGAACTTCGGAATTGGAACTCTCTTGGGGACCTCTGGATATTTGAATACTTTCCGCGGATTCGGTGGATTGCATTGGGGAATGGCGACGTTTGGCGACGAACAACAAAATGTAACTGTTTCGTTGGGGTATTCCTACATGAATCCTGGTGAATACAACTCTCCAAGGTTGTCCACTGCACCTGTGTTATCTTTCGCAGGGATTAAAAAAGTCGGTAAACGCGCAAGCTTCTTCTTCGATTCGATGATATTTTTTGGTAAATCAGAGAGAACCACGTACGGATACTATCCGGTTTTTAACCCATTGACAGGTACCTATTACAATGATTGGACAACGAGTACGAATACCTACAAAAACACCATAGCGTTTTTTATGCCTGGGATGCGTTTTCAAAGTGGACCCAAGTCAGCCTTCCAATTTGCGTTGGCAGGGGTAGTTTATTCGGAAAGAAATGTGACTGATAATATATCGGATGTGATGGCATTTCCAGTGCCTCAATGTTCTTGGTTTATTAAATTCTAATACACTCAAAGATCTAAAGCAAAAACGCCCGGTGATGATCATCGGGCGTTTTCGGTTTTTATCCTTCTTGTTCCTTTTTGCTCTCTTCTTTCTGGCGTTTCAATTCAGCTTGTTTTGCCTGTTGCTCTTCCGCCCATTTTTTCATTTTCTTTCCAAAGTAAATTCCCGCGAGTCCGAGGACCATGGCTAAAATTCCGATTAACATAGTTACAGTTTTATAGTGAATAATGGCTTAAAGATAAGCGTTGTTTTGATACGAGTACGGATATCAATTGAACTTAATAAGGTGCTACGAACAAATTGTTTTACGGGTATGACCTTCGATTATTAGCGTATTGAGGCCTTTCAAATGGAACCTTTGGCTATTAAATAGGACTAATTTCCCTTGTAGCACTTCTCTGCAATCTCTGCTGCCAACTCCATGTCGTCACCACCATTTTTATTGAAATCACTTTCGTTGGGGTATCTTTTCTTTGTGAGTTTCATGGCACAATCACAGTCAATTTGGCCGGTTTGTTTACAGCTGTCCATAAAAGCGTTTTCACCTCCTTTAGACCAGCCACTGCAGCTTGTTATACATAGAACTGCGGCTAAAATGATCAGTATCTTCATCTGTTAACATTTAAAATTGAGCGATGAAGGTAGAAAGATATTGCCAAAACAAAATGCGTCCCTTCAAGGCATTCATATAGAATATTCTAAAGTACCCTTTGAAATGGTTTTTTTTAAGGAATTAAGTACACCTTCAAATCCTTCAGTCTAAACGTCGTCGATGCCTTGTTCAATGCGAAGCACGCATCGGTCAGGTTGTAACTCACTTCAAAGGTGATCTCTGAATTTTCGCTGAAGGCTAGGCGCATATCTTTTAACTTGAAGCCAGGGTAATTCTTTCGGCGTGTGAAGCATTCCGGATCGGTGGTTTTGAGTGCCGTGAAGTCCTCTGACAAGCGTTCGTTAATCAATTTCTCCAATTCAACCATTTTCTCTGGATTGAAAAGATCGGTGGTCGAGATTTTTACCAAGGAGTCGCCCACCTTCTTAAACAATTCACTCGTCCATACATATCTTCCTTGGTAATCGGGAGTTCCCTTTTCAACAATGTGGATCCCTCGCCAATTGCAGGTGTTGACAATTACAGGATCTTTCGTGCCTTTTTTTAAAATGGACTCCTCCGTACAGATGACCACTGGCCAACCGATGCGTTGAATGGAGTCCTTCAAGCGGGCATTCTCTTGGAAGAGATCTGTATGTGCACTTTGCGCATTGTTTTTTTCCTTGAATACATCTTCTTTCAAATCCAATATTTCTTGCTTCATGCCAGCAATGCGCTCCGCAGCGACTTGCACGGATGCATACAAACTGTCGTTAATGTGCTGTAAACTATCGCGGGTAAATTGCAACCGCTCGATTTGCTTGCTCTTGCGGTTCGGAAAATAGCGGTCGAGCTGCTGGATGAAAAAGTCCTGGGAAAACAAGGGACTGACACTCAAGAAAAAGAATAGGAGTAAAAAGTACTTCATGCCTTAAAGGTAATCAGTTCATTGAAAAAGTAGATGGAATCATGGAAATTTTGGATGAAACAGCGGAACTGCGAAGCAGCACCGAAGGTAAACAGAGGTGAAATTACGCTCTCACTCTACGCTCTCACACTGTTTTATACCCCATCGGGGTCGAACGTAAGAAGTACCGAACGCGCCATACATCAAATCACAGCATTTTCTTCACATACGGCAAAAACACCACCACCGCTATGCAGACAGCAAAGAGTGCCGCAATCAGCACTGCGCCGGCAGAAATATCCTTGATTTTCTTGATTCGCTCGTTTGCTTCTGTTGAATACAAATCGCAAAAGTGCTCGATGGCCGTATTGATCGCCTCAAGTCCCATCACAAGTGCTGAAATTAGAAAAATCACCACCCATTCCACAGAGGAAATCCCGAAAAATAAGCCTAGCGCCACTACACCAATTAAAGCCACAACGTGAATTTGAAAGTTGCGCTCGTTCTTTATTAGGTGCAACAGTCCATTCATCGCAAAGCCCAAACTTCGAAAGAAACGCTGCATCAGCGAACGATGAATTTCCCCGAACCGATCAGTGCCCCCGAATTGGTTAAGTTGTAAATGTAGGTTCCACTAGTCAGCTTTCGAAGGTCGAGTGCCTGCGCATGTTCACCTGGTGATTTTGGTCCGATACTTTCGTGATGAACCAACCGTCCCTGAAGGTCAGTAAATACGAGTTGTACATCACCAGGGGTAAATAAGGTAAATCCAAGGTAGGCTAGGTCTGAAGCTGGATTTGGCCAAATTTTATGGTACTCTGGAACGAATTCTTGCTCATCGACTGCTGCATCACAGTTGCCCGGTATGTTGGCGTCCATCCATTCTGAACGTTGCTGAATGTACGTTTTAAGGAAATTGACATCTTCTTGGTAGGTGTTTCCTACAAAGCCATTCCAGTTGACATATACCCCAATGATTGGCCATTTTTGGAAATTGCGAATGCGTGCATTAGTGAGCATTGTCGCAACCGAATCAATGAAGTAATTCACACTATCCGTATGCAAAGGACCTTGACGCAGTGTTTCCCAGCGGCAGCGCAATCCATTGCGGTAAGCTTGTGAATCCAATAGTCGTTTCCACCAAAAAGGAATGGCTGAGGAGAAATTGCACACCAAGTCGAAGTTATATTGCCATCCTGTTGTGGTGTTGGCACCGCAGTAGTCGGCGTTTCCGTATGATAGGTTAAAGTCCCACATTGGACCTGCTACCATTCGTCCGTTCCATGCGCCGTCGTTCCTATGCTTGTGCATAAAAGAGCTCGAACGATAGCCATCAACGGTACGACCAAGTTCTTGGAGGATGAAAAAATCATAAAATGAGGTGGGCTCTAAAACGCCTTGCCACCCTTGAACTGGGTCATTAAAGTTGGGGCCGTAAATTCTGTCTTCAAAGATGCCAACAAAGTTCTGCATATACGACGATTGAATCGGATTCATCTCATCAAATTCTGGGTCATGGAATTGAAAAATCACCTCATTGTTATAGTTTGAAGGCCATGAGTAGCCGACCTCTCCTGTAAGTTTATCCACTTTAATAATGTATCCACCAGTGAGAGAGTCACCTGCCAAATCATCAACATCTAAACGGGCCACATCTACGCGGTTGTTGTCACGCTTGATGCGCTCTATAAGGATATACAATCCTTTGTATTCACCGTCCAAAAGCAACTCGCAGTAACGCCAGTTGGAGGCATAATGTCCAAAAGATTGAGCTAAATGGAAGGTCAAGACATCGCGGATGAGGGTTTTGTCAGGGTAAGGTCCGTATAAGATCCAATCATTTTCGATAGGTAAACCCATCAATGGAACGTTTAAATTATTGCCCAACGCATCTTGCGTCTCGAAACCATAACTTTTCTTTGGATACTGCTGCGATGTAGACCCACGCACCTCAATGGCAATCTTCCCGTTGTAGCCATTGTAAGGATCCGTTACCGAGTTGATCACGCCTGCTCCATTGTCAATTACACCCATGTTACACACCGTGCGTGTTACATCATTTATCGTTTGACCAACTGGCGTCGTGATTACAATGATTGGCAAATTGGATGTGGTAAGCGTTTGAGCATCTGCAACTTGTGCGAAGCAGAAAAGTCCAAAAGTGAGTAGAAACAACAATTTCATTAGAACCTGAATTTATGTAGGCCGAAAATACAAAAAATAAAAAAGGCAAGGTTTCATTGAGTTCCTGCAAATTCACACTATTTTTGCATCGCGTTCTTTAGAATAAACTTATGAAGAAAGGTGGAGGGATAGGCCCTGCGAAACCTTGGCAACCTCCCTCCTTTGGAAAAGGTGCCAAATCCAATCAGCTTCGGCTGAAAAGATAAGTTGGATCGATTTACTCGTCCCTTTTTTCATTGGTGCTATACGCAATTCAAACAGTGAAAATGAACAAAATACAAGACATACTCAAGAACAGAATTCTCGTGCTCGATGGAGCGATGGGAACAATGATTCAACGCTACCAACTTGAAGAAGAAGACTTCCGAAAGGGGTGGTTCGAAAATCATCCTAAACCGCTAAAAGGCAACAATGACCTTTTGTCTTTGACGCGGCCTGATGTGATTTCAGCCATTCACCGAAAGTATTTCGAAGCAGGGGCAGACATCGCCGAAACAAATACGTTTTCAGGGACGACCATCGCTCAAGCGGACTACGACCTTCAAAGTGCGGTGTACGATATCAACTACCATTCAGCAAAAATAGCACGTGAGGTAGCAGATGAGTTCACGCAAAAGGATCCGTCAAAGCCTCGATTTGTGGCAGGTTCAATCGGACCAACGAACAGAACGGCATCCATTTCACCTGATGTGAATGACCCAGGTTTTCGCGGCGTAACCTTCGATGAACTGGTGATTGCCTACAAGCAACAAGTCAACGCACTCATGGATGGTGGGGTAGATTTACTCTTGGTAGAAACCATCTTTGATACCTTGAATGCCAAGGCTGCACTTTTTGCCATTGATGAGGTGTACGAAGAACGCGGAACAAAACTTCCGATCATGGTGTCTGGAACAATTACTGATCAAAGTGGACGTACATTGACAGGTCAAACGACGGAAGCATTTTTGATTTCCGTTTCGCACATGCCATTGTTGTCTGTCGGATTGAATTGTGCACTTGGGGCTTCCATGATGCGTCCGTATTTACAGGTCCTTTCGCAGAAAACAGAATTTTGTGTCAGTGCACATCCGAATGCGGGCTTGC
>JBEIKR010000080.1:0-12500 GCA_040379705.1 Crocinitomicaceae bacterium
CAGTCCTGTGCCACCATACTTTCGGGTTGTAGAGAGGTCGGCTTGTTGGAAAGGTTGGAATAGGTTTTTAATAGCTTCTTCAGTCAAGCCAATACCGCTGTCTTTCACGGAAAAACGCAAGATTGCCCCGTAACTCATCTTTTGAACCACCTTAATTTCAATTTTTATTTCACCTCGCTCCGTGAACTTTGCCGCATTGTCTGTTAAGTTCAGCAATACCTGACGAAGACGAACACTATCGCCCATTAGCACAGGTGGAATCTTAGGATCAATATAAGTAACAAGCTCTACTTCAGGCTTTTTTTGCAGTTTAATGTTCACCGTTGCGGCGATGTCAGCAATCAATTCCTCCAAATAGAGATGGGTAACTTCTAAGGTCAATTTACCTGCCTCAATCTTTGAGAAGTCCAAAATATCATCAATAATGCGCAATAAGTTCTTCGCGGACGTTTCAATCTTATTGTTGAAGTCGCGCTGCTTTTCGTTTAAGGGTGTTTTGCTGATGAGGTAATTCATTCCCAAAATGGCATTCATCGGTGTGCGAATCTCATGAGACATGTTGGCCAGGAACTCACTTTTTGCTTTGTTCGCATTGTCTGCAATTTCACGCAACTCGGACATTTGCTGGTAACGCTCTTCGATTTGTTTGTTTTTCTCATTGACTAAGTCGAGATGTCTTCCTGCGAATGAAGCAATCAAACCTAAGAAAAATGGGGCAGTATCAACCAACCAAAGCGCGGGTGAAGCTTTTTGACATTCAATTAAATCTTGAATTGAATGTCCGCCCATTCCGCGAAATGAACATTCGAAAAGTGTTCCGATTATCGGAAATAAAAAACCCAAGGTTACACCTAAAAAGGTGTATTTTTGTTTTTGAGTATAACGCGGCTTGATTTGGATGGTAGTGTTGATTTTCATTCGTCTAGCAGTAAAGCACAACGAAATTGCACAAAATCAATGAAACAAAAGTTCTTTTTTGGCTTTTGAAATGGTTTTTTATTCACAAATAATGTCAAGAAATTTCTTGGTCAACGCTTGTGTGGAGTAGGTGTTTAATCCAATACTAGAAGAATGAAGGGCGCCCGTTTGGTATTTTTCGAAGGATTCGAGAATAAATGCCTTCATTGACTCCTCATCATTGAAATCACAAAACTGACCACATTGCGTGTTCACAACAGCTTCATTCAAGTCTCCATCGGCCATCCCAATTGAAAGTATTGGTCGTTTTGCCCCCAAGTACTCGAAAAATTTACCTGTGAGAATCCCTTTGACATTTCCAGCATTGTTTGCCACTAGTAGCAGAATCTGAGCACTTCGCTGCATCATTAAACTTTCAGCATGTGACACTGAAGGAATCAATTTCATGTTCCTTTCCAACTGGTATTTTTTGATGTCTTCGATAATTTGAAAGTCCACGGGACCGACCAATTTTAGCTGAAGAT
The DNA here is from genome assembly GCA_040379705.1 of Crocinitomicaceae bacterium. Lineage (GTDB taxonomy): Bacteria > Bacteroidota > Bacteroidia > Flavobacteriales_D > Crocinitomicaceae > M0103. The sequence goes on from JBEIKR010000080.1 coordinate 1,443, forward strand.
GTTCAGCAATTGCTGGATTGATTCGTATCGCACCTTGAAGCGCTTTCCATAACGCCACAGGATTTCGTGCATTGGGCATGGAACCAAAATGGGCGATGGTAAAGGCCTTGTCAAGTGGCACTTCTTGAGCATTAAACTCTGGGAAAATAAACCCATTCGTTACAACTTCTACTTTTCGCTTTGCGATATCTTGCAAGCCTTCTGCACACGCATTACTTACGGTAATTACGTGATCAGCGGTCTGAAGTACGGATTTTTCTAATTTTTTATGTCGACTATCGGCCCATTTGCCCGGTAGTAGCTCGTGGTAAAAGTCAATTTGTGTCCATGGATCTCTAAAATCCGCCACCCAATTGATCTTTGGAAAACGTTTTTTAAGTCCCAATGCGATGAGGTGCATGCTGTGGGGTGGTCCGGTCGAAATGATGGTATCAATTTCAGGATGTTCCTTCAGATAGTTTGATATATATCGAACACTAGGCTTGATCCAAAAAACACGCGCATCTGGAACGAATAGATTTCCACGGATCCAGATGACTGCTTTCTTCATCAATCCAACTTTTCCTTGGTGAGTAAGTCCAGCGCCAATGTTTGGATTGCTTTTTTTTCCAAGGTATTTGTGCGGCTCGAAAATAGATCTTCGAACAATGGTTAAGTCACCCGAGACTTCCGCTTGTAAAGCTGGGTCTAAGGTTGGCCAAGAACCATTTTCAGGACAATAGACATGAAGATTCCATCCATTTTCTTTGAAAAAACGTGACATGCGCAACCATCGATGTACCCCTGCACCTCCTGCTGGAGGCCAATAATAGGTGATTAGAAGTGCTGTGCGAACTTTCTTCAAGGATCAATTCAGTTTTGAACGTATTTCATCGAGGGCAGCCTGCAATCCACTTGGATTCTTTCCACCAGCTGTAGCAAAGAATGGTTGACCTCCGCCACCTCCTTGAATGTGCTTCGCTGCCTCACGAATCATCGTTCCCGCATTGAACCCTTTAGATTCAATGATGCTATCGCTCGCAATGATACTGAGGGTGCATTTGTCTCCTTCATTGCCACCGATCACACCAAGGAAGTTGTCCGTTTCACCTTTCAATTGAAAAAGTATATCCTTGATTGAACCACCGTCTAGCGCTAAAATTTCGCCGAGGTAATGAATATCTCCGATGTGTTGAATCTTTCCTTTCAACGAACCTTTCACATGCATGGCTTTCTCTTTTTGCAGCGCTTCAATCTCGCGTTGCAGTTGCGCATTTTTTGCCTGTAAGTCTTCAACCGCCTTCACTACATCCTTTGGATTTTTCAATGCCAAGGCTACTTGATCTAAACGCTCTGCTTTTTCAACGAAATAATGTTCTGCAGTCGCAGATGTAATGGCTTCAATACGTCGTATTCCAGCAGCAACAGCTGTTTCGGTAATGATCTTGAACATGCCAATCTTACCTGTTGAGGACACGTGTGTTCCACCGCATAGTTCAACCGAATCACCGAATTTAATGACACGCACTGCATCGCCATATTTTTCACCAAAGAGTGCCATAGCGCCCATCTCCTTCGCAGTATCCATAGGAACAGCACGTCGCTCATCCAACGCGTTGTTTTGACGAATCGCTTGGATGACCATGGCTTCTACCTTTGCCAATTCTTCATCCGTAACTTTTGAGAAATGGGAGAAGTCAAAGCGCAAATAAGATGGATTCACTAGTGATCCCTTCTGTTCGACATGTGTACCCAAGACACTGCGCAATGCATGGTGGAGTAGGTGAGTTGCCGAGTGGTTGCTTGCTGAAGCACTTCTATTGTCCTCATTCACAATAGCTAGAAATTCAGCCGAGGGGTCAGAAGGAAGAGTTTCTGAAAGATGAATGATCAGATTGTTTTCTTTTTTTGTGTCGAAAATAGTGGTTTTGATGCCATTCGATTCGATGAATCCAGTATCACCTACCTGACCTCCACCTTCTGGATAGAAAGGCGTGTTGTTCAAGACCAATTGGTAGAATGCCTTTTGTTTTTGGGAAACCTTTCGGTATTTCAGAATATTCACGTTCGTGCTCAATTGATCATAGCCTACAAACGTGATTTCCGAATCAGGATGAACCTGAACCCAATCATCTGTTTCAATGGCTGTAGCTGCGCGAGAACGGTCTTTTTGCTTTTGAAGCTCGGCGTTAAATGCGTCCTCGTCAATTTGAAGTCCATTCTCACGTGCAATAAGCGAGGTTAAATCCACAGGGAATCCATAGGTGTCGTACAATTCAAATACAGCAACACCATTGATGATTTCATTATCGTCTCTCTTCGATTGTGTAATAATGGCGTCCATGCGTTTAATTCCTTGCTCAAGGGTTCTGAAAAAGCTGATTTCTTCCTCGCGAATTACTTTTTGAACGAGTTCTTTTTGCTTGATCAATTCCTCAAAAGGATCTCCCATGATGTCGCTTAAGACCCCAGACAAATCGCACAGGAAAGGTTCTTTCAACCCCAATGTTTGATAGCCATAGCGAACTGCTCTGCGAAGTATGCGACGAATAACATATCCTGCGCCGGTGTTTGAAGGAAGTTGTCCATCGGCAATTGAAAATGCAATCGCACGAATATGATCGGCAATAACGCGCAGTGCAGTATCGACCTCTTCTGACTTTCCATAGCTTGCACCCGAAACTTTCTCCATGTGTTGAATCAAGGTTTGGAAAAGGTCCGTGTCGTAGTTCGATGTTTTGCCTTGCAAGGCCATCGCCAAACGTTCAAGTCCCATTCCAGTATCCACGTGTGTTGCAGGCAAAGGCGCTAAACTGCCGTCCGCCTTGCGATTGAATTGCATGAATACGTTGTTCCAGATTTCAATCACTTGGGGGTGATCAAAGTTCACAAGATTGCGTCCATCAACAGCATCTCTTTCAGTTTTAGAGCGCAAGTCCACATGAATTTCCGTACATGGTCCACATGGCCCAGTATCTCCCATTTCCCAGAAATTGTCCTTCTTGGAAGCAAGGATTATTCTATCCTCAGCAATAAATTTTTTCCAAATGGTAAAACTCTCTTCATCCATGGGTACATTGTCGCTTGCATCACCTTGAAAAACGGTCACATACAATCTATCTTTCGGAATTTTATACACTTCAGTCAACAACTCCCAAGCCCACTCAATGGCTTCTTCCTTGAAGTAATCTCCAAAAGACCAGTTCCCCAACATCTCAAACATGGTGTGGTGATAAGTGTCAACCCCCACTTCTTCCAAGTCATTGTGTTTCCCTGAAACGCGCAAACACTTTTGTGAGTTGGCGATACGTCGGTGTGTTGGTACTGAATTTCCAAGGAAATAATCCTTGAACTGATTCATCCCAGCATTGGTAAACATCAAGGTAGGATCATTTTTCACAACCATAGGTGCTGAAGGAACGATCTCATGTCCTTTCGATGCGAAGAATTGAAAAAATGTATTTCGAATTTCTGAAACTTTCATTCCGTTTTCAGTGTTTTAATTTGAGTGGCAAAGGTAAGTGTTTCAGCGATATTTCAGTTCAAGTATTGGCCTGAAAGCATGGATTAAATCATAAACGCGTTATATTTGCCTTGCTTGCCAAAGAAGAAGTACAGATATAATCCCGACACACTTTCCTATGAGGAGGTGTCAAGAAGTCCCATTACGCGCTTTCTTCGCGTGGTACTTTGGGCATCACCAAGCATTGTGATGGGAATGGTATTGGCCTATTTTTTCACACGTAAACTAGATTCACCGAAAGAACTGTTCCTGAAGAAAGAAATTGAAACATATCGGACAGAAATCGACCGTTTGAATGCGGACATAACACTTGCCAATCAGGTGTTGGAGGGGATTCAAAAGCGCGATGAAGAGTTGTACCGTGTGGCATTATTTGCGGATGAATTTCCTGAGGAACTTAAGAACTCTGAGTCGGCTGAATTGAAAAAGTACGCCTATTTAGATGGTCTCACAAATTCATCCTTGTTGCAGCGCACGTCAGAACGAATGGATGATTTGGAAAGACGCATTCATGGTCAGTCGGTTTCATTTAAAGAGCTACTGTCTTTAGCGAAGAATAAAGATAAGATGCTTTCGAGTATTCCAGCGATCCAGCCCGTAAGTAACAAAAACCTTAAGCAGATGGCTTCAGGGTTTGGTTACCGCATCGACCCAATTTACAAGACGCGTCGGATGCACACAGGGATGGATTTTACCGCGCGCATTGGAACAGAAGTGTATGTTACTGGCGATGGAGTGGTGGAGTCTGTGGAAACGAGTGGTTGGGGCTATGGGAAATGCATCGTTGTGAATCATGGTTTTGGCTACAAAACGCGCTATGCTCACTTGAGTGCATTCAAAGTTCTTCGTGGAGATAAAGTCACGCGTGGACAACTCATCGGATTGGTCGGAAATACGGGAAAATCCACGGGGCCTCACTTGCATTACGAAGTCGAACACAATGGGGAAAAAGTGAACCCTGTTCATTACTACCATTCAGATTTAACACCGGAACAATACGAAAAGTTGATTCAGATGAGCCAGAACTCTTTTAGGGCGTTTGACTAGTTACGAGTTACGAGTTACGAGTTACGAATTACGAGTTACGAATTACGAATTACGAGTTACGAATTACGAGTTACGAATTACGAGTTACGAGTTACGAGTTAAAATCAAGTCTTAACATCTTGAAATCTTAATGTCTTGACGTCCTTCATATCTTTACATCTTGAAATCTTAATGTCTTGACGTCCTTCATATCTTAACATCTTGAAATCTTTGTCATAAAAACTGCCAATTCGACACATTTGAAATGCATGTCATTTATTACTTTGACAAATTTGGCAGAAAATTATCTTCGATTTCCAGTGGCACAGTGATTGACAAGTCAGCGCGGTTTAACACTGAATAAAAAGAAAATGGGAAAAATTATTGGAATTGACTTAGGAACCACCAACTCATGTGTTTCCGTAATGGAAGGTAACGAGCCAGTGGTGATTGCAAACTCGGAGGGGAAGCGTACAACGCCTTCTGTGGTGGCATTTGTGGAAGGAGGCGAACGCAAGGTTGGGGATCCAGCCAAGCGACAAGCCATTACCAACCCGACAAAAACGATCTATTCGATCAAACGTTTCATGGGTGCGTCGTATGACGAAACAAAGCGTGAGGCGGAGCGTGTACCTTATGAGGTAGTGAAAGGCGACAATAACACGCCGCGTGTAAAAATCGACGACCGTATGTTTTCTCCGCAAGAAATTTCTGCAATGATTCTTCAGAAAATGAAGAAAACAGCAGAAGATTATCTTGGCCATGAGGTTACAGAAGCAGTCGTTACTGTTCCTGCATACTTCAACGATTCTCAACGTCAAGCGACGAAGGAAGCAGGAGAAATTGCTGGTTTGACAATCAAACGAATTATTAACGAGCCAACAGCAGCTGCTTTGGCGTATGGGTTGGATAAAAAAGGAATCGATCAGAAAATTGCGGTTTTCGACTTTGGTGGAGGAACGCATGACGTGTCGATTCTTGAGCTTGGAGATGGAGTGTTTGAAGTATTGGCGACAGATGGGGACACGCACCTCGGGGGAGATGATGTTGACCAGGCGATCATAGACTGGTTGGCAGATGAATTCAAGTCGGAAGAGGGTGTAGATCTTCGCAAAGATCCTATGGCACTTCAGCGTTTGAAAGAAGCGGCAGAGAAGGCTAAAATTGAACTTTCATCAACAACATCATCGGAAATCAACCTTCCGTATATCATGCCGGTGAATGGAATCCCAAAGCACTTGGTACGCACTTTACAACGTTCAAAATTTGAACAGTTGATTTCAACAATCGTTGAACGTACGATTGCACCATGCCGTTCAGCATTGAAGAATGCTGGATTATCAACAAGTGATATCAATGAAATCATCCTTGTAGGAGGTTCAACACGTATTCCAATCATTCAAGATGCAGTAGAACGTTTCTTTGGAAAAGCACCATCAAAAGGAGTAAATCCAGATGAGGTTGTTGCTGTTGGAGCGGCTATTCAAGGGGGTGTGCTTACTGGAGAAGTGAAAGATGTGTTATTGTTGGATGTAATTCCACTTTCATTGGGAATCGAAACAATGGGTGGTGTATTTACTAAATTGATTGATGCGAACACAACGATTCCTACAAAGAAATCGGAAGTATTCTCAACAGCATCTGACAATCAACCATCCGTAGATATTCATGTATTGCAAGGTGAACGTGCAATGTCTTCGGACAACAAAACGCTTGGACGTTTCCAATTGACGGACATTCCACCAGCACCTCGCGGGGTTCCACAAATCGAAGTAACATTTGATGTGGATGCCAATGGAATCATGAACATTTCGGCAAAAGATAAAGGCACAGGAAAACAACAATCAATTAAGATTGAAGCATCTTCTGGTCTTTCTGATGAAGAAATCAAGCGCATGAAAGCAGAGGCAGAAGCAAATGCAGATGCCGATAAGAAGCGTCGTGATGAAGCTGAGTTGTTGAACAAAGCGGATTCTACCATCTTCCAAACGGAGCGTCAGCTGAAAGAGTATGGAGATAAAATCCCTGCGGATAAAAAACAACCAATCGAAGATGCTCTTGCTGAATTGAAAAAGGAGTTTGAAGCGAAGCACATGGAGAACCTTGAAGCTGCAATCGAACGATTGAACAACGCATTCCAAGCAGCATCGCAAGAAATGTACAACGCTGCAAACGCAGATGGTGGTGCAGATCAAGGTGCGCAGTCATCTGGAAATCCAAGTGACGAAGTAACGGATGTTGACTTCGAAGAAGTAGACGACAAGAAATAATTCTAGTTTATAGTCAATGAAAAAAGGAGCTTCGGCTCCTTTTTTTGTTACGAATTACGAGTTACGAGTTACGAGTTACGAATTACGAATTACGAATTACGAATTACGAATTACGAGTTACGAATTACGAATTACGAATTAAAATCAAGTCTTAAAATCTTGAAATCTCTAAAATTTGATGCCTTCGGCAATTTATAATTTGATGCTTCGCAATTAGGGTTTAATAACATCACTAGAGTAGAAATCAAGTCTTAATATCCTGAAATCTTAGAATCTTGAAGTCCATTGTCCATTGTCCATTGTCCTTCAGCGCAGCGGTCTTTTGTCTAAATTTGATGCCTTCGGCAATTTAGAATTTGTTTGCTTCGCAAATTAGATGCTTCGCAAGGAAAGGATCTTTACAAAATCTACGAATGATTAAGTCCCTTGTCTATTGTCTATTGTCTATTGTCCCTTGTCCCTTGTGTCAACGGCCAATCATCTCTTCCCCTACGAATTCGAATAATCCTCGCAATCTTCCACCAACACCTGGTCGAGTTGTTTGGTAACACTTATTGGAATATATTCTACAACAACATTGGTCTTGTCTAATCCAAAATCTTCAGCTGGTTTAAGACCTGTTGATTTCACAAATCGATATGCTTTCACGCATAGCGTTTGGAATGCTGTTAAATGGTTGTCGGTTGCAACGCGCGAATTCAATACGATGAATTTGAAGTCTACTTCATCCAATTGTCCGCGCACGGATTCGAATACACTTTCACCAGTGAGTTCACCTTTCTCAACCATTTTTCCTTGAATCTTACGCATCATATATTCCACGCGATGTTCTTCTTTAAATCCAAGTTGAAGTCGAACGTAATAACACGTTTGATCAATTACTTCATTTACCGAGTAATGAACACCCCATGGGTCTGAAATGATTTCTAAATGCAAGAACCAATATACGCCAGCTTTACGGGGACGCTTGTTGAACAAAGAGAAGAAAACGGTAGAATCCAATTTTTCATGATGTGTACTTCGCGTTGGGTAAACTAAATTTGATGCTTCATAGTGCAATTTATCATCCGTTTTTACTGCGTTCAGCAACGGTTTAACCTTACTCATTGGCACATAGGCTGTGATATTTCTGCGCAGTAATTTTGCTTTGTAGTAGAGAAACAAGATCGAGAAGAATGAAATCGCTAAAATTAACGTAAACCATCCGCCATGAACAATTTTACCAAGGTTTGACATTAAGAATATTGCTTCAATCAAAAGGAAAATTGCAAAAATGAGAATGTAGAATGGTCTGAATTTCTTGTATCTGAGAATGAGTAAGTAACACAAAAGTATTGAGGTCATCACCATATCAATGGTTATCGCTAATCCATAGGTTGCTTCCATCGCTGCCGATTTTTGGAAGACAGCAATCACAAGTAAACATCCACCCATTAAAAACCAATTGATAAAAGGTATGTAAATTTGACCTTGATGTTCAGAAGGATACTTCACTTTGAGGTTTGTCCACAAATCCAATTTAATGGCCTCGTTCATCAATGTAAATACTCCAGTGATGAGCGCTTGAGATGCAATAATTGTAGCCGCAGTGGCAATCCCAATGGCGAAATACAATAAATCAGGTGGTACCATGGCGTAGAAAACAGTTTGTTTTGGTGCCAAATGAAAGCCATCTTGAAGACAAAGTGCTGACTGGCCGAGGTAATTTACGACAAGAAGCGTACTCATGAATCCCCAGCTGATGCGGATATTGCCTTTGCCACAGTGACCAAGGTCAGAATACAAGGCCTCAGCGCCCGTTGTGCACAAGAAAACAGCACCCAACACCCAGAATCCACCGTCCACATTGACAATAAGATTGTAAGCATAATAAGGGTTGAAGGCCGCCAAGACGTCTGGGTTCTTCGCGATGTTTATGAGACCTAGATATCCTAAAAATCCAAACCAAACGAGCATTACAGGACCAAAAGCTTTACCAATGGCATTGGTTCCAAATTGTTGCACTGAAAATAACAACACTATAATTCCGACAACAACGGGAAGAACAGGGAAGTCTGGATTGATGTTGTTGATTCCTTCAACGGCGGATGAAATTGAAATCGCTGGTGTAATAAAACCGTCAGCCAAGAGCGTAGCACATCCAATCAATGCCGGGATAATGACCCATTTTATTCTGCGGGCTTTCAAAAGTGCAAAAAGCGCAAAAATTCCACCTTCACCTTTATTATCTGCATTGAGGGCAAAATAAATATACTTCGTGGTTGCCAATAAAATTAGTGTCCAAATAACACATGACAACCCTCCCATAATCAAATCATATGAAAAGTTTGTTCCTTGGCCTGTGATTGCTTGAAAAACATACAACGGTGAAGTACCGATATCTCCAAAAACAATTCCGATGGTGATAAGGACTCCAGCAAGGGAAGCTTTCTGCGTGGTTAATGACATAGTTCAAATTTGAAAAGCAAAAGTAATCGAATTAAAAAAATATCGCTTTGATTTTTCAATTTCTTCGCATGACTTTGCGAAGTTTTTTTCATGGTGTGATATGCGAAAAAATCTTTTAACTTTTTTTGATTTTGAATAATACATTGCGTCATGAAAGTTCTTTGTTTTAATTGAGGATTTCTTTGCTTTTTGTCATAGGGTTTAGAGAACGTATAAATTAGAATTATTGAATCATTTCAATAGTATTTTAACGGGGAATTTAAAAGGTAGCCAATTCCATTTGATCAAATTTTGTCGATGGTTTATCTTCTCCAACACCAAAATAAAAATCAAAAAAAATCCCAGCCTTTCGACTGGGATTCTTGCTATACAGCGATTAACTGATTATTTCTTAACTGCATCTACAACCGCCTTGAATGCTTCAGGGTGGTTCAAAGCCAAATCTGCAAGCGCCTTACGGTTCAATTCGATTCCACTTTTGTGCACAGCTCCGATGAATTGAGAATAACTCATTCCGTACTGACGAGCTCCAGCGTTGATACGCTGAATCCATAGTGAACGGAAGCTTCTTTTCTTTTGCTTACGACCTTCGTAGGCATAGTTGAGTCCTTTTTCAACCGCATTTTTTGCGACTGTCCAGACATTTTTTCTGCGACCAAAGTATCCTTTGGCCAATTTCATCAAGTTCTTTCTACGAGCTCTTGATGCAACGTGATTTACTGATCTAGGCATAATTTCTAGTTTTTTGATAAGGAGTGTTCCGTTGTCTCAGGAAACTTATGTACTCGTTACCGGGTTAAACAATTAATAAACCGAGGCATGTATTACATGCACAATTGTAACTTAACATTCGACACGTCTGATTCATGAACCAAACCTGCTGCTGTCAAATTGCGCTTGCGTTTTGTCGACTTCTTTGTCAAGATGTGACTTTTGAACGCATGCTTTCTTTTGATTTTACCGCTTCCAGTGATTGTGAATCGCTTCTTTGCACTGGATTTAGTTTTCATTTTAGGCATCTCTCTTCGTTTTTATGTTATTTCTGTATAGCTATTTTAATGAAGTGTATTACTTCTTTTTCGGGTTGATCATGATGATCATTCGCTTGCCTTCCAACTTTGGCAACTGTTCTACAGCACCGATGTCAGCCAATTCTTGGGCGAATTTCAACAATAAAATCTCACCTCTGTCTTTAAACACAATCGTTCGTCCACGGAAGAATACATACGCTTTCACTTTGTTTCCTTCTTCCAAGAACTTGCGGGCATGAGCCAATTTGAAGTTGAAGTCATGGTCATCGGTGTTTGGTCCGAAACGAACCTCTTTCAATACGACTTTACTCTGCTTCGCTTTTAACTCTTTTTGCTTCCGTTTCTGGTTGTAAAGAAACTTGCGGTAGTCCATGATTTTACAAACTGGCGGGACCGCATTTGGCGAAATTTCAACAAGGTCTAGCTCTTGTTCTTCAGCCATTTTCAATGCTTCAGAAGTCGAAACCACCTGCGGCTCAGACCCTTCAAAAACCAAACGCACCTCGCGTGCATCAATCTTCTCGTTGATCTTGTGCTCTTCTTTTTCTTCTCTTCTTACGAACGGTTTTCTCGTGTTTTTTCTCATTCAGTTTTTATGCTTTCGATGAAAGTTCATCTTCTATTGTCTTTTGTACCAATTTCGAGAAATCAGCAATGCTCATTGATCCCAAATCTCCTGACCCACGCTGTCGAACGGAAACCTCATTGTTTTCGGCTTCTTTCTCCCCAACAATCAGCATGAACGGAATTTTATTCAACTCCGCATCACGGATTTTCTTAC